>JBLHNG010000856.1:0-3748 GCA_047621685.1 Myxococcota bacterium | reverse complement strand
AGGGTGGGCAGCTTCTGCTGGAGCGTGGCGAATGCTGCAAGCTCTTCAGGCGATCCGGGCTGGAACACGGCGCGGCTCCGATCATGGGGTGTGCCGCGATGATCCCTGAACCGCCTGCCCGCTGCAAGGGGCTCAGCGGGCGCCGTAGCCGGTGAGAACGACCGGGATGGTCTGGAGCAGCAGCTTGACGTCCAGCAGCAACGACCAGTTGTCGATGTACTCGAGATCCAGGCGGATCCAGGTGTCGAAGTCGATCTGATTTCGCCCGGAGACCTGCCAGATGCAGGTGAGTCCGGGGCGAACAGAGAGCCGCCGTCGCTGCCAGCGCTGATAGCTGGCGACCTCATCGGGCAGCGGGGGGCGGGGACCGACCAGGCTCATCTCGCCGCGCAGGACGTTGACGAGCTGGGGAAGCTCGTCGATGCTCAGCCGCCTCAGCCATCGGCCGGGGCCGGTGATGCGAGGGTCGCTGGCGGACTTGAAGACGGGGCCATCCATCTCGTTGAGGTGGGCGATCTGGTCCCGGATCTTCTCCGCATCGAGGACCATCGAGCGGAACTTGTACATGGTGAACCGCCGCCCGAACCGCCCGACCCGCTCCTGAGCGAACAGCACCGGGCCACCGTCCGTCAGCCGGACAACTGCCGCGGCGAGCAGCATGATCGGGGCGCACATGAGGAGGAGCGTGACCGCACCGACGAGGTCGAGGATGCGCTTGGCGGCCAGGGCGATGGGATCGGAGGGCAGGGCGGAGAAGGTCAGCAGGTCGGTGCTTCCGTGGCGCTCCAGGCGGGTCTGCGCGAGGGTCAGGTTCAGGAAGTTGGCCTCCACGGAGAACGGCACCCCGGGCTCCTCGCAGCACCGAGCGACCT
The DNA here is from genome assembly GCA_047621685.1 of Myxococcota bacterium. Classification (GTDB taxonomy): domain Bacteria; phylum Myxococcota_A; class UBA796; order UBA796; family UBA796; genus JAQXDW01. The sequence continues at coordinate 2,876 of JBLHNG010000856.1, read as the reverse complement.
GCTGCAGCACAGTGTGGTCCCACTCCGCGAGCAGGATCTGGTCGATGGGGTGAGTGAGGAGGACTTGATCGAGGGCATCGAGGGTGCCGAGGACGGGGAGGGGACCGCCCGAGTCGTCCTCCGTCAGCGGGATCCGTCCGATGACCTCAGCGCGAAGGCTGGGAAGGATGCGGGCCGCCGCCGCCGCAGAGCCCACCAGAACCACCCGCCACTCGTCGGACTCCGGCAGCGAGTGAGCCCCCATGCGGCGGTGGATGGCGCGACTCAGCGCGAGCATGGGAGAGGCGATGAGGGCGAAGCTGAACACAAGGCTGCGGCTGAGGAAGTCGGTGGTGTGGAGGGCAAAGAACAGCCCGAGACTCAGCAGCAGGGCCAGGCCGCTGGCGCTCAGCAGCGCTCTCCAGCGGGGCGAGGTGTGGAGGTCGTCGTAGGTCCGCAGCCGGGCGAGCGCCCACAGCCACGCCGGGGTGAGGACCACCGCCATCCAGGCGTGCAGGATGAAGGAGACCTCCTCCAGGATTGGATCTGCGCCGGGAATGAGGTCGAGGGTCCACAGGTCTCTCAGCATGGATCGCGCTGCCGCCAGAACCAGCCAGAGGCCGGTCAGGGCGATGCCATCGAGTGCCATGGCGCGGGCGCGGTTGCTGGGGTCGGTGTGGTTCATGGGCTGCAGTCCGATATACACTGCCGCTGAGACAGGGCATGAGCAACCTGTAGTGAGGTGTAGGTGATTGGACCGGTAGCCAGGATGATGGTCGGGGGCAGGGGCACCCCGGAGGTTCCCATCGGGGGGCGACATTCGATCGCCCTGATCGCAGGGCCCTGCGTGATCGAGAGCGAGGAGATCGCCTCACGAATCTGCGGGGGCATTGCCCGGTGCTGTGAAGAGCTCGGCCTGCCGTTCATCTTCAAGGCCAGCTTCGACAAGGCCAACCGCTCCTCCCTGTCCAGCTACCGGGGACCAGGGCTTGAAGAGGGGCTTGCCATCCTCTCCCGGATCCGCGCGGCGCATGGCGTGCCGGTCACCACCGACATCCACCTCCCAAAGCAGGCAGCCCAGGCGGCGGAGGTGGTCGATCTGATCCAGCTCCCGGCGTTCCTCTGCCGGCAGACCGATCTTCTGGTCGCCGCGGGGCAGACCGGCATGCCGGTGAACCTCAAGAAGGGGCAATTTCTCGCACCCTGGGACATCGGACACGCTGTGGCCAAGCTGGCGAGCAGCGGGGCGGCTGGGGTGCTGGTGACCGAGCGGGGCAGCTCGTTTGGCTACAACAACCTCGTCGTCGACATGCGCTCCCTGCCGACCATCCGCGACCTCGGGGTCCCGGTGTGCTTCGACGCCACCCACTCTGTGCAGAAGCCCGGCGGCCTCGGTGACCGAAGCGGTGGGGATCGCACCATGGTGCCCTACCTGGCTCGCGCCGCGGTCGCCGCAGGTGTGGACGCGATCTTCTTAGAGGTCCATGAGGATCCAGACAGCGCCTTGTCCGACGGGCCGAACATGGTGCATCTCGATGACCTGCCCGCCTTGCTCCGTCAGCTGACGGACATCGATCGGCTGGTCAAGGAGCTGTCCTGAGCGTGCTCACGCGCTTAAAACGTGGCCCTCAATGTCATTGAGCTGCTCGTACTGCTCGGGCTCGGTGGTCCAGTGGATGCAGGTGACCGGACAGGCATCAATGGCGTCCTGGATCAGCTCCATTGGGCCTTCCTGGCGGTAGACCACGGCCTTGGCGTCGTCGGGGAGCACGAAGACCTGCTCGGTATTCTCCACGCAGGTCCCGCACTGGATGCACTCCCACTGGTCGATGACCAGGGTCTCACCGAGGGCGCGGGAGCGGGCGGAGTCGTTGTCGAGGGAGCCCCAGTAGGGGGTGCCGTCCTCAGCGTGGTTGACCATGTCGCGGGCGGCCATTGCCGCTGCGGCAGCCTCTGCGGCAGGACCGGAGGTGTAGGAGACGCTCAGGTCGATGTCGTCGCTCTCCTCGGCAGCACCGGCGGAGATCATTGCCGCGATCCCGCTGAGTCCGGAGGTCAGCCCGCCAGACTTCTCTGCAGGCTTCTCGACCGGGGCCGCTGCGATTGGCGCAGCTGGAGCAGGTGTTGCTGGAGCAGACACAGCCGGAGCAGGCACAGTTGGAGCAGCAGCAGCCTTCTTGACCGGCGCAGGTGCAGCTGCACGAGGAGCCGGAGTGGGGCGCTCCGCAGGGGTTGTTTGAGAGTCGTTGTTGCCGCGGTTGACCAGCTTGCTGACCCCGCGCTTTAGACCGCGTCGTATTCCGAACATTGTCGCTCCATCACAGCGAGCATCTAAGCCGATTGCTCTATCTCCTAACACAACGGAGGGGATAAAGAACGTGCTTGAATATTCAGCAGGTTCCACCAATCAAGTCCGCAAGGTCTCGTCGGGATGATGCGACTCAAGCCACTCAGAGAGCCGCCGCTCCAGTGGGAGGAGCAGCTCATAGACCGCTCGGGACTCTGGATCTTCCTGGAGCTGGACAAACAGCGACTCAGCGAGGATGCGTCGGGGACCGATCCGGGAGGTAATGCCCAGCTCTTCTGCGATGTCGAGCAGCTCCAGGTCGGTCAGACCGCGGCCGTCCGGTGGGCGGCTGAGGAGCCAACCCGATGCGGTGCAGAAGTCGGAGATCATGGACAGCACCGTGCCGATGGGCTGCCCGGAGAGGGTGACGGTGCTCGCACGGCTGCCCCGGGTGATGCGGAGGCTGCGGCGCTGGCGACGATCGAGGAGCAGGAGGGCGGCGAGCAGCGACAGCGCCGGACAGCAGCGCATCGCCCGGAGTCGGAGCGTGAGGTTGTCGGGGATGCCGAGCATCATGCGCTCCCCCGGCGCGAGGAGGCCACCATGGACC
>JBLHNG010000855.1:0-3750 GCA_047621685.1 Myxococcota bacterium | reverse complement strand
AGGGAGAACACTGCGGCGGTGGTCTCGACCCAGGCGCGGTACTGCGCGTCGAGGCTGGTGTCGCTGTCGGAGATGGTGTTGAGCAGACCCTCGGCATCGATCAGCGCCATGGCATGGATCCAGGCGCGGGCGATGGACGGGGCGGTTGCACCGGTCAGCTCGCTGATGCCCGGGAAGAACCAGGCGCCGGCCTCTCCGACGATGTCGTTGGCCACCACGGTCATGCCGATGCTGGGCTTGAGCATGTGGCTGAGGATGCGGTCCCGGTAGTCTCGCTGGATCTCGGCGGGGAAGTAGCCGATCACCCGACGGTCGAAGTCGGGGATCTCTTCGGGAGAGCCGCTGGTGAGGTCGTTGAAGACGTGCATCTTGACGTGGGCAGCCAGGACACACAGCTCGGGACGGGTCAGGCCCTTGGAGGCCCGCCGGGACAGCTCATCGTGGGTGGGCAGGCGGAGATCCGCCGGGCTCACTCCGCTGCGTGCGCAGGCCCAGCCGATGGTCCGGGAGAAGGACATCGGATCGATCTGGCTGCGGATGATGTCGAGGGACATCTGGCGGCCGTGCACGTCGCTGTTGTGGAGGACCTGATCGGCGACCTCGTCGGTCATGCGCTTGAGCAGGGTGTTGCGATCAGGCAGAGCCAGCGTGCCCTGGGCGACCAGGGGGTTGAGCAGGATCTTGAGGTTGACCTCGTGGTCGGACATGTCCACGCCGCCGGAGTTGTCCAGGGCGTCGGTGTTGATCCGGCCTCCCGACAGGGCGTACTCGATGCGACCGGCCTGGGTGAAGCCCAGGTTGCCGCCCTCACCGACGATGCGTACATGCAGCTCGTTGCCGTTGATGCGCAGCACGTCGTTGTTGGGATCATTGGCGTCGAGGTGGTCTTCGTGGCTGGCCTTGACGTAAGTGCCGATGCCGCCGCTCCACAGCAGGTCGACGTTCAGGCGCAGCAGCAGCCGAATGACGACCTCGACAGGCAGCTCGTCCTTGAGCACACCCAGCAGCTCCTGCATCTGCGGGGAGAGCGGGATGGAGCGGGCCTGGCGGGAGAAGATGCCGCCGCCTTCGCTGATGAGGTCGGTGTTGTAGTGGTCCCAGCCCTTCACCGCCTCAAACAGCCGCTTGCGCTCGGTGTAGGAGGTCGCGGCGTCGGGGTTTGGGTCGATGAAGACGTGCATGTGGTTGAACGCAGCCACGAGCCGCATCTTCGCCGTCTCGATGACGCCGTTGCCGAACACATCGCCGCTGGTGTCGCCGATGCCCACACAGGTGAACTCGTCGCGGTTCGGGTCCAGGCCCAGCTCGTAGAAGTGCCGCCGTGCGGTCACCCAGCCACCCCGGGCGGTGATGCCGACTTCTTTGTGGTCGTAGCCGTTGGAGCCGCCAGAGGCGAAGGCGTCGTCGAGCCAGAAGCCGTACTTTGCAGCGAGGACGTTGGCGGTGTTTGAGAGGTGGGCGGTGCCCTTGTCAGCGGCGACGACGAGGTAGGGATCCGGCTCGTCGTGGAAGACCACATCGGGGGGATGGACGATCTCATTGGCAACGTAGTTGTCGGTCAGATCGAGCAGGCCCCGGATGAACACCTTGTACAGCTCGTCGGCCTGTCGGCGGCTCTCGGCGCGGTCGAGCACCCGATGCTTCATGCGGAAGCCGCCCTTGGCACCCACCGGCACGATCAGGACGTTCTTGATCATCTGGGTGGCGACGAGGTCGAGGATCTCCCGGCGGAAGTCGGTGCGGTCCGACCAACGGATGCCGCCTCGGGCGACCTCGCCGCCGCGGAGATGCAGACCCTCCATGTCCCGGTGATGCACGTAGATCTCGAACATCATGCGCGGGCTGGGCATGTTGGTGACGTCTGCGCAGCGCACCTTGAACGACAGGTAGTGGAACTTCCGGTCGGTCCGGTAGAAGTTGGTCCGGATGCTGCTCTGCATCAGGTTGTAGAAGGTCCGGAAGACCAGGTCCTGATCGTGGGCCTCGAGGTTGCGCAGTGCATCCTCGAATTCCCGAGCAGCAGCACCCATCAGGCTGGCGCGGTCGCCCTGCAGGTTCGGGTCGAACCGGATCTGGAAGTACGACCACAGCAGCCCGACCAGCTCCGGACGGGAGAGCATGATGTCCTGGACGCGGTCGAGGCTGTAGTAGAAGCCGAGCTGTCGGGCATAGCCGTGGTAGGCCCGGAGCATGTCGACGGCCTGCCAGGAGAGGTCAGCCTTGAGCAGCAGCCGATTGAGGGCGTCAGAGCCGGTAGAGCCTGCGAAGACGGACTCGATGGCCTCGGCGAGCTTGGTGCCGCGAGCGATGATGTCCTCGCTGGAGATCCCAGGGACGTTCTGAAGCCGGAAGGTGTCGATGAAGCGCTTCTCACCACCGTGCAGGGAGACCGGGTCGGCGAACTGGTCGATGATGACGAGGCCGAAACCATCGAGCACCGGCAGCATGTGCGACAGCAGGATGTTGTGGCGCTGGTAGATGCGCAGGTAGAGTCGGCCGCGGCTCTCGGTGAACATGTCAGCGATGACCGAGCGGCCCTCGGTGTCCAGCTGCTCCAGCAGCTCGATGTCGCGGAGGGACTCTGAGGTCGGGCGGTTGAGCCGGTAGACCTCATCGAACGCTGCGCCATACTTGATCGCCAGTGCATCGGCGGTGTGTGGCTCCAGGATCTCCTTGATGGCCTCATAGAGACGAACATCCCAGGGCGTGGACAGCTTGAGGATGTCTGCGCGGAGCTGGTCGAGGGCCGCTTCGGTGAGGATTCTGGTGCCGGTCAGGTAGTAGTGGACCAGCATCGTGTTGTAGCGGCTGACGAAGATGCCCTGATCGGTGTAGGAGGCGCCGGTGCCTTCGATGAGGGTGGCCTCAATCTGCTCGCCGAGGCGCTCGGACCATCGGGTCCGGGGCATCGCGGCGAGGGCGAAGGTGGAGTCGGCGTCCTGGAGGATCTGGGTGCGGGCCTCCTGCTGCTGCTCTGCCTCAAGCACCTGGTTGATGATCGTGACCACCTCCGCCTGGGTGGCGGTGAACAGGAACTCGGTGGGCAGGGAGTCGAAGACGTTGGCGACGCCCTTGTAGCGGTAGCTGCCCGGCTTGGACTCATCGTCGCGCAGGATGCTGCCGAGGACCCGACGCAGCAGCGGCACGTGGCGGCTGGGCTGGGTGAGGGCGCGGTAGGTGAACAGTCCCTGGATGACGAGCGAGGGCTCGCCGCCAGGAAGCTCGACCCGGATCTCATCGACCCGACCCGACCGGTGGACAGGGGACTCGCGCAGACCCTTTCGGACCTGGACCGGGCTGCCCTCACAGGACTCCCAGCTCTTGAGCTTCTCGGTCACCCAGCGATCGGCGTGCTCAGGGCGGGTGAAGCCGAGGTGGGCATCGCCGTTGATGACGCCCATGAAGACGAAGTTGTCCGCCAGCAGCCACCGGAGGAACTCGCCGGTCTCGCGGTAGGCGTCGCCGTTGTCGGGGGAGCGGTCGGCGTGCCGGGAGAACCGGAAGGTGGCGCCCTCGACGAGGTCGGTCATCTTCAAGAAGTCCTGAACCATGGACCGGGACAGGTAGAGGCAGTCGTGGAGGTCGGCGATCACCGCCTCCGGGTCGCAGTCGAGGCCCTCGGCCTCCATCCGGATGATGCTCTCCAGCGGACCGCTGCCGATCTCGATGGGGGCACCATCCGCGCCACGCTTCACGCCGACGATGGCGTTGAACGCGGTGATGTTGGTCGCGCCGCGCGCCTGAAGCTGC
>JBLHNG010000854.1:0-3783 GCA_047621685.1 Myxococcota bacterium | reverse complement strand
CCCGGATGATCGGTGCATTGTCCGCCATCGGCCTGCACGGCGAGGCAGCAGACACCTTCGTCGCCCTGTTCAGCGACCAGAGTGCGTTGCGGCTGATGATGATGGCGGAGGGGCTGCTGCAGTGGTGTCCGCTGTCGGTGCTGGAGGCCCATCTTCCCGTCGAAAATCGTGCCTTCGATCCACTCCGCTGCAAGGCCCAGATGCGCGAGTTCACCACCCCCGAGACCCTCGCCGTCGCCCTGTGCGCGGATCCAGACCCCACCTCACTCAAGAAAGGCTTCGGCTTCTCCACCAACCTCCGCGCACAGACCGCCCGGCTCCTCCTGCTGCAGGTCCCCCTGCCCCTGTCCGCCCTCAGGAAGCTCTCTGGGGCGCTGGCCGACCAGACCTGGCAGGACCCGGAGCTGCTGGCGGTGTTCTGCACCCACGGTGCACAGCGGGAAGTGTCAGCCACCTGGCGATACCAGGGCAGCGGACGCAGCCACCCCGGCGGAGTCCTCCCCCTGCTCGCGACCGTGTACCGGCACCGACTCATTGACGCGGCCCGGCAGGGGCTTCCCAAGGGACCGGTGCTCGTCGACGCCCTCCTCGATGCACACCACAGCGTCCACATCCGTGGACAGATCCTCCGCCTGATGACCCGCGACGAGCACGCCCTGCTTCGCCCACACCTCCCCGCGCTGCTCATTGCGGTGCCGACGCTGATCCCGGCACTTCATGTCGACGAGCTGCCCGCTGAGGCCATCGACGACCTCCTCGACGTCATGTTCGCCCATGACCGCCTCAGGATCCCCTGGCTGGTCCAGCGGGCTCTCAACGACGACGGGCACCACGAGGCCATCCTCTCCCGCGCCCTCGCCGGTCTCGAGAGCGCCGACCCCGCTCCCGCTTACCAGTTTCTTCGAATCCTCCAGCTCGCCGGGGTTGCCGTCCCTCCGTTCCCCGAGCCCACCGTCTCACCCAGGCGCCGCCCCTACTTCCTCGGCTGCCCGCTGACACCGGCCCGGCCTCTGATGGCAAAGAGACGCCTCCAGAACCTGCGACGTGGTGGCTCAGTCCCCGAGAGCATCCGAGCGGATCCCGAGACGGCCACCGTCATTCGCGAAGACCTGAGCAGCGCCAGCCCTGCGGTTCGCCTCAAGGCTGTGCAGTGGGCGGCCCAGCTCCCCGTCACCCCCATGCTCTATGCTGCGCTCCTCGACCGGCTCGATGATCCGGATCGCACGGTCCGAGAGGCGACCTGTCAGGCCCTCGGGAGATCCGGAACGGAGGCGGCAATCCCTCACCTGTGCCGAGCGGCCATCGAGGCTGAGATCCGCGCCGATGCCCTGGACGCGATCAGCTGGATCCTCCAGCGCCGTCCGCCGCGCTAACGCTCCGCCTGGATCGCCGCAGCCTGGGCCGCCGCACACACCGCATCCCCACCGCACCGGGCGTCGAGGAAGTCGGGCAGGGACTCATCGGCGGCTGTGTCGGCGAAGATCTGCACCGCCAGTGCGTCCAGCTCCGCCGCCAGCTCGACCTGACCAGAGACCACCGCGAGCCGATGGGCCTCCAGGGCCACGTCCCAGGTCGGCACCGCCCAGCCCCAGCCAGAGATCGCCTCGCCCATGCGCTCGAAGATCGCCAGCGGGTGGTCATCGGGAAAGCTCAGCTTCTCGAAGCCAATGTACCCACCACAGGCGCCCTTGTTCCGGGCGATCTCGTAGATCACACAGTCATAGATCGGCTGGCCCTTGAGCCGGCTTGCCCCACGCCAGGGCGTCAACTCTCCCAGTGCCTCCCGCAGCATGATCGACATCACCTGTGCGCGGGCCTCCTCCGGGGTGCCCGCTTCTCCGGCAGCCTCCGCGTAGCCAGCCGCCGCCCGCTCAAGCGCCCCCGACTTGCCGGTCTCTCGCCAGCTCAGGAAGTCCCCATCTGCCGCCAGCGTGCTGTCCTCCGGGATCTCCAGCGCCAGCGCGGCGAAGAAGGCCCCGCGCTCGTCGGGGTGGAGCGTCAGGGTGCAAGCGAGCGCGGATGGCAGAAGCAGGAACACAGCGGAAGTGTACACCCGTCATGTCGCCCCCTTCTGGCGGACAGATCTGTGTGAGAGGATTTCAGCGCGTAGCGGGGGGTTTGGGGGTGAAACCCACGTCTCAGACAAAAGCGCACCAGTCGGGCCCGATACGGCCCGGTGACTGGTGCCTGATTTTGCACTACATTCCGCCCATGACCACCCGATTTGAATTGCACGACCTGACGGGCTGGAGTGAGTTCCTCCACACCCACGGCTATGCCGTCATCAAGAGCGTCATCACCAAAGAACAGGCCGCCGAAGCCCTCGATGAGATGTGGGCGCTGATGGAGGCGCTGAGCCCGGTGCGCAAGGACCGCCCGAAGACCCACAGGCTCGGCAAGAACTGGCCGTCCATGCTCCACGGCGGGATGGTCCAGTACATCGGTCACGCCCCGCTCCAGTGGCGGCTGCGGGAGCTGTGCGCGACGGTCTACGCTCGCTACTACGACACCGAAGCGACCAACCTCGCCACCTCCTTCGACGGCCTCTGCATGATGCACAGCGCCCGGAAGTACCAGCGCGGCGGCGAGCTGCTGTCGTTCATGCACACCGACCAGTCTCCACGGCGCAAGGAAGAGTGGTCCATCCAGGGGCTCATCAACCTCGCGGACGCCGGCCCCGATGATGGCGGCCTCGTCGTCATCCCCGGCACCCACACCGAGCACCAGGCGTTCTTCACCGGTCACCCCCGGGGGGATCAGAAGAGCGACTGGTACAAGCTCACCGACGTTGAGAAGAACCGCTACCGCGACCGGGTCATCAAGGTCTGTGCAGAGCCCGGCGACTTCCTGCTGTGGGACTCCCGAACCTTCCACGCCAACACCGTGCCGGTTCGTCCCGGTGCCATCCGGGCCTGCACCTACATCTGCATGCTCCCCCAGGAGCGGATCTCGAAGCACATCCGCTACAACCGTCAGAAGGCCTGGAACGAGCGCCGCACATCGAGCCACCACCCCGGCGACGGCTTCCGCATGTTCCCCACCCTCCCCCGCTTCGTCACCGATCGGGATCGCTTCCTGGCCACCGTGCGCACCCAGATGCAGCCCACCCTCACCGATGCTCAGACGGCCCTGCTCTGCGGCACCGGGCAGCAGACGCTGGTCAGATGAAGAAGCGCATCCTCCAGAGCTGCGGTGGGCTGCTGATCGCCGCAGCGCTGATGCTGGGACTGCTGGCGGTCGGCGGGCTCGCCCTCGACGATGAGATCGACACCCACGTCGAGTCCAACCTCTCTGCCACCCCCCAGGCCCTCTACCCCCTGCTCACCACCCAGGCCGGGCTCGTCCAGTGGTGGGGCGAGGCCGCAGATCGTGAAGCGGTCGCACTGGCTGGCCCCGCCGAGGGTGTCGGCATGCAGGTCGAGATCCGCTTCGACGGAATGGTCTTCGAGCACTGGACCCTCACCGAGGCCGAGCCCGGCCAGGTCCGCTACACCATCGACCTCCAGGGCTTCATCCTCCAGCGGACCATCACCCTCACCGAGCACAATGGCGGCACCTGGGCGATCTGGGAAGACTCTGGCGTCATCGAGAGTCCGTTCATGCGCTACCTCACCCTGCTGCCCGAGGACGTCCTGCTCACCCTGCCCTACTCCGCGCTGTCCGCCCTGGATGCTGCCGCGCAGTAGCGCTCTTGTCGCAGGAGCCAACAGAGCAGGCATGCCCAGATCCTACCCTTCAACCTCTACACAGAACAGCCGGTGTCCTTCTTCCGGTGTGCCCGGC
>JBLHNG010000853.1:0-3785 GCA_047621685.1 Myxococcota bacterium | reverse complement strand
TGAGCAGAGACATCAAGCCTCTGGGAGCAGGCCGGTGAGGATCGGTTGTCCTTCGGACTCGATCAGCATCGCCCGGACCGCGATCTCTGCGTGGGTTGCTGCCAGGGTGGCCTTGGCGTTTCGGCTGCAGCGAACCTCTCCCGTCCGATCGCCGCCAGCAGCGTGCTGGGATCGATGAGGCTGGCGGTCAGCCAGTCACCAGCTTCGACGAACATGCCCGGCATGATCCTCAGCTCCCAGTCTGCCGCCGGGATCGCCAGCCGCATGAACGCGCCACCGTCTTCGGGCACGATGTCGACGAACGGGGACTCACCATCCCAGCGAATCTCCCCGGAGATCGGCGCGATCGGTGCTGGGTGGTCGGGCACTGCGGCGCTGAGGAGCTGCCGGAAGGTCTCCAGTCCGCCATACGGCCGGTCAAATGAGGTCCCCCAGCCCCAGGAGGGGATCGACGCGAGGGCTGTCCCGGCATCGACCACTTCGCCGTCGGAAACCAGCAACGTGGTCCCTTGCTTCAGAACCAGCAGCGCCCCCGACTGCCCTGTGACGATGTCGGTGAGCTGGAGCAGCAAGGGGACGCGACACACCGAGCCCACCTCACGTGGTCTTCCCTGACGCCATGAAGCCGCACCTTCAGCCGGGTGGCACCGGGGAGGTGCGCGATGAGGGTCTCGCAGGACTCACAGCGCATCAGCAGCGTCCCGGCAGAGACCTGCTCGCCAGGCACCACATGGAGCACGTCGCCGCTGATGACCGGGAAGCGCTCCTGCACACCGCCGACTGCATCGAGGATGCGCAGCTCGCCCATCGTGCCCGGCGCCGTCCGCGCAACCCGAACCCCGTCGGGCTGGAGAATCGGGGCCACGTCACGGAAGTCCACCGTGCCCACCAGGGCTGCCCGGCGGTCTCCCCAGATTCGGCTCGCAGAGAGTCGGGTCGGTGAGAAGTTCAGCCGGATCGGCTCCAGTCGTGTGGTCGCCGCCTCTGCCAGCGCAGACGCCGCCTGTGCCCCGATGTCGCGACGGACCCCGCGCCCCACACAGCGGGCACAGACGCCTTGAATCACCTCACAGCCCATCGGATCGCCACCGACTCGACTCTCGACATCAGCAAAGATCCCGCTGCGTTCGTCATCCGTCGGTGAGTCACAGGTGGCGTAGTGCAGCCCCAGCCGCGCACGCACCGACAGCTCTGTTGGCCTCATCAAAGGCATACCGGGAGTGTAGCCCGGCATCGACAGATCACCCGGGCGCGATAACCAGGGCCAATGAACGATCCCCGACTCCTCACCCACCGCAACGGTCTGGTGTTTCTCTACAAGCCCAGCGGCTGGACCACGCATCGCACCGCGGAGGGGGGCAATGACCTCGTCAGCTGGATCGGGACCCAGGGCCAGCTCATCCGTGGCTCCCGCCCGGTCCACCGGCTCGACGCGGAGACCTCCGGAGTCCTGCTCTGTGCCAAGCTGGAGAACCGGGCGAAGGCCTCCTCCTGGTTCGCCAAGGGGAAGATGAAGAAGACCTACCAGGCACTGGTCTACGGCACGATGCTCCCCACCGGCAGCATCACCCTGCCGATCGATGAGCGGGAGGCCGAGACCACCGTGAACCTGCTGGAGACCTTCGTGGTGGATGGTCAGCCCCTCAGCCTGGTCGAGCTGATCCCGAGCACCGGGCGCAAGCACCAGATCCGCCGGCACCTCCACCACGTCCGCCACCCCATCCTCGGTGATCAGCGCTACTCCCGGTCCCGGCTCTCCCTGCCCGCCGGGGCGCCTCAGCGGCTGTGGCTGCACGCCGGGCGCCTGCACGTGCCAAACCTGCCCGCCGTCACCGCCCCGCTTCCCCCCGCCCTCGCCGACCACCTCGCGGCCCTTCGCGCCGGGTGAATCACGCGCTGGGCTGCGTCATGGAGGTACACTCAGGATCAACCGGACCCGGTTATCCACCATGCTTCTCCCCCTGCTGACCCTGGGCTGCAATCGTGCGGTCCAGACCCTCGACAACCTCACCACCGTCACCGACCGAGAGACCTCCAGCTCCGACGGCGTGGCGACCTTTGAGATCGAGGTGGCCGACGGGGACAGCGCGTTCCTGTTCTCGGCATCCTCAGACGCCCTGCTGGCGGTCGAGTCGGTCAACGACCCGGATGGCTACCCGGTGCTGCGCTGGGAGGACTGGTACTACGAGTCAGAGAGCCTGACGTATGCCGTGTTTGTCGAGGGTAAAAATGTGGCGCTGAACTGGCCGATTCGGTCTGACGAAGGCAAGCTTACGCCGGGAACGTATACCGTCACCGTCGGCACCTACAAGGCCAACCTCACCTATGAAGGCGACGTCGAGGTCAACGCTGTCACCCAGATCAAGCAGGACCCGAACCTGAACAATGGGCTGATCCACGTCCAGATCCGCTACGCCGATGGGGTGGGCAGTGACTCGGTGGTGACCGAAGCGACCGAGGAGGCGGTGGCGATCTGGGAGGAGATCTACGCCGACTCCGGGCTGTCGCTGTCGGTGGACTTCGGAGACGCCGACATCGACGCCACCCTCGCCTACCCCGGCTACGACACCGACGGTGCGCTGGGCGACGTGGGCGCTGAGGGCACCGACTACGACATCACCATCGTCATCGGCGAGACCATCGACGGGTCGATGGACTACTACGGCGTCTCTGGTGGTATTCCCGGTACCCTCGTCTCGACCTCTACGTCGGTGGTGGTGATGTCGTGGCTGGTTCACGCTGGCACCGATGGCAGCTTCTCGGACCTGGACCTGGAGACCTACGCCGGCACCCTGGCCCATGAGGTCGGGCACTACGTTGGCCTGTTTCACGTCGTCGAGACCGACTACGCCGCCTGGGACGCCATCTCTGATACTCCGCAGTGCGGCAACTGGAGCGACTGTGAGGATGCACTGGGGCCGAACCTGATGTACCCGGTCTCGGTCTGCAACAGCGACTGGACGGAGTGCATCAGCCAGACCGACCTCACGGATGGGCAGGACGGGGTCATTCACCGCTACACCGGCACGCTCTGAGGCTGGGCCCCTCAGGCCTTCTTGAGAAACGCCGTCTTGAGCATGATGGTCATCTTGTTGACCCGCCCCTCGATGTGGGTGGGGTCGCTGCCGGTGCGGATGTTCTTGACCAGGGTGCCGCGCTTGGCGGTGAACCCTGCACCCTTGACGGTGAGGTCCTTGATGAGGGTCACCGAGTCGCCGTCGGAGAGCAGCGCACCGTTGCTGTCGGTTGTCTTCGGGCCAGCATCGGCGGCGCCGCTGTCTGCCCACGCCCGGGTGTCATCGTCGAGGTAGACCTGATCGAGCAGATCCGCCGCCCAGGTCTCCCCGGGGAGACGACGCAGCAGGCGGACGGAGAGGACCACAACGGCTGGCACCTCGCTCCAAGCCGACTCCTGGAGGCAGAACCAGTGTCCGCCGGACAGAGACTCGCCAGCAGCGACAGCGGGATGGCAGGTCGCACACAGCAGAGCCGCCGCGTCTTCGGGACCGCCGGAGACGGGCCAGGCGGCGGGGGAATCGGTCGCACCGCACAGCTCGCACTGTCCGCCGGACCGGGTCATCAGATCGTCCATCGCATCCTCCAGCGGTGGGGCCTATCGCGGCAGGGAGTGTCGAGGCGATCACGCTGGAGCTGCGCTACCCTGCGGAGATGCTGCTCTCCGTCCTGCTCGCCTGTGGTCCCGCGCCCTCAGACACCGCCCCTCCACCGACCCAGCCCGACAGCGACGACACCACCCCTGTGAGCGAGACGTGCTTCGACACGGA
>JBLHNG010000852.1:0-3785 GCA_047621685.1 Myxococcota bacterium | reverse complement strand
ACCCGTGGCGATCAGCGCCGGGGGCGCCCTCAGCCCAAGGACGGAGACGTCGCTGGAATCACCGCCTCACTTCAAGGATTCGCCCATCTCTGCTTTCGCTAGTGCCGACCTGTCCTGCTCGCCCTTCAGCCTTCTCAGCCAGGGGCGCTCTCAGCCAGGGGCGCTCTCAGCCAGGGGCGCTCTCAGCCAGGGGCGCTCTCAGCCAGGGGCGCTCTCAGCCCCGTAACTCTCAATTCCGAAGCCCCCCTCACCCATGCACTGAGGCCCGCCAGCCCTAAGAGGCCGCGCAGACTTCAACACTACCTTCAACCCTGGCAATCATGCCTGCCGACACCGCAGCCTCCACACAGCGGCGGGCATACTCCGGCGGGGGGCCAAACAGGGCCGCGGCATTAGAACTGCGGCTGGACCAGCGAATCGATCGCGGGGTGGGATCGATGAGGAACTGCGCACCGACCGACCAACCAAACACCAGCGGTGCCGGGAGGATGCTGCAGACCTTCAGCGGTGCCCGGGTCGAGCCGGTGGCTTCGAGACAGCCGAGCTTCTTGAGCAGTCCGACCACGGTGGATCGGGTCTTCTTGCGAGACGACTCCCCAATCTTGGGGTCGATGTGTCGGGCGACCAGCGCGTCAAACTCTGCCAGCGCCACGATCGGCTCATCCGAGGCCAGCCGTGCGGGGGCGAGGATCTCGTGAGCGGCCAGCGCAGTCCAGGGATGCGCGAGGCCGTAGCGGGCGAGGAACAGCTGCGCGCGAAGCTGGGGCCAGCCGCTCTGGAACGTGCTGAGGTAGGGGCTCCCCAGGATCCGCTTCCCGTCGGTGTCCAGCAGGACCCGCTCGACCAGATTGATCAGCAGGGTCCGATAGCTGCTGGTGGCCTGAGTCAGGACCACGTGGGCCTCCTGACGCCAGATCTCCAGAAGCATCCCTGGCCGGGCGATGTCCAGGAGGAGCATTCCCTCGACCTCATTGAGCGTGCGCACCCAGGACTTCAAGGGCTGCCCACCATCACTCTGACCGACACTCACATGACCTCCGCACGCGACCGCCCCACCACCATTCGTCAGGCTCGCGCGGTCATGGGTAACATGTCGGTCCAGATTGATCGTCGTCCTTAAGATAAGGGCAACAGGCAGTGAGCAGGGAGTCACCATGGCAGAACAATGGAAGGCCTGTGGGAGCTGTAAGAAGCCCATCAACTACAACCAGGACTACTGGGTCTGCAGCGTCTCCAGCTGCAACCGGGCCCGCTACAAGCTGGTCTTCTGCAAGCTGAGCTGCTGGGATGCCCACGTCCCGCTGATGAACCACCGGAGCGCATGGGCCGAGGAGCGGCGCGCTCCCCCGGGTCCCGAGCCCTCCAAAGCGAGCACCCTGCCCCGGATCGGCGGAAAGCCCTCAGCACCACCACCGCGTCGGCCAGAGTCCCGTACCACGTCTTCTGCCCCGGCCAGCAACACCCGGCGCCGGGTCATTCGCCCGCAGGAAACCGATGAAGAGCGGGACATCCTCATCGTGGCCTCCCGGCTCAAGAAGTACATCAAGGACCAGGCCGACATGTCCACCTCCGCCGATGCCCTCGAAGCGCTCTCCGACATCGTGCGCAGAGAGTGCCGGATGGCCATCCAGGAAGCCAAAGCCAGCGGGCGCCGAACGGTCAAGGGGCGGGACTTCAGAAAGAAATAACCAGCCTGTCACGATGACTCTCACGACTTACATAGAGACAGACGTGACCCGGGTACAGTGTCGGAAGTCCGATGTCCATCGGGCGTCCACCCCTTCGAGGAACCTCTCCCATGAGACACCTCTGTCCGGCACTCACCCTCATCGCACTGTCGCTGGCCTCGCCACCGACAGACGCAAGAGAACCACGGCGTATCGTCCCATCTCAACAGGTCGAGGCCCAGCCTGACTTTGTGGAGCAGGCGCACATCCACCGCCTCCGCGCGATCAAGCAGCTCCGCGGGCTGCCAAATCCCGGCCTCGACCCGGATGTGAAGTCCGAGATGATGCATCGCCTCGCGGAGCTGTACATCGAGGAGGCCCGCTACTGGTACTTCAATGAGATGGAGGGAGAGTCCGAGGACCACACCGAGAGTCGGAAGTGGACCCAGGCCGCAGTCCGGCTCTACGAGCGCATCGGCAGCGAGCACCCCACCTTCTCCCGCGGCGATGAGGCGGCGTGGTACCTCTCCATCGCCTACGACGAGCTGGATCGTCCCCAGGACGCACTCCAGGCCCGCATCGACCTCGTCCGGGACTTCCCAGGCAGCGACTTCGCCGCGAGCGCCTACGTGCAGATCGGCGAGCACCACTTCGACCGAAACGACGCCTACAAGGCCCTGCTCGCCTACAAGCACGCCACAGAGATCCCCGGTCACGACAAGGTCGACTACGCCCGGTACAAGCTGGGGTGGTGCTACTACAACGTCGGCGAATACGACCAGGCCATCGTGATGATGCGCGCGGTGGCTTCACGCCCCCCCGCCACCGAGACCGGCGCCATCCAGCTCGCCGAAGAGGCCCAGCGGGATCTGGTGCGGTTCTACATCGACACCGAGCGCATCGACGAAGCCATCGCAACCATCGACAGCCTGCCTCTCCAGCCCACGGAGACCGCCCGGCTGATGGCCCGCATGGCAGAGCAGCTCACGGAGAGCGGCCTGTTCACCGACAGCGCGCGGGTCTGGAAGATCCTGCTGTCCCGGGATCCCCTCGCCGCTGAGGCCCCCCGCTACCTCGACGAGGTCGTCGCACTGCACCAGCAGGTCGGTGATCAGGCCGCTCTCCGAGAGTCCCTGGCCCGATCCGCGTCGCTGTTTAACCGCGACTCCACCTGGCACCGCACCCACGCCGACAGCCCCGACATCCTCCAGCACACCCTCGATCTGCGCGAGTCCCGCACCCGCAAGCTGGCCCTGACCCTCCACGAGCAGGCCCGCAAGACCCAGGACCGTGAGCAGCTGGCCCAGGCTGGCGATCTCTATGCCGCCTGGCTGTCTGAGTTCGATGGCCTCGTCGAAGAGCCCGATGTCCGGTTCGCCTATGGCGAGCTGCTCTACAGCCAGGGTCGCTACAGCGAATCGTTCGCGGAGTACACCGCCGTCGTCGACCTCGATCCAAAGGGTCGGCACGCCCGCTTCTGTGCCGAGGCCGCCATCCACGCCGCCCAGAAGGTCATCGCCGCACAGCCCGACGCCGACGGTCCGCTGACCAGCGCCGAGCGCAACCTGCTCGCCGCAGCCGATCGGTTCCTGGCGATGTTCCCCAACGACAAGTTGGCCCAGAACGTCACCTACCAGACCGCCTACCTCCTCTATGGCCGCGATCAGCTCGACGAGGCCACGGCTCGGTTCCGTCAGGTGATCACCATGGATCCGACCACTGCGGATGCCATTCGAGGGGCTGACCTTCTGGAGGACTCCCTGGCACTGGCTGGTCAGTGGGATCTGCTCCAGGAGACCGCGCTGGAGTTCTACAACCTGGAAGGCCTCGGGGACTCCGCGTTCAAGGCGGACACCTGGAAGGTCTATGAGCGCGCCTCGTTCAAGCGCATCGAGGCAAAGCTCACCGAAGATGGTGACGGGGTCGCAGCCGCGGAGGCCTGGGTGGCCTTCGCCGATGAATTTCCGACCGCTGAGATCGCGGACCTGGCCCTGAACAACGCCGCGGTGAACTT
The DNA here is from genome assembly GCA_047621685.1 of Myxococcota bacterium. GTDB lineage: Bacteria > Myxococcota_A > UBA796 > UBA796 > UBA796 > JAQXDW01. The sequence goes on along the minus strand of JBLHNG010000852.1, from coordinate 104 downwards.
CCACACTGCCGGACTGATCCGCTCGGCAATGGATGCGCAGGAGGCCCTGATCACGAGACACCCGACCTCCAGCTACGTCCCCGATCAGATGGCCGCCCTGGGCT
>JBLHNG010000851.1:0-3786 GCA_047621685.1 Myxococcota bacterium | reverse complement strand
CCCGAACATTGACGGAGATCTCCTGGATGCTGCCGACCGGAGTGAACCGCTGCTCCTGGAGCACCCGAAGGAGCTTGACCTGTGCGGAGAGGGGCAGCGAGTTGACCTCGTCGAGGAAGATGGTGCCGCCGTCCGCCGCCTTAAACAGGCCCACCTTGTCGGAGACTGCGCCGGTGAAGCTGCCCCTCTTGTGGCCAAACAGCTCGCTCTCGACAAGGCTCTCCGGGATGGCCCCGCAATTGATCGGGATGAACGCTTCCCCGGCACGCTGTCCGTTGTCGTGAATGGCCCGGGCGATCAGCTCCTTCCCCGTCCCGCTCTCCCCGATGATGAGGCAATTGATGCGGTTGTTCATCACCCGACGGATGAGGTCGTAGATGCGCATCATTGCCGGTGAGGAGCCGACGAGGTTGCCGAAGTGGAGATGGTTGCCGAGGCCGCTCTTGAGGCGGGTGTTCTCAGCCGCCAGCTCTGCGAGCCCCAGCGCCCGCCGGACAACCAGCCGCAGCTCGTCGTTGTTGAACGGCTTGCGCACGTAGTTCGCCGCGCCGAGCTTCATCGCTTCGATCGCAGTCTCCTCCGTCCCGTAGCCCGTCACCACGACCACCTGGATGTCCCGACGGAGCCGCGCGGCCCGGGTGTGAGCCTCCTGGAGCAGCTCCAGCCCGCTGGCACCGGGCAGGTTCATGTCTGTCAGGAGCAAATCTGGCCACGAACGCTCCATCTTCAGCAGCGCCCGCTCAGCGGTCGAGGCAACCTCGACGACGTAGCCATCCTGCTCAAGCAAGATGGTCAGAAACTCACGCATGGACAGCTCGTCGTCAACAACGAGGACCCGCTCACCGGCCATGTCTTCCTCCAATGTTCAAGGGGTTGGGGGGGCAGGGAGACGAACGAAGAAGGTCGTTCCCTCCCCCTGCCGGCTCTCCACTGAGACCGTGCCACCGTGGGCTCGGATGATCCGATCGACATTGGCCAGGCCGAGCCCGGTGCCGCCTGTCCGAGTGGTGTAGAACGGATCGAAGATCCGCAGCAGATTCTCCGCCGCGATCCCCACGCCGTCATCTGTGACTGCGATCTGTGTCTGCGATGAGTCTGCAATCACCGACACCGTGATGCCGATGCTCCCCCCCTCACCCGTGGCATTCGCCGCGTTGATGAGCAGGTTCCAGATGACCTGCTGGAAGCGCTCAAAGTCGAGGAAGAGGACGGGGTTGGCGTCGAATCGGTGGGTGAGGTTCTTGCCCTGACAGCGGGGGTCATTGGCGAAGGTGGCCAGGACCTCTTTGATGATCGCGGTCGGCTTGAAGGTGATCCGAGTCAGCTCCAGCGGACGAGCAGAGGTCAGGAAGTCCTCAACGAGCCGGTCGAGGCGGTGGACTTCGCGCAGGATGATTCGGTGGAGGGGGTTTGCGTTTCGCTCCTGGAGGAGCTGAACCGAGCCGGAGAGGCTGGCGAGGGGGTTTCGGATCTCATGGGCGAGGCTGGCGGCCAGACGACCGACCGCAGACAATCGCTCGTCCCGCTCGATGACCGACTCCATCTCATGGAGTCGGGTGACATCCTCGACGATGAAGATGTCGCCGCCGCCCTCTCGCGGGCTGCGCTGGCAGGACAGCCAGCGAACATTGTCCCCTTCCCCCAGGCGCTGCTCCCACCGCTCCGACTTCTGGGAGAAGACTTCCCCGACTCGCTGCCCAACCACCACACCGAACATCTCAGCCGTTGCGGAATTCTGACTGTCAAACTCACCATATCGAGATGAAATGATCGCGACCGGGATCTGATCGAGCAGCTCAGAGTGTGCCTTCTCCAGCAGCCGGACCCGGTCCAGTGCGACCGACAGTTCTTTTCGAGACACCAGACCCACCGAGAGGAAGCCGACCAGGATGAGGCCGAAGATCCGGACGAGGACCTGGGAGTACAGCAGCAGGCTGTCCGGGCTGAGATCCCAGCCCAGCACCCCCATCAGCCCGGCCATCGCGATCCCGCCATAGGCCACCACATCGACCGCTGCGACCACCACAACCCCCAGCGAGGGCAGCAGCCGGGCAGCAGCGACGATGCTCATAAAGTAGATGACGAAGTAGGTGCTGTCTGGCCCGCTGGCCAGTGAGGTGAGCGCAGTCGCAAACACCGTGTCCAGGGCCATCTGCGCCCAGAGGAATCGGGTCGTCCGCCCATACCGACGCACAAACGCCGCGGACACTCCCATCGCAAGACAGGTCAGCGCCGAGATCCGAAACGCCATTGTCCAGCCAGACCACATCTGCGGTGGGCTTCGCAAGATGAACACGGTCGCCAGCGACAGCAGGACGAGTCCGAGCAGCAGCCTCAGGAAGATGTAGCCCTCGATCGGGGACTCAAACAGAACCGATCGAGGCGTCTCCTCTTTGTCGCTCACCCGACGTTGCTGGCCATCGAGAAGATGGGCATGTACATCGCGATGACCAGACCACCGATGATGACACCAAGGAAGACCATGACCATCGGCTCCAGCATGCTGGTGAGCGTCTCGACAGACTGATCGACCTCGTCCTCATAGAAGTCCGCGACCTTGTTGAGCATGACGTCGAGTGCACCGGTGGCCTCACCGACGTTGATCATCTGGCAGACCATCTCAGGGAAGACGCCGGTCTCCAGGAGCGGCTCGGAGATGCTGCGGCCCTCGGAGATGCTCTCCCGGACCTTGCCGATGGCATTCTCGATGACCTTGTTGCCGGCGGTCCGACCGCAGATGTCCAGGGCCTCCAGGATCGGAACACCCGAGGAGATCATCGTGCCGAGGGTGCGACAGAACCGGGCGACCGCGACCTTGGTGAGCAGATCGCCAAACACCGGCAACTTCAGAGAGACGCGGTCGATGATCAGCCGCCCCCTCTTGTTGTTGTACATGAACCGAAAGCCGAAGATGAGGGCGACGGCGGCAACAACAATGACCAGGAAGTTGGCCTGGAGCCAGTTGGAGAGGTCAATGACGAACTGAGTCGGCGCGGGCAGGGTGCCGCCGAAGTCAGCGAACATCACCTCGAAAGTGGGCACGACCTTCAGCAGAAGGATCGAGACCACCGCGATCGACACGAGCACGGTGATGAGCGGATACATCAAGGCGCCCTTGATCTGGCGCTTGAGCTTGTCGGCCTTCTCGAGGTAGACCGCGAGGCGGTTGAGGATGGTGTCGAGGATGCCGCCGACCTCACCCGCCGCGATCATGTTGCGGTAGAGGTCGTCGAAGGTCGACGGGAACCGCTTGAGGGCATCCGCGAAGGTGGTTCCGCTCTCGACGGACTCCTTGATGCTTGAGAGTTCTTCCCGGAAGGTGGGATTCGCCGCCTGCTTCGCCTGGATGTCGAGGCACTGCACGAGGGGCAGGCCGGAGTCGATCATCGTGGCGAACTGTCGGGTGAACAGCACCAGATCCTTGGTGGTGACCTTGGGCTTGAGGAACGCCGGCATCGGGATCTTGATGTCACCGCCACCAGCTGCCTTCAGCTTGGTGGGGTTGATGTTCATCTTTCGAAGCTGAGCACGGGCAGCGTTCTGATCGGAGGCATCGATCTTGCCCTTCTTGACCTCACCACCAGCGGTTCGACCCTCATAGGCGAATTTCGGCATGGTTTCTCACTCCAGAGGGGCAGCGTACATCGGTGCTGTCGGGCTTGACAAGCGTGTGATTCGGAGCGGACTCAGTCTGCGGCCGTGGCGCGCACGATCTCTTCGATGGAGGTCCAGCCTTCTCCGAGCTTGGAGAGTGCGGACATCCGCAGGGTCTTCATTCCCTGGCGA
>JBLHNG010000850.1:0-3786 GCA_047621685.1 Myxococcota bacterium | reverse complement strand
TATCCTCTCAGGGATCTGCACTGTCGGATGCGGCTCTCCTGCCGGAATCCTCCTGATCCTGGCCGGCATCGGAATCATTGCGCTGTCGATCTGGGCGTTTACTTCGCTCTCCCGTCGGATCGGTCTCCAGGTCAGCGCAGATGCCGGGCGCCCCTCTCAGTGGGCGATAGAAGATGACGCCGCGCCCTCCTCCGTGGCTGCGGTCAACGTGCATGTGGGGGATGGCTGGACCGCATCTTCCCTGCGTCGCTCTCCAGAGGGTCCCCTGCGCATTCAGGCTCGCGGTCGCGTGTATGGGCCCTGGGGATGGCTGGCGAGTCCGGACGGAGACGGGGTCGCTGCTGGACCGGAGGCTCCCCTGCCCGGAGCGCCGGAGCTGGGGCTCCTGGCTCGCATCGACGGCAAGATCATCTTCCTGGGTGCTGATGGTGAGATTCCGCCGGGTCCATCGGCGGTGGTGGAGCTGCGCCTCAATGTCGGGTCCCTGGGGTCGGAGACCACCCTGGGCTACTTCCACGTGGTTCCGGCGTGAGCCAGATCCGATCGGACTTTCGCCGCGATGGCTTTGTGGTGACCGGGGTGTTGTTTACGGAGCCCGAGCTGGTGGTGCTCCGAGAGGCGGTGACACGCGTCCTGACGCAGTGCGCGGAGCCGGTCGGATGGGAGCGGTGGCTGGGTCTGGTCAACCAGGTGCGCGATCCGGAGCGCTGGGATCCGGCGTTCTCCAGCACCCGGGGTGATGAGCGTCTTCGCGACGCTGCCGGAGATGTCCTCGATGCACCTGCGGCCGTGAGCTGGCAGCATCTGGTGTGGCGGCGTCCGGGCTGCACGCTCCGCCTGCCGTGGCACTCCGATCTGGAGACCTGGCCTGAGCCCGCCCGCTCCATCGGTGGTGTCGCGCTCTGGCTGGCGCTGGATGACTCTGGACCGTCCGCTGGCGGTGTTCGCTACGCACCCGGCTCCCAGAACGGTCTCAGCGCAGCTCCACCAGAGCCGGTCTGTCCGGTGATCCCAGCCGGAGCGGCGCTGCTGCATGATGGCCGCACCCTGCACTGCAGCGGTCCCAACACAACAGACCGATGGCGCCGGGCGCTGGTGATGGTGTTCACACCGAGACCTTCAGCTCCTGGCTGAGCAGCGCGAGGCTCAGCATCAGGTTCAGGGCCGGATCCAGCTCCGCAGCATGGCTCGGATCAGACACTGGCAGCGCCAGATCGAGCAGCATCTCCACCCGCAGCGGGCTGAAGCAGGGCAGCTCCCTGCCCGCGGAGCCTCGGAGAGTGTCGTGGAGAAGATCGTGCATCGGCCCGACCTGCGCGGCGAACGACGGCGCGAGGAAGGCGTGCTTGGGACGGGTCCGCAGCGACTCTGGCAGCAGCCCCCGAGCCGCCTCACGCAGCGCCCACTTGTCCGTGCTCCCCCGAACCCGTTGGTCTTCGGGCAGCCGCCCTGCGAGGGCAGCCAGTCGGACATCCAGCAGCGGCACTCTCCCCTCAACACCATGCGCCAGCTCGACTCGATCCCCCAGAGCTGGCAGCAGGTAGCGCGGCAGCACTGAGGCACTCCAGAGGTTCATGGCCCGCTCCACCGGGCCTCTCTCAGCCAGCTCTGCAGGAAGCTCCAGGCTCTCCATCACCGACGCGAGGATCTCGGTCTCGTCCCAGCGCGACAGCACCTCCCGAGACAGGAGCTGCCGCAGAGCGCGCCCGGAGGCCAGCCGCGCGCGGATAAATCCGGGCAGAGCAGCTGAACCTGGATGATCACCATCGGCATCTTCCCGAGCCAGCAGCAGCCTGCCGGTGCCAGAGACGCTCCGCTGAAGACGCTGCAGCCCATCCCGGTCCCCGGCTGCACGGAGAGCGTCCTGCAGAAAGTGCGGGTATCCCCCGAACAGCTCATCGCCGCCATCGCCGGTCAGCAGCACGACACGGCTCTCTGCACGGACAGCCCGTGCCAGCAGGCTTCGCGCGACAGCGTGGGTGTTGACCAGCGGGCTCTCGACAGCGCGGACCGTGGAGGCGTAGTGATCCGCGAGGCTCGCTTCGCTGAGGTTCAGGGCATGGTGCGGCACACTCAAATGCTCTGCGAAGGCGGCAGCCTGGGACAGCTCGCTGGAGTCATCTCCTGGAAAGCCAACGGAGAAGGACATCACCGGGGCCTTCCGTGCCGCAATTGCGAGCACCAGTGAGGAGTCGATCCCACCGCTGAGCGCCACAGCGATCGGCCGATCCGCGGCCAGCCGCACAGTCACCGCATCCTCCAGCGCCGCGCGGATGGCGTCGCAGTGATCGGTGGTGTCTCCCGGCTCGGAGAGGACCGGCTGCCACCACCGCTGCACCCGGCTCTGCCGATGGTCCGCGATGAGGCGGTGTCCAGGGGGAACCTCCTCGATCCCAGAAAACAGCGTCCGGCCCTGGGGCAGCATCCCGGTGAGCATGAGGGCCATCAGCGCGCCCTCGTCCCAACGCAGCGTGATGCCATAGGCCGCCAGCGCCTTGATCTCTGAGGCCAGGATGAGCTGTCCGCCGCTGCGGCACACGAACAGTGGCTTAACTCCGAAGGGATCCCGGGCGGCGATCAAGCGGCCGCGGCTTCCCTCCCAGACCACGAAGGCGAACTCCCCGCGCATCGCATGAACGCAGTCCTCACCATGCGCCGCCACCAGGGGCAGCAGCCTCGCGCTGTCGCTGTCTGCATCACCCGCCAGTCCCTCGGCGTCTGTGCCATACAGCTCGCCGTTGATGACACCCGCCCGATCACCGACTCCCGACATCGGCTGAGGGGTGTCTCCCCGCACTGCCAGTCGCACATGGCCCAGCGCCACCCGCCCGTCCCGACTGCGCCACTGACCGGAGCCGTCTGGTCCTCGGTGCGCCATTGCAGACAGCGCTGATGTGACCCGCTCCATATCCACCGGTCGCTCGGCTGACAGGACCGCAAACACACCGCACATAGGGCCACCCAGAGAGCCTTGAAGGTAGCACGGGCTCACACAGACCAGCACCGCCACAGCTTGCCGAGGTCAGGACGGTTTCCTCCCGTCGCTCTTGCTTAAGTCCCCCAGCAGGATGATGTCGTATCCGAACAGTTCGTCCTTGCTGTCCAGCGTGATGTTGCATGCAGAGTCGTCTGCTCAACAGCAGCCCTTAAGGCGACTCGCAGAATGGGCCAGAGAAGGTGGCGTCGTTGTTCTGCTCTGAGCACTCTTCGATCACCCCTGTCCCGGTGCCGTCGTCATCCACGATCGCCACCAGTGCCTCAGCCCCGTCCAGATCCGCGGCGTCGATGGTGAGGGTGATGCCCTCGGTGCTGTAGGCGCTGGGGATCGCCGGGGCGGTGGTGGTGGCGATGAGGGTGTTGGTGCCGCTGATGGTGGCATACAGCGCGATGCTGAGCCCGGCGGCGATCTCCCCTTCGCTGCGGTTTCGCGCCCGCAGGGTGACGTAGACCACCCCGGCGTCGCATTCGTCAATGCAGACCTCGGCGATCTCGGCCTCCAGGTCCACGGTGAGGCCGCTGCCAGCGCCGCTGACCCCGGAGTGCCAGGTGTTGCTGTCGGCAAAGCCGGGAGTGGCGGGGCTGGGGAGGGTGAGGTCGTCGTTGATGTTGCTGATGTCGTAGGCGTGCTGGTTCCACACCTCGCGGGCCGGGGCCCAGGAGTCATCGAGGTCACCGTAGACCGACAGCGCCGAGGTGTAGCCGGCATGGCAGACGATGATCTCGGCGTGGTCGTCGTTGTCGACGTCAGCGATGACCGGGTAGTCCATCATCGTCGCGGAGGCGTGC
>JBLHNG010000849.1:0-3789 GCA_047621685.1 Myxococcota bacterium | reverse complement strand
TCCAGGACACCCCCTTCTACCTCGGCGTCGGCGCAATGTACGCCGACATCCTGCCTGGACTGGAGGGCGATCCAGACATCGCGGACCCCTCAGCGCTCAACGGCGTCTATGCCTCCTTCGACGAGGGAAAGACGCTGCTGGTGTTCGGCGCGTCTGGCCTGACCGAGACCTGGCTCTCTGGCGGGGAGCCCGTGGACAAGCCGCCGATCCCAGACGGCGTCTGGCGCTTTGAGCCGGTGTACACCTTTGAGGTTGTGAAGTGATCGCTGGCATCTTCCTCGCCCTCATCGGCGCGATCCTGTGTGTCACTCCCCTCGCCTCTCTGCTCGGCTATGAGTCCGCTGCGCTGATGGGTGCGGCAGCTGGGCTGACCGTGATGGTCACCACCCTTCGCCGGTTCTCCGACGGGCAGCTTCCGCTCCCGCTGGACACCACCAGCCACCGGGGACCAGCCGCGCTGTACTTCGAGCGGCTCCCGGCGAACCTCGCCCTGCTCATCGTCCCGGCACTGCTGCTGACCCTCAACGCGCTGCGGGTGCCCAACTGCGACCTCTGGCTGGGCGTGAAGTTCTGGGTGGTGATCCCGGTGGTGTCCGTGGTCATCGGCCAGACCATCGCCTTTGCCGTGGCGGTGCTGCCCCGGGGTCGGGGGCTGGCAGCAGCGACGATCCTGCTGGCGGAGATCGCCCGGGTGCTGTGGCGGCTGGTCTGGCACCCCTCGATCACCGGCCATGAGTGGCTCATCGGCTACTTCTCCGGCTCCATCTACGACGAGGCCCTCAGCCTCCCCCGCCCGCTGCTGTGGTACCGCCTCATGGTGCTCGCGGGCTGCGCAGCGGCGGTGCTGGCGCTGGAAGCCGGGTGGCGGTGGCGAATGAAGCGCCCGGTCGGACCGGTGATCGCCGGGCTGGTCGCGGTCAGCCTCGTCTACCTGTCCATCTCGACCAACCGGATGAAGCTCAACATCGAGATTGACCGCGACGAAGCGACTGAGATCCTCTCGGGTCGGCTGGAGACCGAGCACTTCATCATCCACTTCGACCCCGCCGCCATCCCGCCCGAGCGTCAGCCGCTCATCGCTGCGGACCACGAGTTCCACTTTGCCCGTCACGTTGCGTTCTTCGGCTTTGATCCCGTGGAGTGGCGGGGGCGGAAGCTGGTCGCGTTCGTCTACCCCGACCGCAACACCCAGAAGCGAATCCTCGGCGCCCGCAGCACCCAGGTCGCCCGACCCTGGACCCACGAGATGCACATCCGCTGGAACCGCATCGGTGAGGGATCGCTGGGGCATGAGATGTCGCACCTCTTCTCCGCCCAATTCGGCGCCGGTCCGCTCCAGCTCCCCACTCGCGGCGGGCTGACCCCAGACATCGGGCTGCTCGAAGGCATCGCGGAGGCCGCCGACTGGCCTGCCGAGGAGCTTCCCGCCCACCACGCCGTCGCCGCCATGCGCCAGCTCGACATCGCGCCCAACCTCCGGCAGATCTTCAAGCCCGCCGGGTTCTGGAGCCAGCCGTCGGGCAAGGCGTACACCATGATGGGCTCCTTCGTGCGCTACCTCATCGACACCTACGGGATCGAGAAGTTCGAGGTGGTCTACGGAGAGGGTGACTTCGAGGGGGTCTACGGGAAGAAGGTCCGGACGCTGATCACCGAGTGGGAGGGCTTCGTCGATGAGATTGAGCTGACCGAGACCGACCTCCAACTCGCCCGCTCCCGCTACAGCCGCCGCAGCATCTTCGAGCGGATCTGCGCCCGGACCATCGCCGAGCAGAAGCGACAGGCTGGGATCGCAGCCTCCCGGGGAGAGTACGACCGGTCGGCTGCGATCTGGACGGCGATCATCGGCTTCGAGCCTGGCAGTGCGGACCACCGTCTCAGCCTCGCCGGGGTCCTCTCTGACGCCGGAGATCACGCTGCGGCGCTGTCCCAGGTCGACGAGCTGCTGACCTGGGATCTCTCCGAAGGCCGCGCCGCCCGGGTCACCGAGCTTCGCGGCGACCTGCTGTGGCACAGCGACCGGCGGGGCGAGGCCATCACCGCCTACACCGCCAGCCTCACCGCTGGACTGTCCGACGGCTCTCGCAGGCGCCTGGAGGTCAAGCGCCTGATGACCGACGGTCCCGCCACCGAGGCCACCCGCCTCGCCCGGCGCTACCTCCTCGGCAACCTCCCCCGCAGCACCGCGCTCTACACCCTGATGCAGTGGGCGGACCTCGACGAGGCGGATCCCCTGCCCCGCTACCTCACCGGGCTGCTGCTGACTTCGATGGAGGAGCCCGCCGAGGCCGCCCGCTGGCTGGGGCCTGATCCGGTGCTGTCGTACCCCAACCCCCTGCCGGTGACCGTGCTGGAGGAGCAGCGCCAGCTCATGCACGCCGACGCCCTGCGCCTCTCTGGCGCACTCGATGGCGCCGAGGCTGGCTACACTGCGCTGCTGGGCTCAGACAGCCACCGAATCACCCGGCTGGCGGAATTGGGGCTCCAGCGCACGACATGGCGCCGGAGCCTCCAGTAGTTCCGACCAGCAGTCTCTCGACTACGGCTGGATGCGGAAGACCTTGTCATCTGCGGCGTCGACCACCCAGATGTCATCGATCGAGCGGGCATCCACGCCCATGAGACCCTCAAGTCCGGTCGGCATCCAGTCGACGAGGTTGCCCTCAAGGTCGAAGGCGAACAGGTTGCCGTTGGCGTGGTCGGTGACCAGCAGGTAGCCGTCGATGAGGGTGAGTCCGGAGGGCTGGCCGAGGCCGAACTCTGAGCCGTCGATGAAGGTGGAGTAGGTGACCCCCTCCATCTCATGGTGGTCCACTCCGGGCTCGCTGGCCGAGAGACGATCGCCTTCCTCGCCGGTGGTGGTGTCGAGCACGGTGATTCGGCTGTTTCCGGTGTCCGCGATGTAGAGCAGGCCGGTGGCGTGGTCGATGTCCATGTGGCTGGGCACATCCTCGACGCGCTCAACCTCTGCCTCGATGAACCGGGAGACGACGCCATCGGTGTGGTCGTCGTAGCCGAGGTCGTGGTCGCTCGCGAAGTCGTAGCGCACGATGGTGCCGTCGGAGCCGTCGAACACCCAGTAGACGTTCTCAGTCTCCCAGGCGATGCCCATGCACAGCGGACTCTCATGGAGCATGTCGAGGTGGCTGCCGAGGTCGGCGTAGAAGCCGAAGACCTGGGTGTTGTGCTCGATGGCTTCGGGGTTGGACTCGCCGAAGACGTCCAGATCCGCGCTCCACAGGGCTGGCCCCATGAAGTCGTTGGGTGGGCCCTGGTCGTTGTAGGTGTTCCGGGACTCCTGACAGGTTCCGAACGTCAGAGAGTCCGAGCCGGAGTATGTCGCCGCGCCGAACGAGATCGAGGAGGGCTCCTCCATGAAGTGCAGGGCGTAGGTGTCGATGATGTGGGTAGAGTCCTGGCTGTCGGTGCCCGCATCGAAGACGACCGTGACCGAGTCGTCCGCACGGTTGATGATCCACAGCTCGCCCTCGACATCAGGGTTGAACTCCAGGTCGCGGGGGACATCGAGGCCATCATCGCTGTTGGCGATCTCAGTGACCGTCACCTTGCTGATGTCGTTGCTTCCATTGCCAAAAGCATCTAAACCCTTGGTATTTCCGCCACCGCCGTCTTTGTTACCGTTGCAGCCAATCCCTGCAACCATCGCCAGAATCATTACGCGCATCACGTCCTCCTTGAGTCTCGGGTGACACAGTAAAGCCCACCCAATCCCGACCTGTCTACAGCCTGGAGTGAGGTAATACCCGCCAAAGTGAGGGCTTGCCGGTC
>JBLHNG010000848.1:0-3791 GCA_047621685.1 Myxococcota bacterium | reverse complement strand
GATCCCGGAGCTTGAGCCGCTGATGGGCGAGCCGGCGATCGACCCGGAGGAGCTGGAGATCATGCTGGGCAACATTGCGGAGCCGATCCCCGAGCCCGATCCTGAGCCGATGCAGCCGATGATGGGCCGCATCGCACCCTCCCCGATCATTGAGGAGACTGAGTAGTCAGCGGATCGGCGGCCAGCGGCGATACAGCCGGCTCCCCCACGGATGACCGGCGGCAAGATCCGCCGCGATCGCCGCCCGACAGACCGGATCGTTGAACTCCAGCCGCGCAACGATCGCCGGATCCGCATCGGGATGGGCAGCGAGCAGGGCATCAACGTCGGGGGTCTGGGTGATGTCTCCGCCAAAGTCCGCTGCAGTCAGCCCGATCGCCACGACCAACCCGCCGCCCGCCAGCCACGCCGGATGCACCCGAATCGCCGACAGTCCGACCCCGAGCACCACCGGCGCGAACGGCCAGGCCATCGCGAGGTGTCGGGGAGAGACCTGCCCGGTCGCCGCGCCATAGAGCGCCAGGACGAACGGTGCAGACGTCACCGCCAGCACCACCAGCCGCTTCGGCGTCTCTCGGAGCACCCAGCACACCGCGATCAGCCCGACGGCCAGGACGGCCAGCCAGGGATCAATGTGGATCGCCCGCTGTGCGGCATTGCCCGGGGCTGACGGGGCCTGTGCCGCCAGCAGGTAGCCCACGGTGCTCGGCAGGTCCGTCAGCGCGCTGTGGCCCCAGAGGAACCGCTCCATCTTCGGCAAAAGCTCCGGCGGGACACCGCCAAGATCCTGGATAAACCATGCGATCTGCGTCTCCAATCGTGGGGTGTGAGGCGGGAGGAGCCGACCGGCCAGCAGGTACGAGCCCGCCACCCCTGGCAGCAACAGCACGCTCCACCGCCGCAGCGCCACCGCCGCGACCAGCAGTGCTGGGACCGCCCACAGCAGCCCCCGTCCGTCCACCAAGAGCGCCGCCCCTGCTCCCAGTCCGGCCAACAGCGCCGTCCCCCACCCCGGCCACCGCGCAGCCACCCCTGCCAGCGCCATGCAGCCCACCAGCACCGCGATGACCTCTGGGTAGAAGTGAACAAACCGGGGCAGCACCGCCAGCGGTGTGAATGCACCAACCAGCACCGCCGCCGCAGCCGCAGCCCGGGCATTCGCCAGCGACCGCGCCCACAGGTAGACCCCGCCAACCACCGCCGCACACGACAGCAGCGCGCCGACCAGCAGTCCGTCCACGATGCCCAGCCACCGGGCCAGCAGACCTGGGAGCATGCCCGAGGTCGGCGTGCGCTGGGGGTAGACCGACGGGGTTCCGTCCCGAATCGCGGCGGTCTCCACACAGACCTGCACGAAGTCCCGCCCGACCACCGGCCACTCCGGCAGGTGAAACCGGGCGAGGTAGAAGGCGCACAGCAGCGCCACGCCGACCGACAGTATCGCGGCGGCGATCAGCTCCCGGGCTACGGAGCCCTTAGAAGCCGGCGTATGCAACCGCCTTCAGATCCAGCTCAGCGATGGCGACCTGGGGGTTGCTGCCGGGGTAGACCTCCAGAACCTCCACCGTCACATCCGCCCAGTACCCGGAGAAGCCGGAGGTCGAGGGAATGTCGAACCACTGCACCGAGGCGTTGTTCGCCAGCTCGACCGTCACCTGACGGGGACCAGCGGTGAGCTTGACGGTCTTGGGCCGGGAGTACGAAGACGGACCGGGCTGGATGCCGATGCTGGAGATGGTGTACCCGGAGACCTCGCAGCTGATCGAGGCTCCCTCGGCATCCGCGGCCCAGAAGGTGCGGCTGCTGTCGTCGATGAGGTCGAGGCGGCTGTGGTCGCCGGACTCATCGGAGACGTCGTTGATCGACGTGGCGACCTCGAATTCGGTCGGGTAGATCAGCATCTCGGAGATGCCGAAGTTGGGGTAGTCCCGGCCGGGGTAGACCTCGGTGACGGTGATCTTGACCTTGCCGCCGGAGTCCGAGGTGATCTCCATGTTGTCGACATCGATGATCTGGAAGCCCGCTTTGTCTTCGAAGGTGGCGGTGACCTGACCGGGGACCGGCTCGAGGTCCTGGAGGTCGCTGTACTGGAACAGCTCAATGGAGACCGACTTGATCCGGGCGTAGTCCTGGAAGGTGTCGTCGCTCAATGCGTAGCCGATGTTCATGCCCAGCTTGTCGATGGTCAGCTTGGGCACGTCGATCATGATCCACTCGCCCTTGTTCTCGCTCTCGCCGGGCACCAGCCAGGCGGTCTGCGGATTGCCGTCGGTGGCGGAGTTGGCGTTGAAGTAGTTCTCGCCCCGCTTTCGCTCCGACTTGAAGCTGGAGGCTTTGGCTCCGGCGAGGGCATCGAGGCCATAGAAACTGAGGCCGGTCAGGGCGGCAAAGAGTCCGAGGGTGCTGCGATTCATGATCTTCTTCCTGGTTTTTCAGACCGGACGGGGGCCTCTTTGTAGCACAACACCGCCACGATCGGATCGTGGCGGTGCGGGCTTTCGACGAGAGGTGTCGGGAGAAAGCTACTCTGGAGCTTGTCCGAGAGTCATGTTGTTGCCCTCGCTCAGCCCGCTGCTGGTGACCATCTTGCCGTTGTCGTCGTCGCCACCCGAGGCGATGAACTCCCCCGACTCATTGACGGTTCCGATGTTGCCGGAGTCGGAGTAGGCCCACAGGTAGATGATGCTGTTGGACGGCACGCTCAGCGACCAGTCGATGCTGGACTGACCGGCGAAGTCCGCAGGCTCAAACTCCTGGATGTCGTAGGCCTGCTCGTAGAGGGTCGCCAGGGAGATGCCGGTGGTTGGACGGTACTTCAGGGCGACGACGTAGACCGCGTCGGTGTCCTTGGGCAGGTCGCCGAAGTCGCCTCCGCCAACATCAAGGGTTCCGGAGAGCCGGCTGTAGGGGATGACGGACAGCCCACCGCTGCCCAGCGGGATGAGGATGTCGTAGCCGGGCAGGTCGTTGGAGCCGATGGAGATGGGGTTGGCGTCTACTCCGTCGTCGTTGGCGTAGCTGCCCCAGACATCCGCTGGATCGATGAGGTCGTTTCCGTTGCTGTCCCAGGCACCACGAAGCTGGAGGGAGCCGTAGTCCTCGCAGGTGGCGATCGAGTAGGTGCCGGTGGCGCCGTCGTCGGTGGCCGACAGCTCAGACCAGCCCCAGTCGTAGGGGCCGTTGCCGGCGTTGTCGACCAGCATCGCCACTGCACGACCGCCGGAGTAGTCCCGGGTGAGGTCGATGTCGCCGGTGATCGAGACATCGTCGCAGCCCGATCCGCCGCCGCTGCCGGTGCTGCTGAAGTCGTGGTAGGGAACGAGGATCGTGATGTCGAGCCCCTCCACATCCTCGTCGGCGATGATCTCGACCTCGTCGGGGTACACACCGATCGGCTCGTCGGTTCCGATGATGCCATCGGCCCAGTAGTCCACCGCGGCGTACAGGTTGACCGTGCCCTCCTCAGTGAGGTTGACGGTGATGCTGTACTGGTTGCCGGTGTCCGGGGTGACGTCGCTGGCGGAGATCACGGTCGAGCCGTGGTAGTCGATGTCGCCGGACTTCCCCTCGGTGTAGGAGGTCAGGAAGATGGAGCCGAAGGGGTACGCGCTCTTGTAGGCATCGCTCCAGGAGATGTAGGTGCGCTCCCCGTCTTCATCCTCGGTATACAGCTGCACCCGAACCACACCCTCGGTGGTCGCCTGGACGGGCTCTTCAGGCTCGTCCGTGTCGTCGGTGTCGGAGGTGTCTTCGGTGTCGGTGTCGGAGGTGTCGTCCGTGTCCACATCGCC
>JBLHNG010000847.1:0-3793 GCA_047621685.1 Myxococcota bacterium | reverse complement strand
GGGGACTTCGGCGGGATCAGAACGCCAAGAAGCGCTTCGACAACGAGAAGGGCGGCACCCGTCAGGGCTACCCCTGGGGCGCGGACTTCGTTGGGGTCGATGCGGACGGCATCTTCATCGACGATCCAAACGACGTTGACGCGATCCTCAACAGCACCGCCGAGCGGGTGGCCGAGCGGATGCTGGCGACGACGAACACCTACGAGGACAAGGTGCTCGACCGGCTCAACAGCCACGTCTGGGGCTACGTCATCCTCATCATGCAGCGCCTCGACACCGCGGACCTCGCTGCACACATGATCGAGCAGGGTGCCCCCTCCGTCTGCCTCCCCACTGAGTTCGAGCCCGACCATCCCAACCGCTACCGGCACGGCACCCAGTGGCACCCCGACGCCGAGAAGGACCCCCGGTTCCGCTACCCCCACCGCGTCGATGGAGACTGGCGCACTGAGCACGGCGAGCTGCTCAACCCGGCCCGGCTGCCCCGTGCGGCAGTGGAGCGGCGGAAGAAGCGGCCCCGGGGCTGGCGGGCGAAGCACCAGCAGCATCCCCTGAAGCTGACGGGCGGGCAGATCAAGCGGGAGTGGTTTCAGACCTACACCACCCACCCCGAGTCCATCGCCCGGACTGCCGATGAGGTCTGGGTCACGGTGGATGCGGCGCGCAAGGGCAAGCCCAACAGCGACTTCCACTCCATGCAGGTCTGGGCGCGCTGCGGGGTTCGCTACTACCTCATCGACCGCATCTGCCGACGGATGGCCTACCCAGAGTTCAAGCGGACCCTCGATGGCCTGCATGAGAAGTGGGCCTGGTGTCGCAGCGGCACGCTCATCGAGGACCACGCCAACGGCAGCAACTACCTCCAGGAGCGAGAGGGCGAGATCACCTGCCTCCTCGCCTTCGACCCCCTGCGAGACACCCCCGGCAAGGACCGCTCCAAAGCTGCCCGCGCCATCTACATCGAGCGCACCGCCGAAGCGAAGCAGGTCTACGTCCCCGCGCCCTCCCTCAGCCCCGAGATCGCCGTCTGGGTGGAGGAGTGGCAGTTCTGGGTGTGTGCCTTCCCTGGTGGCAAGCACGACGACGACGTGGACGCCTGCTCCCAGCTGATCATGCGCTGGGAACTCGAAGCCCGCAGTGGCGGCAGCCTCTCCGACTGGAACCTCTGACCCTTCCCACCCTCCTCACCACCGAGGCCCCATGCCCTCTCCACTCAACATCCGTGGCCGCATCGCCGACGTCTTCTCCGACGCCCTTCCGGCCACCCCTTCGCCTGTCCCCACAGGTGTCCCCACAACGGACGCAGCCGGCATCCACCACGATGCAGCGGGCGGTGCTGAGACGGGTTCGGGTCACTTCAGCGATCTGTCCGGGATGGGCGGCCTCAATGACAAGAGCGCCTCTGCGCGTCCGAACCTGTACCGGCTGTACCTCAACGAGCGGGAGCTGATCGCCGAGCTTCGGAGCGGTCCGTACCGTCGCATCTGCGAGATCCTGCCGCGCTGGGCGACGTGGAAGGGCGTCACGGTCACCGACGACACCGACGACGAGGCCCCGCTGCAGCAGGCGCTGACGGACCTCTCGGTGATGGCGCGCATCGCGGAGGCGGACACCTGGGCGCGGGGTCTGGGCGAGGCGATGATCTGGATGGTCACCGACGACCCTGCCGACCTCTCCGAGCCCCTCGACCCCACCACGGTCCGTGCGGTGCGCAACCTGGTGGTCCTCGATGCGCGGGAGTTCAGCCCGGCGACTTACGAGACGGACCCCGAGGATCCGCAGTACGGCAAGCCGTCGAGCTACCACATCCATCCCCGTCGCATGGGCATCGTGGGGCACAGTGAGCCCGTCCACCACACCCGGCTCCTCCGCTTCGTGGGCCATGACCTTCCCCATGGCACCCGGGGCGCACTGGGGACGCTGGAGTGTGATGCGATCGGTCAGGTCCTCTGGGATGCCCTCCGCAATCTGGGTCAGACCTCTGCGGCGGGAGCGGTCGCGGCTCAGGAGCTGTCGGTGGGCGTGTTCAAGCTCCAGGGCCTGGCCGGGAAGATGGCCTCGGGCGATCCCGCCGCGATGCTGAAGTCGGTGAAGAACATCAACAAGATGAAGTCGCTGATCAATGCGGTGCTGCTGGGCAGGGGAGACGACTACCAGCGGATCCCCTTCAACCCCTCTGGCTACAAGGACCTCCTCGAAGGTGCCCGGCTCGCCCTCGCCCTCGTCACCTCCATCCCACTCGCTCTCCTCTTCGGTGAAGCACCCGCCGGCCTGTCCACCGATGAGAAGTCGTGGTGGGCGAACTGGACCGCCACCGTCAGCCAGCACCAGCTCCTCCGGTACACCAAGCCCCTCCAGCGGCTCATCCGGTGCCTCTACGCCGCGGCGGGGGGAGAGCCCGAGGACTGGTCCGTCTCCTGGAACCCCATCGGGGAGCTGTCCGAGCGCGAGCTGGCCGAGATCCGCAAGCTCCACACCGAGGCCGACTCCATGGCACTCGCTGATGGTGTCCTCCTCGATGCTCAGGTTCGGCGCTCTCGCTACGGGCCCGAAGGCTTCTCCCTCACCATCCAGCCCCTCACACCCGAGGAGCAGGCCGAGCTGGAGGCCGGTGGCCGAAATGGAGAGGATCCCGATGAGGACGGAGAGCTATCGGTCAGGCGGATCTTACCCGGACCGATAAATCCTGCCCTCGATCCCGCTGAGCCCGTCACCGAGGATCGGGCCGATGCGCTTGCCCGTCAGATCACGGCGGCCCAGCGTCGGGTGAAGGTTCGCATCCCCGGTGTGGTGCAGAACAACGCGCGGAAGGTGCAGCGGTGGCTGGCCTCGCATCCGACGGAGATGCGGGCGCTGAGCAAGGGGGATCGAGACCGCCTCGCCCATCTCGCCAAGGGTGGGACGATCAGGGTGCAGGAGCTGATCGCCATCAACGCATGGCACGCCAAGAACCGGCAGCACACCCGAAGCTCGCCCATGGACAAGACGAAGCCGTGGACGGATGCGGGGTATGTGCGGGGGCTGGCCTGGGGTGGGGAGGTGATGGCCCGACTCGCGATCCGACAGGTGACCGCCTACGCCCGGCGCTCTGATGCGGCCCGCCTCGATGTCGCCGAGGACAGCGTGGTGCTGGCGATCGAGGTGCCGAAGGGCGTGGGCTACCGGACGGCTCAGGCGCACGTCCGGAGCTTGCTGCCTGACCTGGCGCTGGAGACCTGGCCGCACATCACGCTGCTGTACATGGGGGCGATCCCCGCGGCGAAGATGCGGACGGTGCGGGGGATCGTGAGGGAGGTCATCGCGGCCTTCCTCACGGAGCAGCGGCGGGGGGATGTGCTGGAGCCGGAGCGGCTGGGGCACTTCGGGCCAGCGGAGGCGACGGAGATCCCGGTGGTGCTCAGCTACTACGGCTACGGGCTGAGGCGACTGCATACTGCACTGTTGCGGGCGCTGGCCCACCTCATCAGCGTCCCTCAGCATCCTCAACTTCGACTGCATGCAACGCTGGGCTACCTGCATCGGTCGCTTTCGCCGGATGAGTCTGCGGTGCTGCTTCAGACCAGCGTCGACGAGGACCTCCCTGGCGTGAAGGACTGGACGCCAGCAGCAGTGCAGCTGAGGCGAGGTGGTGAGGTGGTGGAGAGCTTCCCGCTGCTCTCAGCGCAGCTCGACGCCTGCGAGTAATGGCGCAGGTTGGTTATTTCAGGGCGTGGAGGAGGTCAGGGTTAACGCCAATCTCCAATCGGAAACTGCATCACACTGATGCAGTTTCCGATTGGAGGAATATCGGTAC
>JBLHNG010000846.1:0-3802 GCA_047621685.1 Myxococcota bacterium | reverse complement strand
ACTACCGATCCAGGGGTGGGCTTTCCTGCATCGACTGCCACATGCCGACGTCTGACACCCCGGCGGTCGACGGAGATGTCGCGCCGCTGCTCAGCGTGGACGGTCCCACTCGGGAGGGTCTGCGGAGCCACACCTTCATCGGCGCAGACTACCCGCTGGATGCCGACTTCGAAGACACCCACCGCCCAGAGCGGGAGGCCCTGATGCAGGCGGCGGTGGCGCTGTCCATCGACGACCTGGAGCAGACCCGCGACGGAGTGGAGTTCGAGGCGGTGATCCGCAACGTGCTCAGCGGCCACAACCTGCCCTCCGGCTTTGCCTTCGCCCGACAGCTCTGGATCGAGGTCGTGGTGACCGATCAGGCCGGCCGCGAGGTCTTCACCTCTGGCGTGCTCGCCGACGAATCCACCGACGATCTCTGCGACGCCGACACCATCAGCGACGACCTGGGCCGCTTCGTGAAGGGCTGCGGCTCTCCGACCCGGGCCGATCCCCATCTGGTCAACCTCCAGGGCATCCTGCTCGACGACGTCGAAGGAACCGACCAGCGCGACGGGCTGGGCAACGTGGTGCTCGCCCGGGCGCCGGGAGCGAAGGAGGTTTCGGTTCAGCACGTCACCTCCGGTCCGATCGCCCGAAAGCGCGGCGGCATCGGCGAGACCCTCACCCCGATTCCTCCCGGCGGCGAAGGACGATACCGCTACATCATTCCCAGCAGCGTGCTGAGCGGAGTGACCACCGCCAACATCAGCCTGCGCCTGCGCTTCCGCAACCTCCCCCCCTACTTCCTCCGCGGTCTCAACGACCTCCGCCAGCCCGAAGACGGACCGGACCTGGAGCCGCTCATCAGCAACCTCCAGGTGGTTGATATGGCAGAGGCGAAGGGCACCGTAGATGTCCGAACATCCCAACGCTATCGGTAGCCAACATGAACCCTGAGCTGTTTCAGCACTATCCGTTCCCCAACAAGCTCCCCTGCGATCTCGGCCCATACCGTCTGGAGTCTCTTATCGGCGAGGGCGGAATGGGTCTCGTGTTCCGCGGCTACCGGACCGGCGCGGGGGCTGTGCGGTTCGACGTCGCGGTCAAGGTGCTGAAGCTGAGCATGCTGGCGGAGAACCCTGACCTCGTGGATGCGGTCATTCGCGAGGCTCGGGTGGCTGCCGGGCTCCGTCATCCCAACATCGCCCGCACTCAGTTCGTCGACTCCGCCCATGGCATCCCCTACATCGTCACCGAGCTGCTGGAGGGCATCGACGCCGAGGAGCTCATCGGCAAGCTCTCCCCCGGGCAGGCTGTCGCCCTGATCGCTGGCATGGCCCATGGCCTCGGGCACCTGCACCGCAAAGGACTGGTGCACCGGGACGTCAAGCCATCCAACGCCTTCGTCACCGAGCACGGCGAAGTGAAGCTGCTGGACTTCGGCATCGCAAAGGCGCTGGAGGGAGAACCTGGAAAGTCCACAGCCACCGGCATCATCAAGGGCACCGTGCGCTATCTCTCCCCCGAGCAGCTCAGCGGCCTGCCCCTCGATCCCCGCACCGATGTCTTCTCCCTCGGGCTCACCCTCTACGAATTCATCCTCGGAAAGCCCTTCCTCGACGCCCCCACCGATGCCTCCATCCTTCAGCAGATCCTTCGTGTTGAGGATCTGCTGCTCTCCTCAGATGCTGCACACCTCATCGAGGAGAAGGTGCCAGGACTGGGTGCCATCTTCACCCGCTGTGTCCGGGCAGATCGACAAGCCCGCTTCGCCGATGCCGCTGAGCTGGCCGAGGCGCTCGATGTGATCAAGGCTCGCTCGACCACATCGACCTCCCTGAGAGGGGTCGTCCGGGCGATGGCCAGCACGCCGGCCGCAGAAGCCACACCGGCAGCGGACAGGACACCGGCAACCCGTGCCCTTTCCCCTGAACCATCACCCTCTCAGCCTCTCCCTTCCCCAGTGCCTCCGGAGCCTGAAGCGCAGGTGAGTCAGACTCGCGTCCTCAAGGCGCCCTCTGAAGCCCCCAGCCCGACAATCAAGCAAACACAGCCCCTGAAGCGCGCGGTCGTTCCGGAGCCCGCAGCTCAAGTCAAGCAGACCCAGCTCATCTCAACACAGCCTGAGCCGCTCCCTACAGCGACCCCGCCCGCCCGCTCCAACCGCCTGCCAATCACGTTGTTCATCGGCGGGATCATGCTCATCGGCGTCGGAGTCGGCCTGATGGACTATTTTGGAGATGCCGATGATGACGGTCTCTCCAATCATGTTGATTACTGCAGAGACGAGCCGGAGACCTTCAACGGATCAAAGGACTGGGACGGTTGTCCGGATGAGGTTGAAGAGGCGGTCGTGGAGGTCGCAGTCGGTCGCACTGAAGCAGAGTGCGGGGAATTCTATGAGTCTATATCTGACCACCGGAGTACCTCGCTAACCGAGTATCGCGCTTCGCTGGAGAGCTACAAGAATGACCTCAACGTCTTTCTCACAAGCTGCCAAGATCACCCAACTTTTACCGTAGTCTCTCAACTTCAAGCTGAGGTCGAAGTCATCGGCAAGATCGCTCCAGACCTGGTGGTCGAGAAGTGGTTCACAGGCTCCGGAAGCACATACAAGAACGTGACACTGCTGATTTTCTGGGAGCAGTGGTGCCCCCACTGCAAGAGAGAGGTTCCGGCACTCCAAGAGGTCTACCAGACCTACTCCAACAGGGGACTCCAGATCATCGGGCTCACGAAGATCACAAAAGACTCGACAGAGGAGAAGGTCGAGGAATTCATCTCCGAGAAGGGACTGACCTATCCAATCGCGAAAGAGTACGGGGGCGGGTCGTTGTCGGAATACTTCAACGTCTCCGGGATCCCGGCTGCGGCACTCATCAAGGACGGTGAGGTGATCTGGAGGGGGCATCCGGCGAGGCTGAACTGGAACGAGATTGCGGACGACCTGTTGTAGCGCATTGCCATCAGCTCTCCACAAGCACCCGCTCTCGTGGTTCCGTCTTTGCTTGGTCCTACAGCACCGACGTGCCACCAGGAAGCGTGGTCGTCACATCGGCCTCTGAGCAGCCCTGAGACGGTGGCGTGTCAGCGGCTGATCGCGGACGGGGAGATGTCGAGGGCAGAACCTGCGGGGATGTCGGTCCACACCTGATCGCTGCCGTCGGCCCACGACACAGTGAGGCGATCGATCTTCGCCGCGCCCCCGAGCCCGATGGACAGCTCAGGGGCGTGGCTGGACCAGGTCGATGAGGGCGTCAGCCAGCGGGTGCGGATGTCTCCGTCGATCTCTGTGACCACCCTGGCGTGCAGCCCCGCAGTGAGGCCATCACCGGACAGCTTCACCGTGACACCTGGTTCACAGCCATCAATGCCGCGCCACACCCGGGCATACCACAGCCCGGCGGTCACCAGATCAGGCCGCCCGTCTCGATCCAGATCCCCCACCGCCAGGGCCCGGCCGCGCCCGGTGTCGGCAAAGCCAGCCGCCTCGGAGATGTCGGTGAAGCCACCGCTGAGAGGTTGTGCAGCAGGGCGTCGGGCTGCTCCTGTCCGTCGATCCACGACTCGTAGCCCAGGGCGCTGAGCCCGCCGGGATCGCCGCCAGGGAACAGCGGACCGAAGACCATCGGCAGGTCCTCCCAGCCAGACCGGCCTGAAAAGAGCGAGCAGAGGCCTTGCAGAGCAGGGCGCCATTTTGCTGCCCGAAAAGCCCCACCAGCACGGCGTCAGGCGGGGCACGACAGGGGGGGAAAGCCGCTTGTTCGTCTACCCACTCGCTCGTCCCCATCGAAGTCGGAGAGCACCACCGAGTAGGGAC
>JBLHNG010000845.1:0-3809 GCA_047621685.1 Myxococcota bacterium | reverse complement strand
AGGCGATCCAAAACAATACAATCAACAAAATTAGGGGGGAAGGCAGCCACCTGACCGGCTTCGTCGGACTCACCCCGTCCCCGTGCATCTCCACGAATCGACAATCAGCCCGTCTGCGACCGGCACTTGTCGAACTTTGTGGTCAGTACAGAGAGGAAGGCAGCCACCTGACCGGCTTCGTAGGACTCACCCCGTCCCCTTGCCCCTCCACGAATCAGCAATCAGCCCGTCTGACGACCGGCACTTGCTGAACTTTGTGGCAGGGACACTGAGGCAGCCACCTGACCGGCTTCGTCGGACTTACCCCGTCCCCGTGCATCTCCACGAATCGACAATCAGCCCGTCTGACGACCGGCACTTGTCGAACTTTGTGGTCAGTACAGAGAGGAAGGCAGCCACCTGACCGGCTTCGTAGGACTCACCCCGTCCCCTTGCCCCTCCACGAATCAGCAGTTTACCCCGCCTAAAGGCCGGCTACTGCCGTGGCTCAGCGGTCAGTGAAAGAGGAAGAAGGCAGCCACCTGACCGGCCAGCTCCGTCGAACTCCGCCCGCCTCAGCCCAGAAACACACCAGCAATCGTCGCGGTCATGAACGCCGCCAGCGAGCCACCGATCATCGCCCGCAGCGCAAGCTGGGAGAGATCACCCATGCGGTCGGGTGCGATGCCACCGATGCCGCCGAGCTGGATGCCGATGCTGGCGAAGTTGGCGAACCCGCAGAGGGCGTAGCTCGCGATGATCGCGCTGCGCTGGGAGAGCACCGGCTGCTCCGCAGAGATGAGGTCGCCGAGGTGGATGTAGGCGACGAACTCGGTGAGCACGATCTTCTCGCCGAGCAGTGCGCCGACGATGGGGGCCTCGGCCCAGGGCACGCCCATGGCGAAGGCGATGGGGGAGAAGAGCCAGCCGAGGATCTGGGACAGGGTCAGGGAGCTGCACTCCTCGGCGTACCCAAGCGCGACCCCGTCGGCACAGAACACGATGGGAATGATCTGGAGCATCCAGTCAAACATCGCAATGAGTCCAACAAACGCGATGAGCATCGCCGCGACGTTGATCGCCAGACGCACCCCCTCACTGGCTCCCTCTGCAGCGGCTTCGAGCACGTTGCGGTACTTCAGCTCCGCAGAGATGACCAGGCTGTCCATCGACATGGGCTCGCCATCTTCTGGATACATCACCTTGGAGATGGCCAGGGCGGCGGGCGCAGAGAGAATACTGGCAGTCACGAGGTGGCCGGCGATCCCGGGAATGTCTCCGAGGAAGCTGACGTAGGCGGCCATGACCCCACCTGCAACGGTCGCAAAGCCGCCGGTCATCACCGCGTGCAGCTCGCTGCGGGTCATGTTGTTGACGTAGGGGCCGATGACCAGCGGGGCCTCGGTCTGGCCGACGAAGATGTTGGCGGCGGCGGAGAGGCTCTCGGCCCCGGACGTCCCCATGGTCCGCTGCATGACCCAGGCAATTCCCCACACCACCCGCTGCATGATCCCCAGCTGGTAGAGGATGCTCATCAGGCTGGAGAAGAAGACGATCGTGGGCAGGATCCAGAACGCGAAGGTCTTGACCGGCGGAGAGATCCGCCCGATGAAGAACTCCAGCTCCCCGCCTCCGTTGGTGACGCTGTGAGGCTCGACGGTCTGGAAGACGAAGTTCGCGCCAGCCTCAGAGAACGAGATCAGCTTGCGGACCCCGGAGTCCACGACGGAGAAGAAGAACGTCTGGAGGGTGGGGTTGAGCAGGATCATGGCGAACAGCAGCTGGAGTCCGACCCCCCAGATCACCGGTCGCCAATTGATCCCGCGCCGGTTGTTCGACATCAGGAGCGCGAGCCCGATCATCACCAGCAGACCCGAGAGCGAGATCGCCCGGGACAGCATGCCGCCGCTGTCGCTGAGGAAGGAGGCCACGAATGTCATGGGGAGCATAGTAGACATGGCCGAGAGTCATATCACGGCGGTCTCTGACAACAGCTCCGCGACCGCGTCGGTCAGCTCTTCGGCGGTGAAGGGTTTGGGCAGGACGGCGCGTCCGAGCAGGGTCTCCTCCAAGAAGGAGCCGGAGATGAAGAGCATCGCGAGGTCGGGGCGGACCTTGAGGATCTCCTGTGCCAGGACGTCCCCGCGCATCTGCGGAAGCTGGACATCGGAGAGCAGCAGATCGAAGTCTGCGGGAGCCGCGCGGATCATCGCCAGGGCCTCCAGGGGGGTCGCGGCGGCTTTCACGGTGTAGCCACGGCTCACCAACATGCGCGCGGTGGTGCGCCGGACCCTCTCTTCGTCCTCCACAAGCAAGATGCGCTTTCCGTTTCGAGTCTTCTTGTCACCTGAAGCATCCGACCAGCCAAGGGCCTCTGCCTTTGGGAGCGCGATGCGAAAGGTGGTGCCGGAGCCCGGGGGACTGGTCACCGAGAGGAACCCTTCGCTCTGTCGGATGACGCCATACACCATCGACAGCCCCAGCCCGGTCCCCTCACCGTCGGGCTTGGTGGAGTAGAACGGCTCGAAGATGTGGTCGAGGACATCCTCAGAGATTCCGCTGCCGTTGTCCGCAAAAGCGGCGACCACGTAGGCACCGGGCTGAACGTCGACCAGCTTCGCGGCGGCCTCGGCGTCGAGGACCACGTTCTCCAGCGAGATCCGCAGCCGCGCCCCGGAGACACCGGCCATGGCGTCTCTGGCATTGAGGACGAGGTTGATGATGACCCGCTCCAGGAGCCCGGTGTCGGCCATCACCGACCAGACTGTGCGTCCGGGGGCCAGCTCAAGGGTGACGTCGCTGCCGACCAGCCGACGCATCAGGCGCTCCATCCGCTTCAGCAGATCAACAATCGAGAGCGGACGGACGGTCATCGGCTGACGACGGCTGATGGTGAACAGCTGACGGGTGAGCTTGGCGGCCTTGTGGGCGGTCCGAATGACCTCCTCGACATCGCTTCGGGCGATGTGGCTGATCGGCAGCGCAGCCAGTGTGAGCTGGCCGTAAGAGCTGATCGCGGTGAGGTAGTTGTTGAAGTCGTGGGCCAGCTCTCCAGCGAGCTGACCGACGGCTTCCATGCGCTGCACCCGCTGGAGTCGGTTCTGAAGTTCCTGGCGGGCGTTGATGTCCTTGAGGGTGGTGATGACGTAGATGCTCTCGCCGCTCAGCCCGCTCACCGGGGCGCTGGAGATCTCCAGGGCGACCCAGCGGCCATCCTGGAACATCTCCACATCATCGACGCTGCACTGCTCACCGCTCAGCGCCCGGTGCATCGGCAGCCGCTCGGGGGGATAGGGCGAGCCGTCGCCAGCAAACCGGATGCGAGAGGCGCTCAGGAGGGTCTTCAGCGGGGTGTTCTGGTGGAGCTGGACCCCGCCGAGCAGGGTGTTGGCCCGGACATTGGCGTAGGCCGACCGGCCCTGGGCGTCGGTGATGAGCAGGGCCACCGGGATGCCCTCGATGAGCCGAAGGAAGCGCCGCTCCCCCTCCCGAAGCGCGCTCTGAAGCTTTCGCTCCAGGGTTCGATCCACACCGATGAGCGTCCACCCGCCAGACTCCGGTGCCTCGCGGATCTCACAGGACAGCTGGCGCGTCCCGGTCGAGTCAGGCAGCATCAGCTCCAGGCTCCCACCACCCGCCGACAGCAGCGCCCGAAGATCCTCCTGATCCGCCTCATCGAGTGCGTCCATCAGGATGCTGCCCACCGGGGCCAGCGCGCTGAGCGTCCCTTCAGAGCGGAGGATGAGGGTGGAATCTGCCAAGATCAGGGCCAGGGTCGTCCGAGCAGGCATCGGGGCCGGCTCCATGGTCACCAGCCGCGCGTCTCCAGC
>JBLHNG010000844.1:0-3822 GCA_047621685.1 Myxococcota bacterium | reverse complement strand
CCCGGAGGCCTGTCGAGGCTCTCCAGCGCGCGCACCTCAACCCGAGGCGCCCACACCAGGACATCAGCGTAGGTGTTCAGGTCGATGCCCAGCGGAGCCCCCTCGCGGAGATCTCCTGAGTGCAGAACCGAGTGGCAGCCGGTGCAGTGCTTGGCGAGAAACGACTCGCCGAAGTTTTCGAACGTCAGCACCGGCTCGCGGTCGCAAGAAATCCCGGAGTCCTTCCCGCCATTACAGGCGGGAATGGACAACAGGAATAGAGTCGTAACCAGAACTCTCACCGAATCAATGCATCCAGAACCTGCACGCCGGGCAGGTGGGACTCGGGATCGATTCCGCCGAGCTGTAGCAGCGCCGCGCCGAGATTCTCCGGGCCGAGGATGTCGCCGTTGTCGTCGGCCTCTCCGGTGGAGAAGTCGATGGACTTCGCGATGAGCCCCTCGTCGGTGCGTCCGATCATGCGGTTTCCACGGACACCGGAGCCAACCACCAGTGCGGAGTTGAACGGCCAGTGGTCCTTGCCGCCGCTGCCGTTCACCATCGGGGTGCGGCCAAACTCGCTCAGGGCAACCACCACGACCTCGTCGATCAGCCAGGGAGCGGCGAGACCGGGGGTGGTGGAGAGGTGGTCCATGAGCTGATCGAGGGCGTCGAAGAAGTCGTCGAACTGCGGGGCCTGGACCGTCACGTCGCCATGAGAGTCCCAGCCGCCGGGGACGCCAATCATCGCGCAGCGGCTCAGGCCGAGGCGCATCATCTCTGCCGCCTTGACCCCTTGCTCCAGGATCGACGAGCCGAGGTCGGAGAGCCCGGCCTCAAACCGCCGCCCCTCGATCTCCATGCCGCGCTCCAGGTTGGTCAGCAGCGCATCGGCCCGACCCCCGCCGTCGCCTCGGCTGGAGAGGAACTTCGCGGTGCGCTCGTAGACGAAGGCATCGACGATGGAGTCCGACGGCGTGGAGAGCAGGGGCGCAGGGCTGTCGGAGGCACCGACGATCGAGCCGTCGATGAGGTCGAGCAGCGCACCGCCGCCGGCCCGCACCACCGCACCGCCGTGGGTTCCGGCGAGGTTGGGGCCAGAGAACACGAGGTGGGGCAGGGGATAGTCCCCGACCGCTCGGCTGGCGAGCAGGGTCGGCCAGTCCGGGTAGCTGGAGGCGGACGTGCCAGTCAGCGAGAACTGAGTGGCCGAGGCATGGCCGACGCTGTGGGCGTCCATGCCGTTGACGATCGCCGAGTAGCCACCCCAGCGGGTGAAGAACCGATCGATCTCGGGTCGGTCCTCGCCAGAGGTGAAGCTGAGGTTGCCCAGCGACTCGGTGAGAGTCTCTGGGTCCATGTCCACCTTCTCCGAGCCGTGGTGCGGATCGAAGACGGTGGTGGTGTCCCAGCCGCCGCCGGCAAAGAAGAAGATGAACTTGCGCTCACCCGCAGCGGCATGAGCCATCTTCGGGTTCCATCCGAAGGCGGACAGGGCGGCGAGGGCGCCGGAGCTGGTGAGCAGGTTGCGTCGGGAGAAAGACATCGACGGCCTCCTAGTAGGTCAGAACGCGGGGATCGCGCAGGACAGCACTGATGACGGCTGCCCAGGCAGAAGTCACCGAGCCTTCGATGGAGTAGACCTGCTCCCAGACAACCATCAGGTTGGCGGGCTCGTTGGCCTCTTCATCCAGCGGCATGCCGGTGGATGCGAGGTACAGGTGACGAATCTGAGCGTCGAAGGCTTCCGGATTGGAGTCCGGGGTGTCCTCGGCGGTGACGTAGAGCAGAAGAGTGGCGTCGTCAGAGCGGGTCGCGGAGAGGTCGTGGCTGGCGACGGCATAGCCGGCGGACTGGGCCAGACGCTCCTGGATGAACACCGCGCCGACCGAGGGGTCGTAGCTGCGGGTGGTGACGGTGTCGCCGTCGATGCCACCGAGCAGGACCGGCAGCCCGGTGCTGTGGGTGGTCAGGCCGTTTCGGCCGCCGAAGCGCCACTCGTAGCCGGTGATGTCGGCAACGATCGCGGAGAGCTGGGCCGGAGAGACCGTCTTGAGACCCGCAAGCCGAGCATCGACCTCTGGATCCGTGCTGCCCGAGGCCCGGTAGGAGTCCGAGAGCACCACCGAGCGGACGAGGGTGCGAACGCTCTGGTCAGACTCGACGAACACCGAGCGGTGCGCCTGGAACTCTGCCCAGTCGTCGTCGTCCACGGTGCGCTGAGTGAGGCCCTCCCAGACGGTCTGGACTGCGCAGTCCATGAACCGGGAGTCTTCAGCGAGCAGCTCAGCCATCTCGGGAATGTTCGCGGTCGGAACACCGTAGAAGCCGGGGGCCTTGTCGGCGTACAGGCGCCAGCCCTCTTCAAGCTCCGGCTTGTAGACCCCGGTGAACTCGTTGTTGTCACCGTAGGAGAAGAAGCCGAAGAAGTGCGCGGAGAGCGGGTCGAGGGTGGAGTGGCAGGACTGGCAGGTGGCGTTCTCGCCGATCGCGCTCTCGGGATCGATGGTGAGCTGGTCGACCGCGGCCCTGTCCAGCACGATGGGCCGGGCGAGGTAGTCGTCACACAGCAGCATGTTGCTGACCGCGTTGGCCCGGTGCCGGTTGGCGTTGCCATCCATGGAGGGGTAGCGCGACCAGATGGAGTTCATCGTCAGGACGCCGGCTTCCGGCCGCCCGTCGGTGTAGTGGGCGATGCTCCAGCCGCCGTCCTCGGTCTCGTCCCGCTCCAGGTTCCAGACCTCCGCCAGCAGCGGGTCGGCGATGGTGTAGTCCGCGAGGACCATCTCGGAGTAGGGGAGGTCGTTGTCGATGATGTACGACAGCAACCGCAGCGGCTCCTCGCCGATGGCCCAGGCGACCTCTGCGCTCGTGGCGCCCTGCACCATGTGGCCGTAGGTGCTGTCGGTGCGGGTGAGGAAGCGCTGATCGAAGATCTCGCGCATGCGCTCGGTGAACCGGCTGTCGGCCATGTAGCGGTCGACGTAGTCTTCATAGAGGTCCGGGTTGGCCTCGATGAACTCCAGCTCGGTCTCGGTGGGGTGGACCCCGCGGAGATCGACGGACAGACGGATGAGCTGCTCCCGGTGTGACAACAGGGTCAGCTCATCGGGGGATTCCGAGTCTGTGGCGCATCCAGCGATCACAGCAAGGATGATTGTGGCGCTCATCCGGTCCTCCTGGGAGGTGGGGTGAAGGAGATTGAGATCAGAGGTCTCTGACCGTGAATAGGAAGTCTTCGGGGTCGGGCAGGGTGACCGGATCGGAGTCCCAGAGCCAGGAGAAGTCCATGCAGACCTCGCCATACTCGGTGGTCTCGATGCCCCGAACGTAGAGGGTGCCGCAGCCGTCACAGGCGCCGTAGGTGGTGTCTGTGGTGGTGTCGGTGGTGTCGGAGACGGGCTGGAAGACGAGGTCGTACCAGTAGGCGTTCTCGTCGCGCAGGCCGATCCAGCCGACGGGCTCTGCAGTGCAGGCCTCGGGGGCGGAGCCGGTGGGACCGGTGAAGGTCAGGTCCATGGCGACCGAGTCGAAGCGCTCGCTGATGAGCGCATCAAACAGGAAGATGTTGCCCCGAGACTCGATGTAGTCGGCGTTGCCGCCGGTCGCGTAGAGGTAGAGATCCGTCCGCCAGCCGCCGCCGTCTGCGCCGGTGAGGTCCGAGATCGCATCCCCGGTGACCGTGGCTTCGATGAGGCTGGAGTACGCCCAGCGGGTGTAGCCCGGGGCCTCCACACGGTAGAGCGAGTCGCTGCCCTCGCCCTTGAACTCATAGAGGACCTCGTCCTCGTTGCCGACCACCGCGTTTGCCATCATCTGTCGGGAGCCCTCGATGGTGCGCCC
>JBLHNG010000843.1:0-3831 GCA_047621685.1 Myxococcota bacterium | reverse complement strand
AGCCCCTGCCAGTTCCGCTCCGGAGAGCCCCATGTGTCGCAGCGTCAAGCACCTCTACAACCTCGACCCCACCCGCTCCGACACCGAGATCCGAGAGCCTGCCCAGCCCCGAACGCGAGCCTGAGATCATGCGCGCGACACTCATCGGACATGCCTGCTGGCTGATCGAGACCGAGGGCGGTGCCGTCCTCACCGACCCGGTGCTGATGGATCCGTTCGAGGAGGGCACCGTGACGTCGTGTCCGGCCCGCTCGGTGGACATCGACGGGCTGCCTCCCCTGGCGGCGATCATCATCAGCCACCGTCACCTCGACCACTACCACCTGCCGTCCCTCGCCCGGCTCGACCGCTCGGTGCCGCTGCTGTGTCCGGAAGATCCGTTCCTGCTGCACGGCATCCGCAAGCTCGGGTTCACCGACATCCGGCCCCTCCGTGCCTTTGAGATCACCCGCATCGGTGGGCTGCGCATCCTCGGGATTCCTTCGGTCTCGGAGACCTTCCTGGAGCTTGGCTGTGTGCTCGCGGACCGGTCGGGGGTGCTGCTCAACCAGGTCGACACCCCGCTGACCGGCACCACGATCCGGCGGATTCGCGAGGAATTTGGCATCATCGATGTGCACCTCGCCATGCACGCCAGCCAGAACTTCACGTTCTTCGAGGGCCGCACCCAGGATCTCGGCGAGATCCACGCCACCAACCTCTCGGCAGCGCTGGCGGTCGGGGCTCGGGTGGTGGTTCCCGGCGCGGCGGGCTTCCGGTTTGTTGATTCCCTGGACTGGCTCAACCCCCACCTGTTCCCCATCTCCCGAGAGCGCTTCGCCCGGGATCTCCGCCGACTGGCTCCGGATGTTGAGGTCACCGCGGTGAACCCTGGCGACTGCCTGGAGGTTGAGTCCGGCTCTGTCCGCTGCTTGCGTCAGGTCGCACCGTTCGCCCGAATGCTGGAAGAGGACACCGCGCGCCTCGCTCATGACCCGACCCAGCCCGTGCCCGCACTGCACGACGACAACGAGGCCGGCTATCCCGCAGACTTTCTGGCCCGGTTCGCCGAGGGGTACGTCGGACAGGTGCTGCCGGCGCTGATTGAGCAGGGGGTGGCCTCAAGAGACGCGGTGGTGGAGGAGTACCGGGCTCGGGGCGTGGTCTACCGGCTGGAGGTGGTGTTTCCCGACGGCAGCGAGCGGGGCTGGACCTTCCGGTTTGATGTCCAGCCGGTCCTCGTCGAGGAGGCTGCGGGACAGCCCGATGTCCGAAAGCGAATCGCAGCGAGTGCCCTGGCGGACGTCTGCGGGGGGAGGCGAGGGTGCTTCTGGATGCGAACCCGGTCTCGTCGGGCCAGCACCCTGCTGTCGCTGGAGCGCATCGGCGATGCTCTGGCCGTCGACACCGTCGAGATCCGCGACCTCCTCTCTCACCTCATCATCCTCTCCAAGGTTGCCCAGAAGGGGGAGGAGCAGGGGCTGCTGGAGTACTATGGCCTCACTGTTCCCCCGGGGCTGATGTGATGGAGTGGACCGTCCAGATCGACGACAAGCCGAAGCGGCTGTCTGAGAAGAAGCTCCGGAAGAAGCTCCGCAGCCGCGACCTCACCGGGATGGAGCTGTGTCGTGCGCCGGGGAGCGGGGAGTGGGTCGTCCTCCACAGCACGGAGATCTTCGCCGAAGAGGTCCCCCACGTCGGAGACGCAGCCATGGTGGCCCAGCGTCGGGAGCTGACCGGGTTTGGCTGGCACCTCGCCATCTTTCTGGGCGTGATGGCCTTCCTCGGGTTTCCGTTCTGGGGAATCTTCTGGGGGATCGGGGTGGCCGGGCATGCCTTCAAGATCATCCCAATCCTCCAGACGATGCTGGGGCAGCAGACGACAGCCCCTCAGGTGCAGGCGGCTGAGCCGGTGGCCCCTCAGCCCGTCGATGCGTTCGAGGCTCGGCTGACCAGTCTGCTGGCGTCTCTTCCAGACAGCACGGAGGACCTCAGCGGGATCGCGCAGTCCGCCCGCAGCATCCATGCCCAGATCCAGCAGCTCGACGAAGCACTCAGCGGGACGTCACTGGCCGAGCTGGAGGCGCAGAGCGGGCAGGGGACTGAGGGGGAGCGGATCGCCCGTGACGGTCACATCACGGCGATCAAGAGCGCGATGGCATCGAGGGAGCGCCTCGCCGGTCAGGAGCGGGAGCTGCTGCATGCCCTGGAGCACATGCGCCTGACGAGACTCGACAGCGCCTCTTCCGAAGACCTCAGCGAGCAGCTCGGTGAGCTTCGTGGCCGTCTGGATGCAGAGGCCGAGGTGGAGCAGAAGCTCGAAGCCGCTCGCCGGGCGTCTCGTCAGCGGACGTGATCACGCACCGATGAACTGGATGAGGTCGACTCCGGCGAGGGCGGCGATGCCCAGGTAGAGGCGGGCGCGGAGCTGGAAGTTGGTGATCGTCATGGTGTCCCCGGGGGTCGGTGTGACAACGTCAGCACGGTCTGCGGACTTACATGGGATATGGAATCCACCAACAGGAGTGTGTCCCATGGCCATGGCCGAGCAAATCCAGAGCGCCCTCCAGGTGCTCGCCCCGATCCACATCGAGCTTGTCAACGAGAGCTACAAACACAACGTCCCTGAGGGGAGCGAGAGCCACTGGAATGTGGTGGTGGTCTCAGAAGCGTTTGAGGGGCAGCGCCTGGTCAAGCGGCAGCGAACAGTCTACGGCGCGCTGAAGGCGGAGATGGCTGGCGGCATCCATGCACTGACCATGAAGACCCTGACCCCAGGTGAGTGGACGGCCGCTGGTGGCGTCGTCGCCAACCCCTCGCCTGAGTGCCTCGGCGGCAGCAAGCACGACCAGTAGCAGACCGCATCATGACCTCGAACGGGAGCCCCTGAGCCGAACGCTGGCTTGGGGGCTTCTGCACGTCTTGGAGCGGTGTGTCTGCACCCCTCAGGGATGAGATTCGGGTTTATGCCTGTGGGTGATTGTTGTGGTTAACTGTTTAATATCAATAACTTAGCGATGGGGTGTGATGTGGTTTCGAGGGGTTGGCAGTCGTCGAATCTGCATGGCCACCTATACTCCCGCGGTGTCTTGCCTCCCCAATTGGACCGGGCTGCTCCTTTTGCTCAATTTACGCCGGTTTCAGGGCTGATTGTGGACGGCATTTCGATGCAATTGGCTCTCATACTACGGCCGACCCTCAGAAATGGACAATATGAGAGCCTCTCATATCGGGTGCTTTTAACTGTAGTATCGGCCACCATGTTCAGCGGACTCCTCGGGCGTGTGCCATGAGCGCGCCCATCGCTGAGCTGCTCCGCTCCAGTGACCCGGCACAGGTCCTCCAGGGCCTGGAGCTGGTGGCCTCCATGAATGACCCTCAGCTCGAGTCCCTCCTCCTCGGAGACTCCGTCTTTGCGTGCCTTCCAGTGGTCTGCAATGCATCCATCTTGAACAGTGTTGGGCACCATCTCCGCTGCTTCAATCTCGTCGGCCCGCTCAACCCCGGCGGCTTCTTTACCCACATTGCTGCGCTCATCTTGCTGACCCGGTACGTCCGGCGCTGTCCTGAGGCGGTCGAGCCCCGGCCCGGCTTCCGCCGCATTCATCTCAACGTCAGCGCGTCGGGTTGGTATCTGGCGACCCGGGATCTGGAGCTGGCCTCGGGGGAGATTGTCGCGCAGGAATCCAGCGCTGGTCTGGAGAGTGCGGAGGCCCTGCTGACCTGGATGCTGCAGGCCCCAGACTGGCAGCCCGGCGCCATCACCTCCCGTGTCGTCCTGCTGCGTGTCTTCTGCCGTGCGACTCTGAAGATGCTCCCCAAGATCTACCCGAACATCAGCTCCCCCATCCG
>JBLHNG010000842.1:0-3838 GCA_047621685.1 Myxococcota bacterium | reverse complement strand
CTGGTAGACCTCGTACCGAATCGTAAACAGACTTCCACCCTTTGGTTCGTGAAGAATCCAGAGGTGAAAAGGCGCGGGTTTCCCCAGCTCGGCATTAGCGGACATCCAAGCTCCAATCCTGCCCCGAGCATACAACATGTGCACCGCATGCCATCATCTGAGCCGCTCAAGCGATGCTGTGGGACTTGAGACGAGACCTCAATACAACCTTCTGGAGAAGATGAAGAATCCGGCGAGGCAGCAGGTATGCTGGATCGACTTGATTGTTCCTTCATTCTCCTGGGACTGGTTGTGTTTCGGCTGTCGCTGTTGATCTTTCTGCTGTCCTGTACGACCTCACAAGAGGCATCGCAGCAGGTGCAGCCAGACATCATCCTCCTGCTGTCAAACGGGCTCCGTGCAGATGGCACCGATGCACTGCTGAGCGGGCTCGCGCTGTCACCGGACTGGCGCTTCTCGAGTGCCTACAGCCAGAGTCCGGTCCCGTTCACCAGCCTGGGGAGCGTCCTGACCGGGCGATACCCATCCGCGATCCCGATGTGCGGGGTGCCCTATCGCCACGTCGCTGACATCGAAGCGATGCCCTGGTGTGCGGGCATCCCTTCCGAGCGGCACACCCTCCCCTCCGTGCTCGCACTGTATGGGTACACCACCGCCCTGCTCACCGACACCACACTCCTGCGTGACCATCTCGGCAGCACCTTCTCCGAACAACTGGCTGACGATGAGGTGGCTGAATGGTGGGCCGGGGTGACGGGGCCACGGCTGCTGGTCGTGAGCGACAGCACGCTCATGCTCAAGACGGATGCCACCCTGAGGCAGGCCAGCTCAGACGCAATCCAGGCCCGCTTCCAAGAGGCGTCTGAGACCCTGGGCCAGCGCTGGGGCAGCCTGCTCTCCACCCTCCCGACCAACAACCGGCGTCTGGTGGTGGCCGGACTGCACGGTCAGAACCTCAAAGAGAGCGGCGGCGGAGGATCCCTCCCCAAGAATCCGCTGTTTAATGACATCATCCTGGAGCGCACTGTTCACGTCTCCCTGCTGGTGTTCGGTGAGCCCACCCCTCGCACCATCACACCGCCTGTTGAGCTGCTCGACATCCTCCCCACCGCGCTGGTCTGGGCAGGCGCAGCCCCCCTTGCCGGGCTCCCTGGCACCGATCTTCATTCCGAGGCGGATCCGAGCGGGCACGCCTACGCAGAGCTTGGCGACATGCTGATGGTCCGGCAGGGCGCCGAGATGCTCTCGCTGCGCGCGATGCTCCATCACATCACCGCGCTGGATCCCCAGCTCGATCAGGCGCTACAGCACCCGACTGGCCACCTCCACCTCCACAACGTCGAATCCGATCCGCTCCAGACCGCTGACCTCGTCCGAGAGGACCTCGATCGACGCGAGGAGCTGCTGCTCAGCCTCCGCGCCATCCGGGCCGGCGATGCGGCTCCCCCTCCCAAAGCGATGACCGATGAGCACCTCCAGGCCATCCGAATGACCGCCAGCGAGGGCTACTGGTAGCGGGACCCGCATGCGTCATGCACAGCGGGCAAAGTCAGGGAGTCGAGTGGCTTCGAGGCTCACGACGCCGGTAACCACATCCAGCCGGTTTCGCTGTGCTCGAAGCGTCCGGCAGCACCAACGAGGCTCCCCTCGCGTGCCGTGAAGATGCACGTCGGTGGTTCCTGAAGTGCAGTGCCTTCGCTGACGAGCACGATGACCATGCACGGAAGGCTCTGGCGGATCTCGATGAGGAGGGCATCGGGCGCCTCGTCGTCTACCGGCTCCTCCAGTGCTTCAAGACCCTCAATCACCGCAACAGGCCGACCCAGCGACGAGAGGGCCTCCACAGCTTGAACGATCTGTCGGGTCTCCGGTCGGTCGGACGCCAGCCAGACCATGCCGACGTGTCCCTGCTGAGACATCAGCTGGCGGGAGGTGGCACATGGGACCAGCAGGACCGGCCCATGAGAGAGCTGCTGCGTGGCCAGCCCCACGGCAACGGCACCCAGCTCCACCGCTTGAGGAATCGACCAGACCTCCAGCGTGGCAGGTCGTCTGCTCAACGGCATGACCGGAACCAGAAGGGCTCGACGGGATCGACGGCGCTGGATCATCCCCCCGAGCAGCCCGCCCACCACCAGGGCGATGGTCATCGGCAGGACCGTGGTGAGGAGTCCGGAAGGAGGAGCGGGAGGAGCGACCGTGTCTCGGGTTGGCGGCGGTGAAGGTGGACCCTCGCCACCCTCCAGCCTCAACATGCTCACCTGAACTGCCGCGTCACGGTTCGACACCAGCGCCTTGATGAGCGGTCTGGACTGGGCACTTCCTGCCGGTATGGTGTCTTCCCACAGCATCACGGTGTCGTGTGCCAGGATGGCGACCGTCATCTCCTCCTGGCTGACCAGAGACTCCAACACCACCAGCGCAGAGAACACGCCATCCTCAGAGATGGCGTCGGGCGACACGCCATCATCGAGCAGGATCACCGCCTGGCTGTCGACCTGCGCAGAGGGACTCCCGTCAAGCTCGCCGCCGACCACAAGGATCAGACCGCTCTGGCTGGTCTCTGAGACGGGCAGGATCGCGGCGGGGTGGTCTCGTGCCCAGGTGTTCAAGGTCAGAAGGGTCAGCAGCAGAGGCATCACCGGGACTCCCTCCTCCCATCAAATCGATCTCAATCGCGCCGTGCTTCGAGCCGAAGCACCCCAAGCAGCCCCACAAGCAGGATGCCGCACCATCCCGATATCGCGGCCAGCCCGTTGTGCCTCGTCATCGGACGGTCCAGTGCTGCTGGCATCGCCACGATGGGACGAGCGGTGTCTCCCTCCAACCAGAAGACAATGCGATCCGCCGCCGCACCCGGCCAGACCGGTCCCTGCCACAGGGTCTCGTGGCCGCGCAGGAGGGCCACCGACAGCTCACCGGTCGGGGCCCCTTCCCACAGACCGACCCGGGCGCCATCGTGCTGAAGATCACCGGCCACAGCCCCCTCGTCTGTGACGGGAATCACCACGGTCTGGCCCTGGGAGGTGACCTGCGCGGTGTAGGCAGCCCCGGCTGCGTCACCCAGCACCTCGATGCGCAGGCTGCCAGCCCGGGCCAGCGGCTCAGCGCCGATCTGGAGCGGGATCGGAGCCTCGGGCAGCACACGTCTTGGCGGATGTGCGGGGGCAGGCAGTGCAAACAGCACAATGTGCTCCCCGCCATCTCGACTCTCGTGTCGGGTGGAGGCGGTCAGCGCCGCTTCCACCCGCGCCAGATCGCCCGGGTGGAAGAGGTCCGCGTGCACCGCCACTGCCGAGAAGCCCAGCATCTCCAGCACCGCGACCGCCTCTGCACCACGCCCGCTCAACAGCATCGCGCCCAGCCACTGCCCCAGCACCACGCGAGGGTTCTCGGCGGTGGGGGTCACCGCGCATCGGTCGGCGATCGGGCGGGCGTGCCTGGCTTGATAGAAGCAGTCCGTTGCGGTCAGCAGAAGCTCCATCTCGCCCCTCTCGTCGATCTCTACGGGGTAGAAATCCAGGATCGCACCGCTGGTCACCGCGTACACCGAGGGAACACCGTCAGGCTGGGTCTGCTGACGATGGGGCATCTGAACGAGCAAGAAGGACTCTGCGAGGGCGAGGGCGAGGATCACCCCGCCGACCCAGCGGCCATGTCGCTGCACCATCACGCTGGCCGTCCATGCCGCCAGCGCTCCCCAGCACAGCAGCACCGCCCACACCAGGCGAACGGGAAAGCGAATCCCGCTCAAGGCCCCCAGCGAGAACCACGACTCATGCGGGCTGATGCCAACGACCGGTCCTGCGGCGATGATCAGGGCCACCGCGCCGCTGCA
>JBLHNG010000841.1:0-3842 GCA_047621685.1 Myxococcota bacterium | reverse complement strand
GCAGCCACCTGACCGGCTTCGTCGGACTCACCCCGTCCCCGTGCCGCTCCACGAATCGACAATCAGCCCGTCTACGACCGGCACTTGTCGAACTTTATGGTCAGTACAGAGAGGAAGGCAGCCACCCGCCCGGCTCCCTCAGACTCCGACCGCCTCCGCAGGATGCACCCACCTCCAGCCCCCTCAACGCCACAACGGAGAACCTGATCGGAACAACAGCACTCGCGCTGCTCCAGTCACCCCAGCCGCAAAGCGAGGTCCGCCCCCAGCGCCTCAAACTGAACCATCCCCCGGTGCAGCACCCCCCACAGCGGCGCCACCAGCAGCCCGGTGATCGCGAAGCTCTGCCGAAGCACCGAGCCCGTCGGCCCGGCAGGCAGCACCTCAAACGTGTGCACCATGCGCACGATCCAGGACGCCCCGAGCCGGGTCTCGAAAACCAACTGACGCCCCGGAACCATCGAGACAAACCGCGGCCGGAGTGTCCGAGTCGGCCGCCCCTCGCCCCCGCCCAGCGTCATGCACCACTGATGTCCCGCGACCAGCTCCCCCTCCGCTGCGACCACCAGCCGCCCCCAGCTCGGCCAGTCGTCGGTGTCGATCAGCACCGCCCAGGCAGCCTCTGCGGAGGCGGGCAGGTCTGCGCTCAGCTCAAGGTGTCGCATTGCTCAGCTGTTGTTCTTCGGCTTCACCTTGCGGAACGGGTGGAGGAAGCTCGCCAGCGCGGCGGCGTTGCGGGTCTGAAACCACAGCGTTCCCTTTCCGGAGAACTCACAGACCAGCCCCTCGCTGGAGAAGAGCAGACTCTTCATCGAGCCCTCCTTCTTCACCGAGAACTGCAGCCCCTCCTCAAACGCCACAATGTGCCCGGTGTCGACGGTGTAGCTGCCGTCGACCTCCACGGCATGGATGGCGCCATACGAGGAGATCCAGAGGTCTCCCTCGCCGTGACAGCGCAGCATCACCAGGCCCTCGCCGCCGAAGAAGGTCTTCGCACCACCCCACTTCGTGTCGACGGTGACCCCGGTGGTCGAGGCGCAGTACGAGCCGCTCTGCACCATGATCGACTTGCCAGACACCGGGATGTGCACCATGTCGCCAGGAGCGGCAGGCGCAATGTCGAGGCGCTGGCTGTCGGCGGTGGCAGTGTAGGTGTTGAGGAAGATGCTCTCGCCACCGATGGCCCGCTTTGCAGCCGCCATCAGCCCGCCCTGCATGTTGGACTTCATCTCCAGCCCGGTGGACATGCCCATCATCGCGCCGGCCTCGGTGATCACCTTCTCGCCGCTGTCGAGGACGACATGAAGGGAAGCGTAGTCGGGCTTGTTCTTGATCTGGTGTTTCACAGTGCTTTACTCCCGCATCGGCAGTTTAGAACCGATGGTCTTGCCGAATTCCTGGGGGTTCCGGGTCTGGATGTAGAGCCGCCCCTTGCCTGAGAAGGTGCAGACGAGTCCCTCGCCGCCGAAGATGAACTGCTTCCAGCCGCCGCCGAACTTCTTGACCGAGAACGACAGCGCGGACTCAAACGCCACGATGTGGCCGGTGTCGACCGTGAACTCACCGTCCACCTCGACAATCTTGATGCCGCCGAATGCGTTGAACGCGATCGGTCCCTGCCCGGTGGCCTTGAGCATGATGAGCCCCTCGCCGCCGAAGAAGGTCTTCGCACCGCCCCACTTGGTGTCGACCTTGATGCCGTCCGCCGAGCAGAGGAACGCGGTGGACTGGAGGTAGAGGTCGTCCTCGGCAGCCAGCTCATAGACCGCGATGTCGCCGACATGGGTGGGGGCGAAGGTGACGTGGCCGGGTGCGCTGGCGGTGAACCGGTTCTGGAAGAAGCTCTCCCCCGCGACCATGCGCTTCAGGCCGCTCATCAGCCCCTTCATCATGCCGCCGCCCTTCTCGGCACCGGCCCGGGTCTCCATCGAGATGGATGCATCCCGGCTGACCAGCGCGCCGCCCTCGGCGATGACGGTCTCGCCGGCTTCCAGATCGACGACAGCCAACGCGTAGGACGGTCGGTGGTGGATCTCAAACTTCATGGTGTGCTCCAATCAAGGGAGGTGCGGGGAGATCCAGCCGACCAGCGCCGACAGGTTGCGGGTCTGGAGCCAGACCGTGCCCTTGCCGGTGAACTCCAGCACGAGCCCTTCGCCAGAGAGCACCGAGGCCGTCCAGCCGCCGGCCTTCTTGATCTTGTAGCGGAGGTCGCCCTCGAACGCGACGACGTGGCCGGTGTCGACCCGATACGCGCCGTCGATCTCCACCTTCTCGATCGCCCCGTAGCTGTTGATGAGCAGCTCGCCGGTTCCGCTGCACTTCAGGAAGAAGGCACCCTCTCCCGACAGCAGCATTGAGAACCCGCCCCAGATGAGGTCCTCCTTCACCGCCTTGGTCGAGGCGAGGTAGGAGCCGGCCTGCACGGTGATCTCGCGCTTCCCATCGAGGGTGACCTGGACCACGTCGCCAGACATCGCCGGAGCGAGCATGACCTGCTGGTCGGCGGCGGTCGCCTTGAACGTGTTGACGAACATGGTCTCGCCCGCGAGAAACTTGCGAACGATGCCGACAAACGCCGCCTGGATGAAGTCCACCAGGCCGCCGCTGCCGGTGCCGTTGAAGGTGGTGTCGACAGACACCTTCGGGCTCATGGCGACCATCGATCCGCTCTCGGCGGTGATCTCCTCGCCTGGCTGCAGGGTGACGACCGCCATGCCAAAGGATGGCCTGGACTCCAGCTCGATCTGCATGGATGACTCCGACTTTTGGACGAAGCAGACGATATCATAGTTCGTCGCTTCGCATCGGTCAGGTCAGGTCAGGTCAGAGCCGACCGTCCCGCCCGACGCCCGGAGTACACACAGTCGGCGATGGACAGCCCGCTGACGTACTGCCGCGAGCAGATGCCCACCGCGCTGCGTCCGGCGGCGTACAGCCCCTCGATGAGACTGCCGTCCTCCCGACGGACCGCACCAGTGGACTCCGAGACGGTCAGTCCGCCCAGGGTCAGGGTCGGAAGCGGCCAGGTCCGGCTCTTGATGCCGCAGTTGATGACGAAGTACGGCGGCGAGAGTGCCGTGCGCTTCTCCTTGCCAAATGCATCGGGCTCCCCCGCCTCGATCGCGGCATTGTACGCAGCCACTGTGGCGGTGATTGCGGCCTCCGGGGCACGGCAGA
Organism: Myxococcota bacterium; assembly: GCA_047621685.1. GTDB lineage: Bacteria > Myxococcota_A > UBA796 > UBA796 > UBA796 > JAQXDW01. Next base: position 662 of record JBLHNG010000841.1, on the reverse strand, counting down.
TCCGGGCGACGTCGGCGAGAGAAGCAGCCTCTCGGCAGTTGAACTTGAGGTTCATCCAGGTCGGGGCGGTCTGGAACCACTGGGTCTTGCCCCGACCGATCTGCCCCCGGGCCCTGGCCTTGAGCGCACCGTCGATCACCAACATGCCCACACCGCCGTTGCGGTCGACCATCTCCTCGCCCACTGCCGCCCCGTAGAGCGACTCGTTGACGTAGCGCTCCCCCTCACGGTTCAGCAGCACCCCCTCCACGAACGCCTCGGGCGGGTTGAGGAAGCGCCACGCGCTGACCCGGCCCATGTGGTCGACCCCGCCGCCCACCGCTCGGCCCAGCAGGATGCCCTCGCCGCTGCATCCCGCGGTCCCCAGCGGCATGCCCGGTCGGTAGTTCGGTGCGTACTGATCGACCATCTTGCGGTTGTAGATGAAGCCTCCCGCAGCGATGATCACGCCCTTTCTCGCCATGATCCGCCCCGGCACCCCGTGCGCCTTCTCAATACCCACCGCCCACCGACGCAGCCGCTTGCCGAGGCCGGTTATGTAGTTGACCACCGAGATCGCCCGCCGCTCCAGCAGACCATGCAGCGCCGCCCAGATCCCAGACAGCTGGCTGACCTCAACCCCGACCACCCCGCCCCCCTCCTCGATGAGCCCGGTGGCCCGG
>JBLHNG010000840.1:0-3845 GCA_047621685.1 Myxococcota bacterium | reverse complement strand
AGCCCATCCCCCATTCGAGACGCCCTCAAGGCCCGCCACAGCAAGCGGCTCGACGACACGGATCTACTCCGCATCCTGGCCGAGCACGGCTCCTGGCGGGTTCCGGCGGAGAGTGTCGAGGGGCAGCACCGGCTGCTCGTCCAGGAGCATGCCGGGGAGCGGTGGCTTCAGATCTTCACCGACGGCGAGGCCATGGCGCAGCACCTCGAAGCCATCGGCCATGCCGGTGAGCTGGCCTGGGTGGAGACCACCGGGGAGTGGCTGCTGTCCAACCTCGCTGACGATCTCACTGGCCTCGCCATCAACCCCACCCTCCCCGAGGGCATCCGGTTTCTCGCCGAGCACTTCCCCTCGCTGCGGAGCTGGGGGCGCGCCCTGACGGTCGAGGCTGCGCTCATCGAGCGTCGCGACGACGAAGCGACCGTCGGGCTGCTCTCTGAGAGCGCGTTCCTCATCGCGTTCATCCCCTCCGATGGCGGCGCCCCTCAGATCGCCCTCGCGCCAGACCCTGAGGGCCGCCAGCTCGCCGCGCTGTTCACCGCCCCAGACACCGCCCGGACCTTCACCGAGGCTGCCGGCAAGGCGCTGGGCCGCCAGCTCACCCTTCAGTCCGTCCTCGGCGGCGAGCTGTTCGCCAATCTCGGGCGCATGCCCCTCGACGGTCTCGTCTTCAATTGCCTCGGCCCCAGCAACCCCGTCGCGGTCACGCTGGCGTTTACGGAGGCATTCAGCACGAATCCAGGCTGAGTTTCTCTCCAGCAGCAGCTCGGATCAGCGATACAATCTCAACGTCTACCCAAGCCAGGAGGCTCCCCATGCCAGTCACTACCACTCAGAAGCAGAAGAACCAGGTCGATCAGGGCGTCCAGGAGGAGGATGACACCCTCCAGGCCCGCAGGCGCGAAGACTCCATCGAGGAGTCCATTCCACCGGACACCATCGTGGAGGTTCTGGAAGACACCGCGACCGAGAGCGACGTCTCCAACTCCGAGAAGGAAGAAGACGGCGGACATGAGCTGGCGGATGTGGCCAGCCGGGTGTCGAGCGCGCTCAAAGAGAAAGAAGACTAAGCCGCTGCTTTCGGGAACCCAGACCGCTGCACGGCATCATAAGGAACCATGCTCACGCTCCTCTTGATGCCCCACGCCGCAGCGGACTGGTCTCCCCAACCTGAACACCGGTCGCTGCTAGACGAGGGGTACGCCGCCCTCGTCCGGTACGACCTCAGCGAGGCCGTCGACAAGCTCGCTGCGGTGGTCGAGGCAGAGCCGGACTGCGGCGAAGCCCGCTGGCGTCTGGGACAGGCCCTGGTCCACAGCAAGAAGCCCGACGAGGCACGCACGGTGCTGCTCCCGCTTCAGGCCGACTTTCCCAATCGGCTTGAGCCTGTGCTGGCCCTCGCCTGGGCGAGCCTGACGGCCGGGAGTCCCGATGAGGTCGAGGTGGCAGCGACGATGGCTGCGGAGCTGAGCCCGGCGGATCCCGAGTCCGCGCTGCTGCTGGCCTGGAGCGCGACCGCCGGGGGTGACTACGCCCTCGGAGAGCAGCGACTGGCGGGCCTGACCGACATCCCCGAGAGTGCCTGTGTTCAGGCACGTCTGTCCTGGGCTGCGGAAGACTTCGTCGAGGCTGCGGTGGCCCTGTCTCGCTGTGAGCAGATCGCCCCGCTGCTGCTGGCCCGCGACACCCAGATGGCCCTGCTCCGCCTCAAGGTCCTTCCGACCGCGAGCTCAGATGGTCCCAGCGAGCTGGACCTCCAGCTCCACGCCGGTGCCCGGGATCTCCTGCTCGCCGACCGCCCCCGAGACGCCATGGCGCTGCTGGAGCTGCTGCTCCGCCGCTATCCGCGAGATCTCAATACGAAGATCTGGCTGGGGCGCTGCCATGAGCTGCTGGAGGAGCCCGGCCAGGCGATGGCGATGTATGAGCAGGTGCTCTCCGCAGACTGGCGTGCCCTCTACCTCAACGGACGCGCCGAGGGCGTCATGGCCTGGACCGGCGAGGAGGGGGTGCGAGCCGGAATCGCCAACGTCGCCCGTCGCCAGGCGCTCCTCCTGCACTACAGCGGCGAGACTGAGCAGGCCTGGGTGCTGCTTCGTCATGTCGAGGCCGACGTCGGGGAGTGGCCAGCGCTGACACTCGCGGCGGAGGAGCTTGACCAGTGAGGGCGTTTCTTCCCTCTCAGAGCCGAGGTGGTGTCTCGCTCTGCGGAACCAGCTCGGCCTCAAACGGGTACTGAAGCCCGGTGCCGAGGCTGTGGCCAATCATTGGCAGGTCGATGAAGCGCTGCTCGCTGTGATCCGGGGTGAAGGCCCCGCTGGTGCCGGCGGGGCCGGGGAGGGAGAGGTGAAGCTCCATCACCCGGGGGATCCGGGAGCAGCGGTCGTTGGGACGCTCGCAGCCGGAGTCGGTCACCAGGAGCGTCTCGCCCTGGTCGATGAGGTCTGCAGACCGAACGAAGCCGAGGGCCTCGTCTGTGGAGGTCACGCCGTCTCCAAGGTAGACCGGCGGTGCGTCGAGGGTGACCATCGCCATGCCCACGCTCCCGGTCTCGCCCTCGAACTCATCGCTGGAGCCGAAGCTGTGGGCGTAGAGCAGGAGCCGCTCGCCCTCTGAGCTGCCATCTTGCACAACGGCATGGTGGACAGCGGCGAGGTAGCCGCCCTCGGGGTAGGCCCAGGTCCGGATCGGGTGGGCGGGATCGGTGACGCTCCAGAGCATGATGCGCCCAGCGTGGCTGCTCCCGGTCTGGTCGGGGTCTGAGCCCTTGTAGGTCACCAGGAGGAAGACCTCATGCTGGCGGCTGAGGACCTGGACGTGGTTGGGCCAGCGCGCCGCTCCCCAGCCCTTGAGACTGGAGTCGAGGGTGGCGATGACGTCTGCCACGCCGGTGCCGGAGTCTGGCGGACGGAGCAACAGGACCCGATCGTTGAGGGTGTCAGCGATGACCAGCTCGCCGTCCGGGCTCCACTTCGCGGCATGGGGCATGCGCAGGCGGCAGAGGGGCTCGGCGTTGTCTTGTGTGAGGCAGGTCTCCCGCAGCGGGTGATCCAGCGGGAAGCGCAGACCGTCGATGCGCCAGGACAGCGCCGCGCTGAGCGTGTCGTAGTGGAGCACGCCGGAGACGGCCCGGGCGGTGGTGGTGTTGGAGAACGAGATCAGCAGCCCGTCGTCGTCGGAGGTGACCCCGAAGACCTGACAGCTCGCCGCGCCGTCTTCTCGAATCGCGGAGCAGTCCCCGGGGAGCAACTCAGAGAGGCAGAGAGAGGCCTCCTGGCCGCCGTCCACCCGCTCGACCAGGACGATCTTTCCGCCACCGGTGTCTGCGATCATGATCTGCCCCGGCACCATCGAGGCCGGCCAGGTTCCCCCGTCACAGGTCGCATCGTTGGAGACCTCCTGCGAGCGGCCACAGGAGAGCAGAAAGATCAGCAGGGCGCCGGACAAGCAGTTCTCCGAGAAGGGATGGTGACAATTCTAGCCCCTGAGGGCACATCAGTCATGGTGCTTTCTTCATACAGAGCCGAATTCACAGTTCCCAGTCGCACTGTTCAGCGGGGTACGCCGGGAAGCGGGAGCACCGTCAGCTCCAGCCAGAAGCGGCGGATTGCACGGATGGCACGACGAAAATCGTCATCGATGTTGGGCTTTAGCACGCAGCTGCTTGCGTACAGATCGATGCTCTGGAGCATGTCGCTGATCTTACGGGAGCGAGTGAGCACCACGATCGGGGTGTGACGGAGCATCGGGCTGGCCTTGATCGTCTGGAGGAGCCGGTGATCGTCGTGGTCTGGCTGAAGGCTCAGGAGGATGAGAGCCGGGCGGGGACCGACCTCATCGAGGCC
>JBLHNG010000839.1:0-3848 GCA_047621685.1 Myxococcota bacterium | reverse complement strand
AGTCAGCGCGCTCTCCTCGTGCAGGAGCAGGGCGAACGGGTCGGCATCCGGCTGTGGGGGGCTCATCCCAAGCGCGAGAAGCCCGATCGCTGCGACTGCGACCGCGCTGCGCCCCTGTGCGCGTTGACGGAGAGGAGCCGCTGGAGTCGCGTCGAACCGAAGCGGCGGAAACAACACCTCGAACCGCTCCATGCAGATGGGACAGTCCTCGATGTGCAGGGCGATGTCGTCTGGGAGGTCGGTGCTGCTTCCGCTGCGGAAGACCGTCAGCGCGAGGTGGATCTCGCGACAGTGTCGTCGGGCGCTCATGGGATCACCCCCCGCTCCCGGGCCAGCTCGCAGAGGTCCACCCGCAGCGAGGCCCGCCCCCGCGCCACCCGCGAGGCCACTGTGCCTGGTCGGACCCCGAGAATCTCGGCGGCCTCTGAGAACTGAAAGCCCTGACCGTCGATGAGCCAGATGGCCTGACGCTGGGACTCTGGGAGCCGTGAGAGGGCCTCCTCCAGGCGCACGCCGAGCTGCTTGTCCGCCAGCCGATCTGCTGGACTGGGGAAGGGGAGGACTGTGCGCTCGGCCTGCTCGTTCCACGGGTCGCTGCGGTCGGACTTCCGACGGCGGCAGCGGTTGAGGAAGGTGCGGTAGAGGATGCGGCTGGACCACACCCGGGCCGCGCCGTCGTGCTGGAGCTGATCGATGCGGGTCATCGCCAGAAGCAGGGCCTCCTGGAGGAGATCCTCTGCATTGTTCTTGTCGCGCTCCAGCTTGATCGCGAACCGCCGGAGGTCTTCGATGTGGGGGTGGATGAGACGCTCGAAGCGCCTTCGCTGCTTCCACTGTCGGAACATAGACCGGACTCCTGAGAGTCTAAGACAACCCTGCACACTCTTCTTATCCACGGTTTCTCCGGAAACGAGAAACCTGCCCAACTACATCAACACCCCAATCGCCGAAGGCTGAATCGACTCGGGCAGCTCAGTCTCACCCAGGCGCTGACGCAGGTTGCGCTCGATCTTGGTGGACAGGGCGTGCAGGGGGAGGCCGTTGTAGAACATGCTGAATGGATCCTCCAGCACCCGACCCGCCTCGCTGATCAGCGCAAACGCGAGGCAGACCAGCACATTCGCCGGGATCCCTGCGGGGCCCATGTCATGGACGAGGGAGAACGGCAGCAGGATCGCGAAGAGCTGGATGAGCGACTCCGCGATGAAGCCGTAGCCACGGGGGAGGGGGGTGCCCTTGATGCGCTCACAGCCCCCCTGGATGTTGAGCAGATCCATGAGGGTGGAGTCCAGCGACTGGAGACGCAGCCCGTCGAGCCGACCTTCCTTCGCAATCTCGGTCAGCGCGATGAGCTGCTTGTCGAGCAGGGCGTGGGTGAGGTTGGTGCTGCCGCGCAGGGACTCTGCGTCGGGGATGTTGCGCTGAAAGTCGGCGTCGGCAAACGGATCCTGCTTGCGGAGGAGGCAGCGCAGGGAGTGGACATAGCCACAGTGCCGCAGCACGATCGCCTCGGCAGTCTCCCGATCTTCTGGACCGAGGTAGCGGATGACCTGGTTGCAGAAGTGCCGCGAGGAGTTGATCATCCGCCCCCACAGCTTTCGACCTTCCCACCATCGATCGTAGGCCTGGTTGGCTCGAAACGAGGCGAAGATGCCGATCGCGGAGCCCACGATGGTCAGCGGGATCACCGGAAGCTCCAGGAACTCCAGGCCGAGCGGGTCGACGAGTGTCCAGGCGACGGTGGCGGTGGCGGCGTAAAACAGTGCGTTCTTGTACTGCCACTGCAGGAGCCGCAGCGGGTTGGAGCGGAAGCTCTCGGTCATCATGGTGGGCATCCTCCGCGGCGGACCTATCCTCCACAGCCGACGATGCAAAAACCAGTGCTCAGTTCGCAGCGCCGCTCACCGGCTCGATCTGTTGAGGAGTCCGGTGAAGACGACACAGCAGAACTATCAGGACGATATCTCTTCGGTGGAGGTGACTCTTGTTGATTGCTGTGATGTCTCTCATCAGCTGCTCAGGCAACCCAGATGTGCCTGTCGATCCGATCTCTGAAGACACCGCCTCTCAAGACACCACCCCCGAAGACACCGGCCCGGACACAGAGTCGCTGTCCAACCGGCTCCTCAACGGTGGCTTCGAGTCTGGTGAGACCTGGTGGCGGCCCAGCGGCTACGCCAACCATGCCTGGGCGACCACCGGCGATGCCATCCACAACAGCGACACCACCTTCACAGCCCACGCTGGAGATCACGCCCAGAAGATCTGGGGCCTCTATGCCGGCGCTGTGCCCAACGACGCTGAGCACGGCCTCACCCTCACCGACCTCACCCCCGGCGATGTCCATGTCCTCACCGCCCAGGCCTTCACCCACCCCGACGATGCCGTCGATGGCGGGAGCGAAGCGGTGCTGTTCCTGCGCTACCTCGATGCCAGCGGTGCCCTGATCGAAGAGGTCACCAGTGAGCCGGTGGATGCCGACTTCGAGCGGGGAGCCTGGCAGGAGCTTCGCATCGAGACGACGGCTCCGGAGGGTGCGGTGAGTGGTGCCCTCGGGCTGCGCTTCGCCCTCGCGGACTGGAGCGCGGGCGGCGCGGTCTACCTCGACGCGGTCTCCTGGACCTCGACGGGCACCGGGCAGGTCGAAGGCGAGCGGCTGCTGGTCTGGAACGATGAGTTCACCGGCAGTGACCTGGATGAGTCGGTCTGGACCCGGCTGGAGCTGTCCGCCTATGCCTTCAACAACGAGCAGCAGGCCTACACCGACAGCACCGACAACGCCGCTGTCTCCGATGGTCAGCTCGTCATCACTGCCCGCCAGGAGAGCGACGGCGCGATCACGTCGGCGAGGCTGGTCACCGACGGGGCGGCGGAGTGGACCTATGGGCGCATCGAGGGGATGCTGCTGGTGCCCGACGGGGTGGGGACCTGGCCGGCATTCTGGATGCTGCCGAGCGAGTCGGTGTATGGCGGCTGGCCGGCCAGCGGTGAGATCGACATCATGGAGCACGTCGGCTGCCAGCAAGACGTCATCTTCGCCACCGTTCACACCGGCGCCTACAACCACACCCTCGGCACCCAGCTCGGCGGGGAGACCACCCGGGATGCCTCGGGGTCGTTCCACCTCTACGCCGTGGACTGGGGACCCGAAGCGCAGGTCTTCTCGGTGGACGGGGAGGTGATCTTCACCTTTGAGAACGATGGCGCGGGGGACTCCGACACCTGGCCCTTCGATCAGACCTTCCACATCCTGCTCAACCTCGCCTTTGGCGGTGACTGGGGCGGATGGTGTGGTGTGGACACCGCCTCGCTGCCGCAGGAATATCGAATCGACTGGGTGCGGGTGTATCAGTAGACGTGCATCGTCTGGTGCCTAAGTTCTCTCCGGTCAGCGGCCCCCGCCCTGGTCAGAGGATGCGATGATCACCCGATTTACAGACGCCGACGTTGCCGATCAGTCTGGCAAGACCTTCTTTATCACCGGCGCGAACACCGGCCTGGGCTTTGAGACTGCAAAGGTCCTCGCCGCAAAGGGCGCCCGGGTGCTGCTGGGCTGTCGGACCCGCAGCAAGGCCGAGGATGCCGTCGCCAAGATCCGAGCCGAGTCGCCGGATGCCGATCTGGAGATCATCGACATCGACCTCGGCGACCTCGCCACCGTGCGTGCCGCGGCGGCTCGGGTTGCTGAGGAGCCTCGCCTGGACGGGCTCATCAACAACGCTGGCATCATGGTGCCGCCCCGCCAGCTCACGAAGGACGGCTTCGAGTCCCAATTCGGGGTCAACCACCTCGGCACGTTCGCGCTGACCGGGCTGCTGCTGAGCAAGCTGGAGGAGACTCCGGGCTCC
>JBLHNG010000838.1:0-3854 GCA_047621685.1 Myxococcota bacterium | reverse complement strand
CTCCTGGCACCTCGGCATGGAGGCGTCAGGAGTGGCAACGTCACAGGCTGCTTCAGCGCGATGAGATGTCCGCCGAATCAGGCTCCGACCAGCTCGTAGACCTTCTCCAGCGCAGCCGGCAGGGCGTCGCCGTTGGGACCACCAGCCTGGGCCATGTCCGGGCGACCACCGCCCCGTCCGCCGACCATCTCAGCGATCTGCTTGACGAGCTTTCCGGCGTGGACCTTCTTGCCAGCGATGTCCTTGCTGACCATGACCGCCAGCTTCACTGAGCCGCCGACCCGGCTGCCGAGCACGACCACTGCGGTGCCGAGCTGGTCCCGGAGGCGCTCGGCCTCATTGCGAAGCGAGGAAGCGTCGGCCTCCATCTCAGCGGCGAGGACCTTGATGCCGTCGATCTCTCGGACCCCATCGGTGAGGTCGCCAGCCTGGAGACGGGCCATCTCGGACTTGAGCTTGTCCAGCTCCCGCTCCAGGCGCTTGCGGTCGTCCTGGAGCTTGGAGACGGAGTCGGCCAGGGCTTCGGGCTTGACCTTGAGCTGAGCCGCCGCCTTTGCAGCAGCCTCCGTGCGCTTCCGCAGCCAGGACAGGGCGCCGGTCCCGGTGACCGCCTCGATGCGTCGCACACCCGCCGCGACCCCGCTTTCCGAGGTGATGCGCAGCAGGCCGATGTCGCCGGTTGCAGAGACATGGGTGCCACCGCACAGCTCGGTGGAGAAGCCCGGCACGGAGATCACGCGGACCTCGTCGCCGTACTTCTCACCAAACAGGGCCATCGCGCCCTTCTCCATCGCCTCGTCCATGCTCATCTCGGCGATGTCGAGGCCCTGGTTGCCCAGGATCTCCCGGCAGACGAGGTCCTCGATCCGGTGCTGCTCTTTGAGGGAGACTGGACGGGGGTGGGAGAAGTCGAACCGCAGCCGGTGGGGAGCGACCAGGGAGCCCTTCTGCATGACGTGGTCGCCGAGGACCTCGCGCAGCGCTGCGTGAAGGAGGTGAGTGGCGGTGTGGTTGAGCTTGATCGCCGCCCGGCGGGTGCTGTCCACAGACAACGCGACGGTGCCGCCGACGGAGAGGGTGCCCTCCTTCACGGTGACGTGGTGGAAGAACACACTGCCAGCGGGCTTCGTCGTGTTGGTGATGGTGGCGCTAAGCCCGGTGCCCGTCAGCGTGCCAGTGTCGCCGATCTGACCGCCGCTCTCGGCGTAGAACGGGGTGGCATCGACGATGGCGATGCCCTTGCTGCCCGCAGACAGCTCGCTGACCCGGGCGCCCTTGTCTGACAGCAGCGCGAGCACCTCGGATCCGGCGAGGCTCTCCTGGCGGTAGCCGACGAACTGCGTGGAGAAGGCACTGGCGAGGGCGTAGACATCCGCAGCCATCGCGGAGTCACCAGAGCCCTGGTCAGCACCCTTGCTGTCATCCTTCTGCTTCTGCTCCAGCTCCTGGAACCGGACCATGTCGACCGACAGGCCGTGCTCGTCGGTGATCTGACCGGTGAGGTCGATGGGAAAGCCGTAGGTGTCCTTGAGCTTGAACGCGACCTCTCCGGAGAAGACCTTCTCATCTTCCGGCATCCCGGCGATGGTGTTCTCCAGCAGGGACAGGCCCTTGGAGAGGGTGCGCCGGAATCGGGCCTCCTCGCCGGTGGTGACTTCGAGGATGAACGCCCGTCGGGTGACAAGCTCCGGGTAGGCCTCGCCCATCAGATCGATGACCGCCTCGACCGTCTCGTGGAGGAACAGCTCGTCGAGGTTGATCTTCACCCCGAACCGAATGGCCCGACGCATGATCCGGCGCAGGACGTAGCCCCGGCCGTTGTTGTCCGGCATGATGCCGTCTGCCATCAGGAACGCCGCAGCGCGGGAGTGATCGGCGATGACCTTGAGGGCCACATCGGTCTCTTCGTTGGCACCGTAGGTCACCCCGGCGAGCTGGGCGGCCCGCTGCACGATGCCCTGGAAGATGTCAGTGTCGTAGTTGGAGTACACGCCCTGCATGACCGCGGCGAGGCGCTCCAGGCCCATGCCGGTGTCGATGGACGGGCTCGGCAGGGGGGTGAGGGTGCCGGACGCGTCGCGGTCGAACTGCATGAACACAAGGTTCCAGATCTCGACGTAGCGGTCGGACTCGGTCGCCGGTCCGCCCTCGATGCCGCGCTCGGGGCCATGGTCGAAGAAGATCTCGGAGCAGGGGCCGCAGGGGCCGGTCGGTCCCATCGACCAGAAGTTGTCCTTCGCACCGAGACGCTGGATGCGATCGGCGGGAACCCCGGCGACCTCACGCCAGAGTCGCTCCGCCTCGTCGTCGTCCTCAAAGACCGTCACCCAGAGCTTGTCGACCGGGATGGAGAACCCGATGGTGAGCATGTCCCAGGCGAACTTGATGGCCTCCTTCTTGAAGTAGTCGCCAAACGAGAAGTTCCCGAGCATCTCGAAGAAGGTGTGGTGGCGCGCGGTGCGGCCGACTTCTTCGAGGTCGTTGTGCTTGCCGGAGACCCGCAGGCACTTCTGGGCGGTGGTCGCAGTGGTGTAGCTGCGGGGATCCTTGCCGAGGAAGACGTCCTTGAACTGCACCATGCCGGCATTGGTGAAGTACAGGGTGGGGTCGTTGGCGGGGATCAGAGAGGCGCTGGCTACGGCTTCGTGGCCGCTCTCGTGGAAGAACGACAGGAAACGCTGACGGATCTCAGAGGACTTCATGGTGGGCTCCACAGGAGTGCAATAGGGCCGGTAGTTATCCTCTCAGCGGGTCGACGGAAACATGAGGGCACCCGTTGAGGCGCAGGACGGTCCTGTGAGACTGCGGGGGGTGGCGAGTAATTGGTGTCGGGCTGGGGCCGCAAGGCGGGTAGTACAGGGGAGCGGTGACCAGAGTGACCCGTAGGGGAGCGTCGGGAATGCAGCCCCCTTGAGTGCAGCGCCACAAGCGGACCGAAGGTCAGCGTTGGTGCGGAGCGGCCAGAAAAAGGCGCGCCGACGATGAGTACCCTCAGCTAGTCCGTGGAGAGAGCACCCTTCGGAGTCCATCGCCCAGTCGCTGCGCAGCCAGAGGCAAGCAGAACAGGTCAGGCAACATCGATGTCGGTGGCTCTCGCATCGTCAGAGCGTGGGGGTGCTTTCGACGCGGGCTCCTCCATCACTCTACCGATGCGAGAATCGTGGGTATTGATGTTGCCTGACCTGTTCTGCTTGCCTCTGGCTGCGCAGCGTCGTGGCGATGGGATGATGGCGGGTGCTCTCTCACCGGGAGGCTGAGGTACGCCATCGTCGACGCCATTCTTTTCCTGGCCACTTTGCACCAACGCTGGCCATCGCTTCGCTCAGGCCCGCTTATGTCGCTGCGCTCAAGGGGGGCTGCACTCCCTGCATTCGTCGCCTTACGACTCCTCTCTCCAGTCGCCGCTCCCCCTGCGAGCCCCCAGCATGACACCAATTACTCACCACCCCCCGCAGTCTCACAGGACCGTCCTGCGCCTCAGCGGGTGTCCGAAAGACCTACCAGTCGTCCGCACCAATGCCGGACAGCCTCAGCTCCAGCTCGTCGGGATTGTTGACGTAGCGAAGGGCCACATCCTTATCCACGACATTCCGCTCCACGAGATCAAGCACCGCCTGATCGAAGGTCTGCGTGCCGTGCGTCATCCGCCCCTTCGCCATGTGATCGGTGATCTCCTTGGTGCGGTTTTCATCAGCGATGCACTCGGAGATGGTGCCGGTGTTGATCATGATCTCCACCGCCGCTGCACGACTGCCGGTCTTCGTGGGCACGAGGCGCTGAGAGAGCACTGCCCGGAGGGTGCTGGCGAGCTGAAGGCGGATCTGCTTCTGGTGGTGGGGCTCGAAGAAGCTCAC
>JBLHNG010000837.1:0-3881 GCA_047621685.1 Myxococcota bacterium | reverse complement strand
CAGGGTGGAGGTGGGGGCGTCCTTGTCGGCTTCACAGACCACCGGCTCTGGCGGAGGGCCGGTGTCGACGGGCTCCGCATCGGGCGTGGTGTCGGCCGGAGCAGAGTCGACGGGTGTGTCCGAGACAGCTTCCGTCGTCTCAGGAGACTCCGGATCGCAGCCGATGAGCAGGAAGAGCAGCATGGGAGGAGAGTACCCTGATCACCCGACCTCCTCCACCGCCAGCATCTTCGATCGCAGCTCTCCAAGCACCGCCTCGATCTGTCTGACGTCTCCAGACTCCCGGGCCAGCATGAGCCGGGTGGAGGTCTCCTCGATGGCAGCGAGGGCCTGCTGGTGCTGCTGTCGGACCTGCTGCCGTGCTGCGATGAGCATCTGCCGGGATCGCTCCCGTGCCTGGGCGACCTCCCCCTCGCCGTGGGGTGGCAGGCTGGCCAGCTCGGTGTCGATTCGGGTCGCGCGTCGGGTGAGGGCGGACAGGGCCTCACGCAGCTCAGAGATCAGGGCGGTGTCTTCACCGAGTGCCGCACGGAGGCGGGCGAGTGGATCAGCCGATGGGGCCTGGTTGCCCAGAAACAGGGGCCAGAACAGGACCATCATCGCCTGCTCGCTGCGAGGACGGGTCGAGCGGTAGGCCAGCCAGGTGCCCAGGGACACCCAGGCAATGCCGAACAGCCACGCCTTCACGTCAGCACCGCGATGAGCGCCTGGAGGACCTCGGCGAGCCCGTTGGACTCCAGGGCACGCAGCAGCACGAAGTCGCCCTCGGGCATGCTGACGAGGGGGCGCAGGAGCCAGGAGAGCTGCAGCCCCGCCAGCCCGAAGCAGCCCGCCCAGGGGACCGCCACCCGCAGCGGGATGACCCTCAGGATGCGGTGCGCGCCGACCAGCCCGCCGATGCTCGCGACCCCGACCGCGGCGAGCACGAGGCGTCGGTAGACGTACCAGTCCGAGCTGCTGCCGATCGAGATGGTCAGCCAGGCGACCACCATCAGCGGTGCCAGCCCGGCCATGGTGACCGCAGCAGCGGAGAGGGCCTGGAGGAGGAGCGCGGAGAGCTGCTCGGTTCGCAGCCGCAGTCCGGCCATCGCACAGCCGACGTGCAGGATCGGCAGGGTGATTCCCGCAGCACCGAGCATGACCAGCGGGAACTTGATGCCCGAGGAGAGCGCCTGGGCGAAGCCGCCCTGGAGGCCCAGCGCCATGCCGAACATCGCCGCGCCGCCCGCGGTGATCATCACCAGACCGGGGATGAGCGTGGTGGTCTCCTGGTCGGTGAGGATGGCCTGGGTGAGCCCGCGGTGATCGCGAAGGACGCGGTCGAGCAGGGTCATCGGGGGCTGCGGTGCGGTGACGGGCGGGAGCATGGGCTCCAGCATGGGTTCTGGTGACAGCAGCAGCTCGGAGGGAGTCGAGAGGGTCTCAGCAGCAGACATGGCGGGCCTCACGCGAGGTGAAGGGTGAGGACCACGGTGGTCCAGAGGGTGAAGGCGAAGTGCATCAGCACGGTGAGGCTGCCCGGAGAAGCCGCCCCGGCCCGGCGGGCATTCTTCAGCGCCCCCCAGGCACCAGCGAGGGCAGACATCAGCAGCAGCCCGACGACCAGGAGGAAGAAGGCGCCGTCGATGTGTCCGGTGAGCACGTACAGCATCACCAGCGGGGTGGCGGCACCCAGACAGGCTCCAGTGATGGTCGGCCCCGAAGCCGCCACCCCGATGACCTTCAGCAGCCCCGGCTCGCGGCCCTGGAGCGCGCTGATGAGCAGCAGCGGCGGAACACTGAGGACCGCGACCAGCGGCGGAACCGCCATCAGCGAGGGCAGATCCAGGCCGACCTCTCCGCCACCGGACTCCACGCTGAGCATCCCCAGACCGACCGCGCCGACAAACAGCGCCATGCCGGTCAGCCCCGCCCCGATGGATGCTGCCAGCGGAATCGGTCGCGGCGGACCCTCCAGCGGGAGCACCGCATCAGGCGTGGTCAGGTACGCCCCGAAGGCGTCTTTGACGGAGGTTTCCATGGTTCTGTCCGGTCTGGGAGTGACATGCTCGGTAAGAGCAAGGGACATGCCAGAGCGGATTGGGCAGCTTGAAACAAAAGCTTGAGCAGTTCGACGTTTTTATTGCCGAGCATGATGTCAGCGTTTGTAGTTTTGGTGATGCTGAGAGTAGATCCGCGATGGGCTACACGCTGAGCCCCTCATTCGCGGCATACATCTCCATCACCCACGACCCCGGACTCAGCCCCTGGCTCGCCCGCTCGAAGTGCAGGCGCACCCGCTTGAGCACGAGGTCGCTGTTGAGCAGCGGGGTGGCCAGACACACCCACAGCCGCATCTCCTCGGCAGGGAGCTGCTGCCGACAGGAGGTCGAGAACTCGTCACAGCGACCGTCCAGGAAGTCGTCGAGGTCGTTCGCCCAGTACGCTTCCTGCGGCTCATCGAACCCGTCGGCCTCCACAAAGCAGCGCCCGGCGTAGCTGAGGACGTAGTCTCGGACATCCTCATCCACATGGCTCCCGAGCTGCACCCGGATCCGGTAGCTCCCGCCGTGGTTCGCCAGCAGGTGGAGCACGGGCGGCTGCCTCAGGCCGTGGAGGTGGGGCAGGAAGCGGTCATTGAGCAGCGCGAGGATCCGGGCGCGCTGTTGGGCGCGATCTCGGACATCCGAGCGCAGCGGGGCACAGGCGAGCGGTGGAAAGAACGGCAGCGTCGCATCGAACTCCCGGTCCGCCTCCGCGTCGAGCATCACCAGCCCACCCAGCGGCTCCACCGTCGTGAGGCGTCCGGCCACCACCGTGTGCACGCAGCCCACCTGCAGGCTGTCGATGCGATGTCGGCAGCCTACCTGCTTCGCCACCGCCCGCTCCGCCTCGACCCGATCCGCGATCCGCACTGGAAACAGGATGCGCTGCCAGCGTGGATCCAGCGCCTGGGGTGCGCACAGCCCCTGACCATGAACCAGCCGCAGCACCGACTCGCCCTGCCACAGATCCGCCTCATCCTCCACTGGAAGGTACAGGTGCTCCACTGCCTCCAGCAGCTCCTCAAAGGCGCAAGCCTGGAGGGCTTCGCGCTCTTCGGTGGTCTGACAGACCCGGCCCTCCATGGTCCCGGTCAGCTCGTTCTCAGTGGTGAGGTACACCGCCGAGTCGATGCCCGGCCCCCGCATCAGCAGGCTGATGTACTCCCGGAAGCGCACCAGCTCCAGCGAGAGCCGGGCGTCGGCTTCGATGAGCACTCGCTCCGAGCCGTTGCTGATCACGAGGACCATGACATCGTCTTCGTTGGTGGCCTGCTCACCGACATCGAAGAACCCGAGCAGCTCCAGACCCCGGAACATCATCGGGGTGTGGCCCTCCAGCACGCGGATGTCGACGCCGCTGAGGTGCTCGCGCAGCAGGGGCAGCAGGAAGGTCAGGCTGACCGGCACCAGCAGCACCGGCGGCTCCGCCAGCTCACGCCACAGGCGGATCAAGGTGTAGGGATCGAGGTGATCGCAGTGGGCATGGCTGAGGTAGACGGCGTGGATCGGTGCGAGGTCTGCAACCGCAAAGCGCAGCCGTGGGAAGCGGCCCATGGCATCGCCGGTCGCGTGGTCCGACAGCCACGGGTCGACGAGAATTCGCGTGGTCTGGTTAGTTTCGGCGTGCTGGAACGACAGCAGGACGCAGCTATGTCCGAGGGCGGTGATCTTCATGGGACGGTCTTATAGACCATCGCGAGTCGGAGCGAGAAGATCGGGCACCAGTCACTGAGCCGGACAGTATCCGGCCCGGCAGGTGTTTTTTTACTGAGGGGAAGACTAAAAGCGCCCCTGCCGAAAGGTCGGTCCCGACTGTCCGCTAATGATGGCTGATATGACTGGTGCTGGGAAGTGCTG
>JBLHNG010000836.1:0-3882 GCA_047621685.1 Myxococcota bacterium | reverse complement strand
CCCATCCAGATGCGCATCCAGGGCCCCGAGCAGCGCAACACCTTCTGGTGCCCGACCTGCCAGCCCGCGCCATCAGACCCAGCCCCGGGACTCACCAGACGCCGTCGGTAGCGGTGAGACGGGCTCACCGCACGTCGTTGTCGGTGACGGGATCGGTCATTGGGCGATGATAATGCCTGCCTCGCTCAGTCCGGTGTAAACATCCGCCTCCAGGAGCCCCATCCACGGATCCGAGGCCGGAGTGGCGAACAGATCGTCGTAGACCCGGCGGTTGAGTCCCTCGAAGTCCTTCACCTCACCCGCCGCGAACCAGCCGTGAATCTGCGCATGAAGCGACAACTCGTTGCGCGCGGAGTCCTCGGAGATGCTCTGCTCGAGCTGCTCGAAGAGTCGATTGTGGTCCTGGAGATCGGGCGGGATGACGGCCAGCGGGCGCTGGTCAATGATGAGCTGGCGGCTGGCGTGGTGGAGGTGGGAGGCGTCGGAGAAGCCCTGAGCGATGTGGCTCCACTCGGCGTCCGTCGGGGCGATGCTGCCGCGGTCGAGGGGATCGCGTCGGGGGATGATCCGCTCCAGGATCGGAGTCTCGACGAAGCCCTTGCTCGGCGAGAGGGCCATCGCCTGGACCGCGATGGGGCCATCGACCGGTGTGCCGCCAGCCAGCCAGCCCTCCAGCTCACCGGAGGCCACCTCACGGCCAGCCGCTTCGATCCCAGCCTGGAGCGCCTCGACGGCCTCCTGTCGGGCGTCCTCATGCCACTGTGTGAGCGCCACGGTGCGCTTTCGCGAGGACAGGTCCGCCAGCGAGGCGTGCAGATCCGCGGCTTCGGTGAGCTGCTCGGCGAACACCCCGGGGCCGACCATGCCGGGGAGGACGTCGATGGGGCGCCCCCGGGCATCGAGGATGTAGTGCGCAGAGTTGCCGGTCAGGGTGCGCTTCATGCTGCGGCCATCGCCAAAGTCGATGGTCACCACCGGCACCGGACGCTCAGTGGACCAGTGCAGGACGTAGCGCTCGGCGATCAGCGCGGCGAGGTCGGGGTTGCTGTAGAGGGCTGCCCGGAAGAACCGGCTGTTGGCGCAGGAATACTCGTCGGTCAGCGCGCCGAGCAGCCGCAGGGAGAGGATCGGCCGACCAGTCTGCTCGGCAATCGCCTTTGCTTCGTCGAGGTCGGTGTACCAGTACAGCCCGCTGGTGGCGGCATCCCGCTGGGCGGCGACCGCATCGATGAGCGCTCGCCACTCGGCCTCGGTCTTTGGGGTGACCTGCTCGGCATAGGCGGACATCACCCGGGTCAGTCCGGACTCCCCGCCCCCCCTCAGCGCGGCCACCGCGTCGGCGTCTCCGCTCAGGGCGTCCCCGAGGTCGTCCTGCCCCTCCAGTGCGGCCCACGCACTCAGCGACAGCATCCCCATCAACACCACACTCGGAACCCGTACCAGCGATCGCATCGCATCCCCCTTGTTGTCTGGATCGTAAGGATCAGGGAGTGTGCCCGGGTAAACACCCGGTAAATGGCCGGTCAGCCCAAAAACTACAGGCCCAGGATGCGGGAAATGAACGGATTGACCAGCCGCCCGTCTGGATCCAGCACCGCCCGGAGCGCACAGAAGTCCGACCAGCCCGGATAGGCCGCGGCGAGCTGCTCCGGGGTGCTCTGAAACAGCTTGCCCCAGTGTGGTCGGCCCCCAAGCTCCACCATCAGCGCCTCAAACGCGGCGAAGTAGCGGGCGGCGTCTTGGGGAGCGGCGGTGTAGGCGCCGATGTAGCAGGAAGCCCGTCCGCTCGCCGGGGACAGCGGCAGGTCGTCTCCAGCCACGAACCGAAGCTCCTGGACGAAGTTCACCCCCACCCCAAGCTCTGCGATCAGAGTCCTCAGCCGCAGCAGGGCCTCTCCGGCACGCTCGATGGGGATGGCGTACTCGGACTCCAGGTGACGCGGCGGCATCGGGATGTGGAGGATCTTGTGGCTGTGATCGGTGCGGGCATCGGGGCGAAAGTAGACCGACGCCACCAGCCTCGACAGGGTCGGGATCAGGGCGGGGAAGCGCCCACCGAGGGCGAGCACCAGCGGGAAGAGCAGCGGGTTGAGCACCGCAGAGTCCAGCCACTCCTTGACGCGGCGGGGCACGGCGGGGGCATCGGTTGGGGTGGCGGTGAACACCTGGACCCGGTCGGTCCCTGGCAGCCACCACAGCTTGACGTACTCCCCCGCCGCGATCAGCTCGGGGATGCGCGAGGCCGCCGCTTCCACCGACATCGGGGCCGCGACCTCGGAGAGTCGAAAGGCCGGCACGCACTGGATCGTGACCGCAGTGATGATGCCCAGGCACCCCAGCCCCACCCGCGCGGCGTCGAACAGGGCCGGCTGACGCTGCGCAGAGAGGTCGCGGACCACACCATCCATCGTCAGCAGCCGCAGCCCGACGATCTGGGTGGAGAGCACCCCATGACCGCGCCCGCTGCCGTGGGTGGCGGTCGAGATGGCCCCGGCGATGGACTGCTCGTCGATGGAGCCGACATTGGCCAGGGCGAGCCCCTGCTCGTGAAGCGCGACGTTGAGGTCGGCGATGCGGATGCCTGCCTCGACGGTGACCCGCTCCCCGTCCACGCCCAGCACCCGGGCCATGCCATCGAGGGTGATGCGCACATCATCGGTCGCCGCGATGTCGCTCCAGGAGTGATCGCCGCCGACCAGTCGGATCCGGGACGGCGCGCTGTCAGCGACCATGGCGACCAGCTGGGCCTCTGAGGTCGGGGCGAGGGTGCGGATAGGGCGGCTGGCGACATTGCGCGCCCAATTAAGGGATCGCACCTATCGGCTCATGACCAGCGACCCGCTGACTCCGTAGAACGAGCACCAGCCGTTGACCCGGTTGCCGACGAGGTCGCCCTCGATCTCGAGGCGGGTGGAGTGCCCCTCGCTGCTGCCCTCCAGCTCCAGCTCCAGCTCTGATTCGTCGCGGTGACCGCGGACCTTGCCAGCGTAGTCGTCGTGGCCGTAGGTGAACACGCCGTCCCCGAGGATGCGACCCTCGTCTTCTTCCAGGACGTCCAGGTCAAACCACACCTCGATGGGCTCGTCGTAGCTGCTCTGAGCCTCCAGGCTGCAGGAGCCCGACCATTGTCCGGCTGCGGACTCGTTGAGGGTGTCGCAGCCGATGAGGCTGAAGAGGATGACGTTCAGGGGGGGCATTGGAGGCTTGATTCTGACTCCGCCCGTACTTGATCGTCAACCATGGGGACAGCGACTTCACAAAAAGACTGCCTCGCTGCACAGAAGCGGGCGCCACGGTCCGGTTGATGTGCGACCCGACCGCCGCGCGGATACTCCCCCCTTCCACGACACCCCGGAGTGAAAAGATGGCCATCACCAGCCTCGTCCTCCTGGCCGGAGCGCTCGCCGATCAGCCTGCTCCGACCATTCCATTTGAGAAATATGAGCTTGAAAACGGGCTCGACGTCATCCTCGCTGAGGATCACTCGATCCCGTTCGTCCAGGTCAACATCTGGTACGACGTCGGCAGCAAAGATGAGGTCGAAGGCCGAACCGGCTTTGCCCACCTCTTCGAGCACCTGATGTTTCAGGGCTCCGCCAACCACGACACCGAGTACTTCCAGCCCCTGGAGAGCGTCGGTGCTTCGATCAACGGCACGACCAGCTTTGATCGCACCAACTACTTCGAGGGTGTCCCGTCGGAGTACCTGCCCCTGGCCCTGTGGCTGGAGAGCGACCGCATGGGCTGGCTGCTGCCGGCGCTGACTCAAGAGAAGCTGGACAACCAGCGCGAGGTCGTGCGCAACGAGCGGCGCCAGCGCTACGAGAACACGCCCTACGGCGAGGTCTGGGTCTGGCTGTTTGAGAACCTCTACCCCGAGGG
>JBLHNG010000835.1:0-3884 GCA_047621685.1 Myxococcota bacterium | reverse complement strand
CCCTGCACCACCAGTCCGCCTACGCCACCTGCACCACCCACAGCTCCGACCTCGATGTGCGCTCTGCCTGGGTGCCGATGTACGACAAGCACGCAGTCCATGCGGTGTTCGCTGGGCACAACCACATCTACGAGCGCTCGGTGCCCATCCGCAACGGCGAGGCTGTCGGGGAGGGTGAGGGCACGGTGTATGTGGTCACCGGAGGGGCCGGGGCGCCGATCTATGGTGCTGTCGAGGAGCAGTGGTTTGGCGCCGTCTCCAACCCGACCAACCACTACCTCATCGCCGATGTCACCCCGCAGACCATCACCGTCACCGCCTATGATCTCGCCGGGAACGTGATCGACACCTTCATGGTGCCGAAGTAGTCACCAGCCCGGGTGGGCGGTGGCGGCGATGAGCACGCCCAGGATCCCCACCGCGAGTCCGCACAACCATGCGCTTGTCAGCAGCGAGCGGGTCAGCGGGATTGAGCCGCCAAGCAGGGCGGAGGCGACACCGGATGTGGTGAGCATGACCACGAAGAACGCGAGGTGCTCCTTGGTCTCAAACGCCAGCGCAGCGCGGGGGCTGGCGGTGAGCAGGGCGGGCTTCACTGCGGTCCGGTAGGTCGGGTAGAGCCAGAGCCCGGCGGCGTAGGGTGCGGTGATGAGGAGCAGGGCGAGCCATGCGGTCAGGCGGCCCATTCGGGAGAGCACGCCTCGACGCAGCAGGAGGATCGGGTGGAGCAGCACTGCGAGGCCCAGCCAGCCGAGGTGGCCGTGGAGGCGGGCGAAGAGTGCATACTGCTCAGGGCTCACTCGTCTTGCTCACGGCGCTGCTTTCGACGGTAGGCCCTCGGGGACTCTGCGGCCAGGCGGATCTCGGCGAGGGTCCAGAGGGTGTAGTCCTCCGATGGATCGATCTCCGAGATCCAGTCGTGGTCCGACCGGGGGTTGATGAACAGCCCGGCGCGCTTGGGGCGCCAGCCGAACCCGGCCTCCAGATAGAACACCCCGCCGTCGAGGATGGCGTAGCTGCTGTCGAGGAAGACCACCAGCTTGTAGCCAGGCACCAGACCCAGCTTCGTCATGCCCGGGTCGCCCTCAAACGCGATGGAGGTCCGCGCCTCGATGGTGGCCGGTGCTCTGCCGCGAAGGGTCTCGACCACCTCGAAGGTTGCTGCAGTGTAGGTGCCGCCGCTGGCCGGGATGTTGCTGGTAGCGAGGACCTTCACGATGGCGATCAGATCGGCGTGGACCACCAGCGGTGCGAGCTCGGGCTGGGGAAGGGTGAAGGGACCGTCCTGACCAGAAGCCGCGAGGAGGAGGGTGAGCAACAACATCGCTTCAATCTACCTCATCATGGCCGCAGACACATCGCGACGGCGCTGAGCAGGGTCGAGAGGAGCACGGCGACTGGCAGGCGACTCAGCCAGCGCTCGGGCTGTCGAGCGAGGGTGGCGATCAGGGCGGCGACGGTCAGGCCGTGCAGTCCGGCCATCGAGATGCGCCAGAAGTAGGGGATGTGGGTGGTCAGCAGGACGCCGACCGGCTCGCCCTGGGCGTCGATGAGTCGCTGGATGGCGTAGGAGACCACCGACGCCGGGCCGAGGATCCCAGCCGCGAGGATCACCCGCTGCATCGCACCCTCGGGCACTGCGGGTCTGCGTCCATCGCGTCGCCGAGGTGTGCGGCGACCGCCCGACAGCCACCCCGGCAGATCGCTGCGTGATCACAGGAGGCGCAGGGCTCGGGGGGAGATGCGGCACGGTCCCGCCAGGATCTCAGGGTCGGATCCGACGCCCACCGCTGAGCGAGGTCACCTGCTCCTGGCTCTGCGGGGAAGAACGAGCACGGCGCCATGTTCCCGGCGGTGTCTCTGGCCCACAGGCTCTCGCCCCCGATGCAGCCGACCACCCCGAGGGCCTCCATGCGCTCCGGCGGGATGCCCACATCGACGAGGAACGGGGTCAGCGCACAGTCGAACCGGAGGGTGAGCCCGGTGTCTTCCTCGGCCTGGAGCGCTCTGGACCACACCGCGTCGAGCTGCTCGGGGGTCGGGGACAGGCGCGCCCAGGTCTGCTTCCCCCGGCCGACCGGCTTGAAGCGAAGCCACTGCCACTCGCTCGCCCCAGCCGCCTGGATCGCTGCACCCAGCTTCGACAGCGCGGAGGGGTCAGACAGCAGCGGACCCGACAGCACCGTGTTCACCCCCACCCGAATCCCGGCCTCGCTCAGCAGGCGCACGCTCTTCAAGGCCCGGGTCGCACCGGAGAAGCCGCGCACGTCGCTGTAGAGCGCGCCGAGCCCATCAATGGAGACGTTGATCTGGCCGACCAGCCCGGCGAGGTTCCTCGCGTCTTGAGCGGTGAGGCTGAGCCCGGCGGTGGTGAGGTTGGGCACCATGCCGAGGGCGCGGGCGCGTCTCAAGATGGCGAGGAGGTCGGGGTGGGACAGGGGCTCGCCACCGCCCAGGGCCAGCTCGAAGACTCCAAGATCCGCCAGCGCGGTGAGGGCTTCGTCGATCCCGCTGGCGACCTCGCCCCCGGGACCCGCGGAGAGGTAGCAGCCATCACAGCGGACCGGGCAGTGGTCGGTGATCGCGAGGTGGACCTCGGTGGGGGCGGTCAGCGCACCGGGGACGAGGGTGCCGGTGCCGATCAGTGTCGCGCCAGCCTCACGGGCCTGGTCCGCCCAGGCAGGGGAGAGATGGAGCTGTGCGCCGGCCAGGGCGAGGATGGCGCCGAACGCCTCGGTGCGGAGCCGAGGGGGCGGATCGTCGTCTGGATCATCTCCTGCATCGTCGCGCCACCTCCGGAACCGGTCGGCGAAGGTGTTCAGGATCGCGCCAGCCGCGACCGCGCTGACCAGGGCGAGCCCGACGACGCTGCTGCCGCTGGAGCAGTTGGGGGCGTGTCCGCGGCGAAGTCTGAGCAGGCTCACAGTCCGATGCTCCCGAGCTGGTTGGTCTGGTACAGGCAGAGGTAGCCGGCCGCGAAGGAGGCCAGCCCGGCGAGGATACCGAGGATGGGGCGTGTCCGGGGGGCTGCGGCACTCGCCCCGGAGCTGAGCAGGTGGATGAGCCCCAGCGACAGCCCGACCGCACCGAACGCGCTGAGGGACGTGGGATCCCGCAGTCCGCCGATCAGAGCGAACCCGGCGGTGAGCCCGAGCAGCGGGATGAGGCCGATCAGCCGGATGCGCCGTCGTCCCTGGAGCGCGAGGGGAGCGGCGGGGAGGAGGAAGATCGCCAGCACGGTGAGGCTGAGGTCTCGCAGTCGGTCTCGGCGCTGCTGACGAAGCAGGAAGGGCAGGCCCTCCGCAGGGAGCGCAGAGCGGATCGGGGCGGCGGCCTCCTCGACAGCCCTGGCCTCATCGGTGCGACCGACAGTGGCCAGGGCGCGGGCATGAAGGTCGGTGAGGGCTCTGTCGTCGGGGTGGTCGGTGTACAGCGGAGTGGTGTAGCGCAGCGCGTCCTCTGCACGGTCCTGTCCGTCGAGCAGCTCCCGGGCCAGCCACAGTCCCGCCTCCAGTCGCACCGCAGTCGCAGCCTGGGGGGAGGCGAAGACGGCATCGATCTCCGCGATGGCCTCGGTGCGGGGCTGGCTGGTGTAGGACCGACGGACCTCGCTGATGGAGGTCATGCCGGCAAAGCTGCCGTCGGTGTCCTGGCGGGCGGTCAGCCAGGGGACACGGCGCTGACACCGCGACCAGGCCCGGTCGCGAGCAGGCGCGTCGAGGATCTTGGTGCACGCGGACAGCTCTCCAGCGAGGTCTCCAGCCAGCTGAGCCTCTCGGGCCGGATCCGCGCCGCTCTCCATCACCCACACCAGCCAGACCACCCCATCCTCCAATGCCCCTATGATAGTCGCGTCCCCCGGATTCGAGGATCAGATGAGCCAA
>JBLHNG010000834.1:0-3892 GCA_047621685.1 Myxococcota bacterium | reverse complement strand
CCAACCCCAGCCCCGACAGCACCCGAATTGGCCGTGACCCCGGCACCGCATTCATGTCCCCCATCACCACCACCGGATCCCCATCCCCACACGGCCCATGCGCCCCCCGCATCCGCCCATCTCGAATCATCGACGAGAGGTGCGCCACATACGGAGTCATGCCAGTCGGATCCCGGGGATACGGCGGCGGCGCATGGACCCCGATCACACACAGCGCACCGCCCAGCCGGACCAGAACAAACGGCATCGCCATGCTCTCTGAGCCGATCTGCCCGGTGACCACCCCCTCACAGTCCACCCCGCTCCGACAATACGCCGCAGCATGGTGGCTGGCACGGGGCAGCTCGGCGTCGAAGTCGTCCGCCACCCGAACCATGCCGGCGATGTCTGTGCCCCGACGCTCATAGGTAAGGACTGCGTCTGCCCCAAGCTCCGCCAGCGCGACCTCGATCGCAGCCGGCGCACCGGTGAATGCGTTGACGTTGGCAGAGACCACCAGGAAGCCCGGCCCCGGCTGAGGGGATGGCAGCTGAGGATCGGGAAGCGGACGTCCCATCAGCAGCAGGCCGGTGATCGCACACAGCGCCGGAACCAGCCGCGCCCCGGTCCGCCAGGCGACCAGCAGCGACCACACCGGCCAGGCCGCCATCAGCCAGACCGGGGCGGACAGCAGCAGGGCCGCCACCGCGTAGCCCCACACCGTCTGCTCCGGAAGCAGCACTGCGACCCCGACGGCGAACAGCGACAGTACGGCGGGCGGGGCACACAGCAGTCCAGACCGTCTCATTGGGATCGTCTCCACGTTATGCAGCCGCCATGAAGCACGACAACTCACTCCTGGTCCGGGCGCTCCGCGGTGAAACCACTGAGCGTCCTCCTGTCTGGTTTATGCGTCAGGCTGGACGCTACCTCCCTGAGTATCGCGAGGTGCGCTCCCGGGTGAGCTTCCTGGAGCTGTGCCACTCCCCCGAGCTGGCCTGTGAGGTCACCCTCCAGCCGCTTCGTCGGTTCGGCTTCGATGCTGGAATCATCTTCTCCGACATCCTCCTGCCGCTCGAAGCGATGGGCGCGGACCTCACCTTCAACCCCGGTGAGGGGCCACGGATCCACAACCCGGTCCGGGATCGGGCCGGGATCGCTGCGCTCAAGGGCATCGACCCGGTGGTCGACCTCCCCTCCCCCCTCGCCGCCATCACCATGACCGACGCCGCAGCCGGGGTGCCGATCCTCGGCTTTGCCGGCGCACCGTTCACCCTGGCCTGCTACCTCATCCAGGGCCAGGGCTCCAAGAACTGGGAGATCGTCAAGACGATGATGTGGCAGGACCCCGAGGGCTTCACCGACCTGCTCAACAAGCTGGCAGACGTGGTCGCCTCACACCTCCAGGCACAGGTCGAGGCCGGGGCAGCGGCGGTTCAGATGTTCGACACCTGGGCCGGGGCGCTGTCGAGCGAGGACTACCGCCGGTTCGCCCTGCCCGCAGCTCAGCGTGCCTTCCGTGGCGTGAAGGGGCCGACCCTCTACTTCACCAAGGACTCCAGTCCCTTCCTGCCCTGGCTTCCCGAGGTCGGCGCTTCTGCCATCGGGCTGGACTGGCGGACGGACATGGCCCGCGCACGGGAGCAGCTGGGCGACATCCCGGTTCAGGGCAACCTCGACCCCATCGCCCTGCACGCACCGCCCGAAGAGGTCGCCGCGATGACCCGCCGCGTCATCGAAGCCGCCGGGCCGAAGGGACACGTCTTCAACCTCGGCCATGGCTGCATCCCCTCCACGCCGGTTGAAGGTGTGCAGGCGTGTGTCGATGCGGTAAAGGGGTGGTCCTGGTAAAGGGGGCCAATGACCCACATCTGGCTGCTGAGTGCCGGTGAGCCGCGTGAAGAGAGTGGTCTTCCTGACTTCCTCCAGCGCCGACTGTCCGACCCTCATGTTCTGCGTGTGCCCGGCTGGCTGTCCCCGCTGGTGGTCTGGCTCTATGCGTGGCTGCACCTGAGGCGTCTGGCCCCGACCTGGCGCATGCTCCCCGGTCCCTCTCCGGCGGACGACGCCCTCCAGCTCCAGGTCACGCTCCTCCAGCGCAACCTCGGCAGCAAGTACGACTGCCGGGCGGTCTTCCGCTACCAGTCCCCGGATGCCACCGAGGTCGCCGCCGGGATCGGGCGGGGAGAGCGGGTGATCCTCCTGCCGCTGCTGCCCCACCGCGGCCCAGCGCTGTACTCCGCTGTGTCCGCCGCCACGACCGCGCTGCGAGCACGGGGGGCAGAGATCGCCACCATCCCCAGCTACCCGAGCCATCCCGGCTACATCGACGCCCTCGCCGAGTCCATACGCTCTGCCCTCGCAGACCTCGCGAAGCAGTCCCCCGCCCACCAGACCCGCTACGAGGTCCTGTTTACCGCCACCTTCCCCACCGGCCCGGCCGCTGTCCTCACCGACACCGTCGCCGAGCTGGAGCAGACCGTCGCCGCAGTGGTTGAGGCCGCTGGGCTGGTGCGTCCACACCAGCTCGGGTTCACTGCCCCCCACGCCCGGCTCCCCCGGAACACCCCGTCCACCGCCGAGCAGCTCGCTGGACTGAGTGCTGGGAGCGCAGCCATCGTCGTTCCCCTCACCGAGACCCTGGAGTCTTCTCAGACCGTCGTGGCGCTCGATCAGACGCTGGCCCAGGTCGCCGCTGCTGCCGGGGTGCTGTTCGTGCGCGCCGAGACCGTCAGCGACCGCCCCACCTTCACCCGGGCTCTCGTCGACCTCATCCGGTGCGCAGAGTCTGAGGCCGGCTGGCGCAAGGCGTCCACTTAGATGGCGAAGGTTGTCATCGTCGGGGCCGGAATCGCGGGCCTGTCCGTCGCAGAGTACCTCCAGGAGCACCACGAGGTCACGGTCCTCGAAGCCGCCGAGCAGCCCGGCGGGAACGTCCGCACTGAGGTGGTGGAGGGGAGAATCCTGGACCGGGCGGCGAACGGGTGGCTGGACAGCGAGCCGGCGATCGGTCGTCTGGTGGATCGGGTCGGGCTCACCGAGCAGCTCATCCAGGCCGATCCCCGCTCGACCCGGTGGATCTTCTCCGGTGGCCAGATGCACCCCGCCCCGCTGTCCCCGCCAGCACTGCTCAAGTCCCGGCTGCTCTCTCCGATGGCGAAGCTGCGCATCCTGCTGGAGCCGTTCATCGCCCGCGCCCCGGAAGACCTCGACGAGACCGTCGAGCAGTTCGTCAGCCGTCGGCTGGGAGCGGGGGTGGTGAATGCGATGGTCGGACCGATGGTGGCAGGGATCTACGCGGCCGGGCCGGAGCAGATCTCGCTGTCCGCAGCCTTCCCGAGGATGCGCGAGCTGGAGCGGGAGCACCGCAGCCTCATCCTCGCCGCGCTGAAGCTGCGCAGAGGCGGCGCACCACCGGGTCGGCTGACCTCACTGCGGGATGGCGCCGGGCAGCTCACCGCGACCCTCGCTGATCGGCTGGGAGATCGCCTGCACTGCAGCACCCCGGCGCGGGCGGTGGAGCGTCGGCGGGACGGGTGGGCAGTGCACACCGACGATGGCGCGACCGCAGCAGATGCCGTGGTCCTTGCCGCACCCGCCCCGATCCAGGCTGCGCTGCTGCGCGGAGTGGATGGAGAAGTCGCCGAGACCCTCGCTGGCATCCACTACTCCCCGGTCGCCGTCGTGCTCACCGCCTGGCCCGCCGATGCCTGGCCGCGTCCGCCCGAGGGCTTTGGGGTCCTGATGGCCCGCGGGGAGCCCTCGGAGGGGGTGCTCGGCACGCTGCTTACCTCCTGCATCTTCCCCCAGCACGCGCCGGAGGGAGAGGTCCTGATGCGGACCATCCTCGGCGGGGCGGTCTACCCGGAGGTCGCAGGGCTCGACGATCAGGCGCTGCTCAGCCGGACCCGCA
>JBLHNG010000833.1:0-3895 GCA_047621685.1 Myxococcota bacterium | reverse complement strand
ACATGGTGAGCGACTCAGGGGTGGTCTCCAGGGCACGCTTCGCGGCGAGGGCAAGCCAGGGTGTGGTGAGATCGACCTCGACGGGGATGCCCCGGTCGGGAATGGAATCGGCGGAGATGCGCATCAGGCGCTCCGAAGAGTGGATTCGCCAGCGTATATCTGCGGCTCCGACCAGGGGCAACTCAGCGGGGAAATGCCGGGGCCAGCTCGACGTGCATGCAGCTCCGTCCGCAGCCTGCGATGGCCTTGAGATGAGGCCGCCCGCCACCCTCCCAGGATGCCTTCAGCTCACCGCTCAGCGGGATTGGTGCATGAAACGGACAGCTGTAGAGGCGGCCGTTCTCGGTGATCTCCAGGCGCTGACCGCCGACCGGGCAGCGACCGGTGCCTGGGATGCGCTGACGGGAAGCTTCTGCTCGGGTGCGACCGGCCTCACCGTCCTGCTCGGCAACCATGGCGTGCAGGGCGACCACTGCGGCGTGGCTGGTGCGACCAAACGGGCCCGCCTCACCCTCGACGGCATCGAGGACCTCCGGATCCGCCGGAAGCTCTGCGGCACGCCAGGGCGGGGTCAGCCGGAACCCGTCACAGCCAAGCTGTCGCGCCCAGCCGATGACCGCGTTGATCTCCTCGTTGACCCGCCCACGCCACGGCGTGAGGACCTCGATGTCGAGCGTCGCGCTCCGGTATCGCTTCGCCTCGATGAACGCGCTCACCGCTTCGGAGGCATCTCGAACCTCGCCACCCACTGCGGAGCGATGCGCGGTGCTGGAGACCCCGCCGACCCGCACAGTGACCGCTTCGAGTCCGACATCGACCAGGCGCAGTGCCACGGCATCGTCGATGCCCGCGCCGTCACAGACCAGCCGGGTGGGGCACTCCAGGCGATGGACGAACCGAATGATCTCGATCAGCTCTGGGTGATCCCCGCGCTGACCGGCGATCACCGTGACCGGGATCGGCCCGAGCCAGGCGATGGCATCGACCAGAAGCCGCCGCCAGTCGCCGCGCGTCAGGGCAGTCCCCTCCCCCATCACACCGGGTAAATCCGAGTCATCGAGCCGAACCACCAGCCGCGCGGGACGGACCCGGGTGGGATCAGTCAGCCCAAGTCGGGCACGCGCCTGACGGAGGGTGGCATGGGCGTGGATAATCTTCTGCTGTAGAAGTTTCATGAGCACCCCGTTACTACCACGGTGTGAGCGCCCTGGAGCCCTGATGTCTGGTCTCGTCCTTTCTCTCCTGGCGGTCCTCGGCTGTGATGAGCCCGACCCGCTGGTGCAGCCTGCTGCCAACTACGCCGCTACCATGCGTGGCTTGATGGTGGAGAACGCCGAGCTAGAGCAGAACTTCGTCGACCTGTCGGGTGCCCTCCACCAGGAGGGCCTCACCCCCGAGGAGATCACCACTGCGCTGGAGGATGAGCTCATCCCTGGCGCGGTGGTGCTTGAAGAGAAGGCCGCCGCCGCAACTCCCTCCGCGCCTGAGCTGGCTATCCTGCACTCCAGGCTTGAGAAGGCCTGGGGCGATCGCACCCGCTCCTGGAGGGCGATTCAGATCGCCTTCGAGGGCGGGGATCTCGACGGTCTCCAGACCGCAATGGACCAGCGCACCGAGAGCCGCGAGGCGGAAATGCGCTACCTCCTCGACGCTGATGCTCTCCTTCGTCCCTACGGCGAGTCCGTCCCCCGCTACCCCTGAGCCGGGGCACGACGTGCCGAGACGCCCAGCTCATGCCCGAGCTGTGCCTGATTTATCCATGAGGTCCACATGACCATTCGTGTTCGCTTTGCCCCCTCCCCGACGGGGTTCCTTCACATCGGCGGTGCTCGAACCGCCCTCTTCAACTGGCTGTACGCCCGCCGCCAGGGTGGTGTGTTCGTCCTGCGCATCGAGGACACCGACCTCGAGCGCAGCAAGCCGGAGTACGAGACCCAGATCCTCGACGCCATGAAGTGGCTCGGCCTGGACTCCGATGAGGGGCCGGTGGCCGGTGGCGACTTCGGTCCCTACCGCCAGTCCGACCGCACCGACACCTACCTCGGCTACCTCGACCGCCTGCTCACCGAGGGCAAGGCGTACCGCTGTACCTGCTCCAGGGAGCGTCTGGAGGCCATCCGGGAGCAGCAGGTCACCGACAAGACGAAGCGGGGCTACGATAGCCACTGCCGGGACGCCAGCCATGGTCCGGACTGTGGTCCCCACGTCATCCGCCTCAAGATGCCTCAGACCGGCACCACCATCGTGGATGACCTCATCAAGGGGCCGGCTCACTTTGAGAACGCCGAGCTCAACGACTGGATCCTCCACCGCACCGACGGCGCACCGATCTACAACTTCGTCGTGGTGGTCGATGACCACGAGATGGGCATCACCCACGTCGTGCGCGGAGACGACCACCTCAACAACACCCCCCGGCAGGTCTGCCTCTACAACGCCCTGGGCTTCGACGTGCCCGCGTTCGCCCACCTCCCGATGATCCTGGGGCAGGACGACGGCAAGCGGCTCTCCAAGCGGCACGGTGCGACCAGCGTGGGCGAGTACCGCAAGCTGGGCTTCCTCTCCGAGGCGCTGATCAACTACCTCACCCGCCTGGGCTGGGCGCATGGGGACATGGAGGCGTTCTCGACTGAGGAGTCCACCGCGGTGTTCTCGCTGGAGGCCGTCAACAAGACCGGCGCGCGGTGGGACATGGAGAAGCTGACCTGGCTCAACCAGCACTGGATGAAGCAGCTGTCCGCAGACGCGCTGGCCGATCGTGCCCGCCCGTTCTTTGAGGCTCTTGGCCTGACCGTCGATGACCGGCTGCCTTCGGTGGTCGCATCGCTGGCCGAGCGGGCGAAGACTTTGGTCGACCTCGCTGAGCAGGGTGCGTTTTACTTCACCGCAGACGATGCCATCGAGCATGATCCGGCGGCGGTCAAGAAGTTCATGAAGGCCAGCCGGGGTGCAGACCTCGATGCCCTCATCGCCGCTCTTGAGGGAGTGGAGGACTGGAGCGAGGCGGCCCTGGAGGCTGCAGTTCAGGCTTTCCTGGAGGCCAATGAGTTGAAGCTTTCCCGCGTCGCGCAGCCGGTCCGGGTGTCCATCACCGGACAGCGTGTCGGCCCTGGTCTATACGAGACCCTCGCCGCGATCGGAAAGCCCAGCGCGCTGGCTCGCCTGCGAATCGGTGCTGGCCTCTGCCACGCACGGGCTAAAGGCTGAAGTTTTTCCTTGACGCCCGTGAGCGGTCCGGTAATAAAACAGCCGCTCATGGAACCATGGGTTCGTTCTTCAAACATTGTGCTCCCATCGTCTAGTGGCCAAGGACACCGGCCTCTCACGCCGTAAACACGGGTTCGACTCCCGTTGGGAGTACTTCAACGAAGTACACAAAAGCCGCCTCAGAGAAGTTCTCTGGGGCGGTTTTCTTGTTTCAAATACAGAGCACTGTTTCGAGTACAGAGCCTCAGCTCCCCTCAGTCACAGTCGTCGACATCAAACCAGGCATCCTCCCCGTCCCGCACGGAGTCAATCCAGTCTGTCATCGTCGCGACCACGTCGCTGTTGGTGCTGCTGAGGTTGGTCCCCTCGAACCGGTCCGTGCTGAGGTCGTACAGCCGGTAGTTGCCCCGACACGGCCCATCGCCACCGTCGACGACCTTCACCAGCAGCTTCCAGTCATCCACCCGCACCGCCAGCTCGCCGGTCTCGGTGCTCGGGTTGAACAGCTCGGTGAACAGGTGATCGCGGATGTCCCCATCGACGTCGCGGAGGAAGGGCATCAAGCTGACCGAGTCGCTTCCATCGCTTCCGTCTGCGTCTGTGGCATCGGCGATGGTGGTGTAGATGTCCATGACATGCACCAGATCCGCGATCTCCGTGCCAGGATCCGCGATGAAGGCCGGGCTGC
>JBLHNG010000832.1:0-3898 GCA_047621685.1 Myxococcota bacterium | reverse complement strand
GACCGCGGGGGCGAGTGCCGGTCCGGGACTCCCCCAGCGCCGCCCAGGTCGCCTTGAGCTCCCAGCTCATCACGACCGCCTGGATGTCGCCGTCATCCCGGATGAGTCGCATGGCCTCCTTGACCGATGTGGTCCCGAGAACCTCGACCTTGATGTTGGCGGTCGCAGCCTCGGCGATGCCCTTGTCAAAGATCAGAAGATCCTGGTTGAGATGAAGACGGGTGGACTCAATGACGAGGATCTTCAGAACGGGAACCATGACGCGCTCCTGGTGAGGGCGGTGTTCAGGCTGCTGGATGGAAGTCGGGGTCAGTAGGCGTCGCAGAGAAAGTCGTACAGCTCGCCGACCCCGGTCTCCAGGGTCGGGTGGATCGCGCCGGTCTCCTCCTCACCGCTGAGGTACAGCGCGCGGCGTCCCCGGCTCTGGAGCCGGCAGGCCTCGGCGTCTTCTTCGGCCAGCTCATCCAGCCAGCGTCGGGCCACCGCGAAGTACTCCGGGTCTGAGGCATGCAGGGCAGCGTCGTAGTAGTACTCGGCGTGGTGGACGCACTGCTGGGGAGCGGTGGGCTGGATGGTGCTGATCAGCAGCAGGCCGGGATACCACTCGATCATGATGTTCGGGTAGAGGTACATCCACAGGGCGCCATAGCGGGGGAGCTTGTCGCCATAGCGCGCCTTGAGTGAAGCATGCCAGGGGGCGAATGCCTTGGAACCGGGACGGTCGATGGTGCGGGTCAGCCCGGCATACTGGATGGAGTAGTCCCGACCGCACTTCCAGGAGACGTCGTTGAGATCGATGTACCGGCGCAGGCCGGGATGGATGGCGAAGACGTGGTAGTCGTCGAGGTAGATCTCCGAGAAGCTCTTCCAGTTGTAGTTGTAGGTCGTCACCTCGGAGTCCGCGAAGGTGTAGCCCTCGAAGTTGACCAGCCCGTCGATGCCGGCTTCCTTCAGATCGAGGTCGGGAGCGCGGCCATCAAAGAGGAGACCGTTCCAGTCAGTGAGGGTGCGGCTGGTGAGGTTGCGCCTTCCTTCGCCGGTGAAGTAAGGGGCCTTTCGAAGCGTGCCGTCTGGAGAGAACGACCAGCAGTGCAGCTTGCAGACGATGTTCTTCGTCCGTCCGGAGCCGGTGAGCAGCCGGGACTGCCGGTGTGTGCAGACGTTGGAGACGATGTTGTACCGGTCGCCGCAGTTAAACAGAGCGTAGCGCTCATTGAGGGCGGACGGAACGGTGTAGTCGTTGAGCTTCGGAACCATCAGCCGATGCCCGACATAGCGCAGCCCACGCTCGAACATCAGCGTCTTTTCAGATTCCATTAGTGATGGACTAAAGTAGCTTTTTATTGGAGGGGTGCGGTGCATTGGTCAGTGCTCCTGCCACAAAATGACGCCGGAATCTACTCCTTCCCACGCCGGCTGCCAGCAGTAAATGCAAGTGTTTTTCATGCCGAGGCGAAGGCCTCTCGAGAGGCGGCTTTTCGCCACCAGTCATGTCAACACCTTCTCAGACAAAAGCGCACCAGTCGGGCCGGATACGGCCCGGTGACTGGTGCCCGATAATGTTGGTCGGTCGGGACGTTGCCCGGAGCTGGGCCAAGCCATCAAGGTCTGGTGCTCCCTCAGCGGGCCTCGATGGCGTCGAGCACTGGCGCGAGGAAGTCCACTCCGCAGAACCGTCCGGCGTCCGGCAGCCCGCCCGGTGAGAAGGTGTTGACCTCCACCACCTTCGAGCCGATGATGTCGAGGCCAGCCAGCAGGATGCCGTCGGAGGCCAGCCGGGGGCCGATCGCGGCGGCAATCTCGGCGATAACCGGTGTAATGACTCCAGCCTCAGCCCGTCCGCCAGCGCTGACGTTGCTGCGAAAGTCCCCCGCCCCCGGAACCCGATGCACTGCCGCGACCTGCCCATCCACCATCAGCGGCACCCCATCCAGCAGCAACAACCGGGTGTCGCCCTGGGGAGCCTCGGGAATGAACGACTGAGCCATCGCAAAGCCATCCCGGGTGAGCACATCGATGATCTGGTTGAGGTTGCCCAGCGTGCCATCATCAATGAGAAATACATCCCGACCGTGGCTGCCAGTCAGCGGCTTGAGCACGCCCTTTCCGACCTCCGCAAAGAAGGCCCGCAGCTCGGCGCGATTCCGGGAGATGAGGGTGAGGGGACGGTGAGCCTGGGGCACAACGGAGAGGTACAGCTTGCTGCTGGCCAGCAGAAGCCCGGCGGGGTCGTTGACCACAGTGACGCCCAGGTCCCGGGCCATCACCAGCATGCGCAGGACAGCCTCGTGCATCCAGGCGCGGGCGGTGTCCCGGCCGGGGTTGGTGCGGATGAGCACCGTGTGCGCTGAGGTGAGCGGAGCGGAGGCGGCAGCGCCGAGGATCAGCTGACCATCCGTGAGGCTTGCGGGATGTGCCGTTGCAATGATGCTGCCGTGGACACCGACCGACAGCGCGCCCGCACCACAGACCGAGACGTCGTGGCCCCGCTGGATCGCCGCGACGAGAAGGGCAGTGGTGGTGCCCGCGTCGTGGATGCGAGCAGCTTCGTTGACCACACAGAGCAGCTTCATTTCTCCTCCCGGCTCTGGAAGCGCGTGTCATTGGGTTCGGCCTGGACACCGAGGTGGAGAATCCGGGCGCCGGTCTGGGCGATGGGGTTGACCGCACGGCCGATCACCACGCCGTCCTCCTGCGCAGCGTATCCACAGATCGGCTCGCCGTAGATGTCGGTGAGCCGGGCAATGGGGGCTCCCTTCTTGAGGGATTCGGTCACCCGGGGCAGCACCTCCAGCAGCCCACCACGGTCGGTGTACTGCCAGTAGGAGTGCGAGCAGAGCACCGGCATGTGGCCCAGCGACCGGGGACGCCTGGGGATCATTCCCCGATCAGCGAGCACCGCCCGCAGACCGGCAAGGGTCTGGCGGATGTACTCCTTCTGGAAGCGCTGTGGATCTCCAATCTCGACGGTAATCGCCGGAATTCCAAGGTCTTGCGCTGCGCCGCGCAGGGTGCCATCGGCGGGCGGGTTGTGCACGATGATCTGCGGACGCTGGAGGTAGGCCATTCGCGCTGCCCCGGGCTCGGTCATGTCGGCCCGGATGTAGAGGCTGTTGACCCGGCCGAAGCTGGCGGTGTGCAGGTCGACCAGCACGTTCATGGGGCGGATGATGCGCTCCAGGATGCGGTAGGCGTACAGCTGGCTGGCGTGCCCGTCGGCCTTGCCAGGGAACAGGTGGTTGAGATCGCGGTTGTCGTTGAACAGCCGCCGCTGGGTGAGCAGGCCGGGAATGTTGAGCACCGGAATGCCGACCACGCAGCCCCGCAGCCTGGAGAGGTCCAGAGAGCGGATGAGCTGGTGAATGACCGGGATGCCGTTGAGCTCGTTGCCGTGAATGGCCGAGGTCAGCCCGAAGACGGGGCCATCCTTACGGCCCCGGGCGACCAGGGCGGGGATGCGCAGAGGGCTGCCCATTCCGGTCTCGATCATCTCGATCTGGAGTCGGGTGATGGAGCCGGAGGGACAGCTGGCGGGGTCGAGGGCAGAGACGACTTCTGCGTACATCAACAGATGTCCTCGATGAGGGCGTCATCGGGGTTGACAGACCGGAAGAACTTGCGCCGGAACCTCCCCTTCTGGGTGACCAGACGCTCGGCCATGCGGTCGATGGCGATGGTGGCCTGAACGGACTGGAGGTAGCCCTCGATGAGGTCGTCCATGCCCAGCCCCAGTCGGTTGAAGTCGCGATTGTCCATGAGCATCAGCCGCTCCGACTCGGTGGTCCAGCTGCCATCACTCTGCTTTACGGACAGGTTCGTTCCGAGCATGTCCCAGGAAGCCGCACCCTCTTCGACGTTTTCGGTGAGGGGGTGGCGGGCGCGTCGGGCGTAGAGAGAG
>JBLHNG010000831.1:0-3905 GCA_047621685.1 Myxococcota bacterium | reverse complement strand
GATCCTCTGCGACGGACAGAACGCGGTGGTCCTCGGGGAGCGGGAGTGCTCCGTGCAGCGGCGTCACCAGAAGCTCATCGAGGAGAGCCCGAGCCCGGTGATGACCCGCTCGGAGGTCAACGAGATGGGCGGGATCATCGCCAGAGCCGTCTCAGACATGGGCTATCGGGGTGCGGGAACTGTCGAGATGCTCCGAGACGCCGACGGCTCCCTGTACTTCATGGAGATGAACACCCGGCTCCAGGTCGAGCACACCATCACCGAAGAGGTCACCGGGGTCGATCTGGTCGAGCAGCAGCTCAAGATCGCCGCCAACCACCCCCTCGACCTCGCCTTCGAGACCAGCGGGCATGCCATTGAGTGCCGGATCAACGCTGAGGATCCCACGCAGGACTTCCGCCCGACGCCGGGCTGTGTCGAGCACTTGAGGCTGCCGAGCGGGGAGGGGATTCGGGTCGACACCCACCTCAAGCAGGGCGACCGCATCTCCCCACACTACGACTCGATGTTCGCCAAGGTCATCGCCCATGGCGCCACCCGACAGCAGGCGATCGAGCGCATGATCGCCGCCCTGGATGCGACTGAGGTGCGCGGCGTCTCCACGACCATCCCCCTGCACCTCGCCGTGCTGCACCACGACGAATTCACCTCCGGGAACTACGACACCCGGTTCCTGGAGCGCGAGCTGCCCTCCCTGCTTGGAATGAAGTCATGAAGCTCACCCTGAACCCCATCGGCACCCCGCTGCCCGACAGCGACGACAGCCAGCGCAACCGGGCGCATGTCTCGGCGCTTGAGGAGGCCCTGGAGGAGAAGCGCGCAGTGGTCGCTGCGGGCTGGGGCGCAAAGTACGCCCACCGCAAGGGCAAGATGACCACCGCCGAGCGCATTGCCGCGCTCATCGACCCCGGCACCACCCCCCGGCAGGTCGGCACCCTGGTCAACTGGGGGCGGGAGTTCTCCGGCAGCCGCCGTCAGGCTCCCGGTGCTGGCGTGGTCACCGCGTTCTGCCGGGTCGAGGGTCGATGGGTGATGGTGATCGCCAACGAGAACACCGTCGCCAGCGGGGCCTGGTGGCCCAAGACGCCCGAAAAGATCCAGCGCGCCCAGGACATGGCGCTGCGGCTGCGGCTGCCGGTGATCTACCTCGTGGACTGCTCGGGACTCTTCCTGCCCGAGCAGGCTCACAGCTTCCCCGGACAGGCTGGCGCGGGTCACATCTTCAAGATGAACGCCCTGCTCTCTGACCGCGGGGTGCCCCAGATCGCCGGGGTGTTCGGCGACTGCATCGCCGGTGGTGGCTACATGCCGCTCATCAGCGACCGGGTCTACATGACCGAGCAGGCCTACATGGTCATCGCGGGTGCAGCGCTCATCAAGGGTGCCAAGGCCCTGGAGCTGACCTCGCTCGACATCGGCGGTCCCGAGGTCCACGTCCACCAGTCTGCCTGCGCGGATGTGCGGGTTCCCGACGACATCACCGCCATCGCCCACCTCCGGCGCGAGGTCGCCCGGCTGCCCGGCACAGCGGTGGACTTCTACCGCCACGGCGCTCCCGCAGAGGATCCCCTCCAGGATCCCGATGATCTCGCCGCGCTCCTCCCCAGAGACCACCGGCATGTCTACGACGTCCGCGAGGTCATCGGGCGCCTGGTAGACGGCTCGCTGTTCCACGAGGTCATGCCCCACACCGGCCTCGAGATCCTCACCGGCATTGGGCGCATCAGCGGACTGTGGGTCGGCATCGTGGCAAACGTGCTGGAGCCCCGTCCGCATCCGTCGGGCAAGGGGCTTCGTCCGGGCGGCATCCTGTACCGGGAAGGCATCGCCAAGGTCGCGGCGTTCTCCCGGGCCTGCAACGCCGACGGCATCCCGCTGATCTGGCTTCAGGACATCGCTGGCTTCGACATCGGCGTAGAGGCAGAGGCCCAGGGGCTTCTCGGCTACGGCTCCAGCCTCATCTACACCAACTCCACCAACACCACCCCGATGTTCACCGTGCTGATGCGCAAGGCGTCGGGGGCCGGCTACTACGCGATGGCCGGGCTCCCCTACGACCCGATCATTCAGCTCTCCACGCCGCTGTCGAGACAGGCGGTCATGGAGGGGCGGACCCTGGCGATCGCTGCCTTCCGCACCAAGCTCGATGACAGCTTCGAGATCATGGCGGAGGATCCCGAGGAGCGTGCGCAGATCGCCACCGCGATGGACGAGACCGCCAACCGGATCGAAGCGGACATGGACCCGGTCGCCGCGGCCAGCCGGATGGACACCGACGAGGTCATTCGCATCGACGAGCTTCGGGACTGGCTGTGTGCGCTGGCCGAGATGGCCTACCAGTCCACCGGCTACCGACGGGTGAAGAACCCGCGCATCTGGAGCATCTTCGACCTGGAGGTGCTCACTGCGTTCCGGGGGCCGGCTGTCGTAGCAGCAGCAGTGGTCGAGGCGGTGGTCTCGACCGAGCCCGACATGGAGGGACTCATCCCGGTGATGGCCTCGATGGAGGGCACCTTCTGGAGCCGCCCGTCGCCCTCTGCCCCCGCCTTCGTGCCCCCCGGTGAGTCCGCCAGTCTGGGCAGCACCCTGGCCCTCATCGAGGTCATGAAGACCTTCAACCCGATCCGAGCCACCATTGCCGGAACCCTGGTCCGCTGGGTGCTGGAAGATGGCGATGCGATCTCGGCGGGACAGGTGCTTGGGTGGGTTCGCCCGGCCTGACCGGGATGCCCTGCCTGGTGGCGGGTGCCTGTGGTAGGTTGTCGGCGATGAAGAGGTTTCTGTTTTCCGCCGCCCTGCTCCTCTGCCTGAGCACTCCCAGGCTCGCCGCCGCAGAGTGCGCCAGTGCCTACACCCCTGGTCAGCTTACGGACGATATGTCCGCAATGACCGAGGCTCTCCGGAATCTGGATGAAGTCACCTTCAAGCAGATCGGACAGAAGATGGAGGCCCGGCTTCCCTGTGTGGGGCGCAAGCTGCCCGCCCGGGTCTATGCCAGCGCCTACCGCTACATCGGCACTCAGCACTACCTCAACCAGGATCGCGCCGCAGCCAACCAGTGGTTTCTGACCAGCCTGGAGCTGGATCCCACCTTCGAGTGGGACATCAACGACCTCGGTCCCAGCCACCCCCTCCGCGCCGGCTTTGACTCCCAGCGCGAGCTGGCAGCCATAGAGCCCGAGGCGATCCCCGGCAAGACGCTGCTCATCCCGGCTGGCGGGGCGCTGTTCCTCGATGGCCGCGAGCTGACCGAGGCCGAAGCGACCCCGGGCCGACCGCACATCTTCCAGGTCATCAGTGCCGGAGATGGCTCCTTGAGGCAGTCCTTCATCATCGAAGGAAACGCCATCCCCACTCAGTTCCTCCAGGACGCCGTCGAAGAGGCCGCTGTGGCTTCGACGGAGACCGGGCGCAAGAGCCGACGAGGCGGAGAGAGCACGGAAGGCGAGATCGCCTATGGCGACATGCGGGTCGTCTACATCGATCGGGTCCGTCCGCCGGCCAAGACCCCGCTGATGCTCGCGGGAGGGGCCGGAATGATGATCGCTGGCGGGCTGTATGCTGCGTCCTTCGCGACCCTCGGCCAGTTCGACCAGTCCTCGACCACCGCTGACCTGCTGCGGTACCAGTCACTGACCAACACGCTGGTCATTGCCTCTGGGATCAGCGCTGTTGCCGGTGTCGGCATTGGCTATGCCGGGGTGATGATGGGCAGCGGTCCGGGGGTGTTTGTTGGCGGCCGCTTCTGAGCCAACGCGCTGGACTGGTCGGACCGGTCGACGGTATGTGCCGACTGCTGAGGAGCCGATTCGCGAAGGTCGCCAGGCCTCGGTGCGTGCGGTGTCCTCCTTCGATGCCCCGCTCGGCCGCTCCATTGCCTCTGCTGGCACCCGCCTCGCCCTGAG
>JBLHNG010000830.1:0-3907 GCA_047621685.1 Myxococcota bacterium | reverse complement strand
GGGAG
The DNA here is from genome assembly GCA_047621685.1 of Myxococcota bacterium. Taxonomy (GTDB): domain Bacteria; phylum Myxococcota_A; class UBA796; order UBA796; family UBA796; genus JAQXDW01. The sequence continues at coordinate 3,902 of JBLHNG010000830.1, read as the reverse complement.
GATGTCCGATATCGGGCGGGCGTCTCCTCGGGGGGCGACGACGGGCGGGGTGGAGAGCAGGCCCGTCATCGGCAGCAGGGAGGCGGTGTGCAGGGTGAGGTCTGCACGCTCCCAGGGGTGGACCGTGGGGAGGATCCAGTCGGCGCGCTGGGCGGTCTCATCCATGACCCGGCCGACGTGAACCCGCAGCTCCAGGGCATCGAGGGCCTCGTGAACCCGTGCCCGGCCCGGAAGCCGACCCGCCGGATCCGACGACAGGGTGATCAGCGCGCGGATCTGACCCTCGCCGGGGGTGAGGATCTCCTCGGCCAGCGCGGTGGATGGTCCCTGGAGCAGCATCAGCGAGTGGCCGGTGCGGGTGCGGGGGGCATCTGCGGTGGGCACGGCGGCGAGCAGCGGCTGGATGTCGATGAGGCTGGGGTTCTCGTAGATCCCGCCGGGGCGCAGTGTGTTGGCGGTGACGGTGTGCAGCGCCAGCCAGGCCCAGGCACCCAGCGCGGAGTTGGTGTTGTTGAAGGCGGCGAACCCGGGGCTGACCACCCCCATCGGTGCGCGGCTGAACTTGAGCGCCACTCCAGACAGCGCGGCGGTGGTGATGCCGCAGATCTCTGCACAGCGGGCGATGGGCCAGGGCTGGATGGCCTCGGTGAGCGCCTCGTATCCGGCGGTGTAGTCCCGGACATACTGGGCGTCGTGCCAGCCACCAGCGACGATCGCTGAGATCATGCCGAGCAGCAGAAAGGGCTCGGTTCCTGGCCGAATGGCGAGGTGCTGGTCCATCTGGTCGGCCAGATCGGTCCGACGCGGATCCGCGACCACGACCCGGGTGCCCTTGGTCTTGCGAGAGTGCTCGACCTCCGGCAGGAAGTCGCCGCCCGCGACCAGCGGACCCCAGCCCTCTCGCACCGGCTCTCCGCCGAGGATCACCACATGGTGAGCGCGACCGACGTCGGGGATGAGGACAGCGGGGTGGCCGATCATCATCTCGGTGAGGCGGATCCGGGGACCGGCCCCCAGACAGAGGTCGCTGAGCACCGCCGGGGTGCCCAGACCGATGGCAAACGACAGCGTCCGCACCCAGTCCTGCGACGAGCGAAAGACCTCGTCGCCGATGTGCAGGCCGATGCTGCCCGACCCGGTCTGGCTGCGGACCTGACGGAGCGCGGTGCTGATCCCGTCGATGGCCTCATCCCAGGTGACCGGGACGTGCTTGTCGCCATCGCGGCGCAGCGGGGTGGTGATGCGATCGGGGTGGTCGAGCGCGTCCACCGATCGCTCGGCGGTGTCGCAGATGTAGCCGCCGGTGACCGGATCCTCCCGGTCAGGGGAGAGCGCGGTGAGGCGCCCGCCGTCAGTGGCGGCGAGGAGGCCACAGGCGCCCTCACAGAGTCGGCAGAAGGTGTGCTGCATAGCGTTGGAATAGCTCAGGGGGGGAGGCGCGCCATGCGCTCAGTGAGCACATGGTGAATGTCAGGGTACCAGCGGGTGTAGCGGCTTAGCTGCTCCGCGACCGCGCGGCGGGGGATGTGGGAGAGGGTCGCGGCGAGCAGCGGGGCGAGCCCCGGCCCCCACCGCGCAGCGATGCACTCGATGAAGCCGCTGTCTGGCGCGACCTCCAGCAGTGCAACGATGCCGGCTGCGGCGTAGTGCAGATCACCGACCTGGAGCAGCGCAAGCACTGGCTCCATTCGGGCGAGCTCTCGGCTGGCGGTGACCAGTCCGGCCCGATGACCTGCTTCGATGTGCGCCTGGCACAGTGCCGTGAGGACTGCGGGGGTGCAGTGCGCACCGGCCTGAGTGAGGTGGGTGTGTCCGGCCTGGTTGCCCTCTGCCAGCCGGGACAGCGGGATGAGCCAGGTGGCCTCTTCATGACGGGATGCCGCGAGCTGGAGCACTGCGACCCGTCCGGTGCCGGCCTGGCGGACCAGCCTCCGGTACAGCGGACCCACCGGGACCACCGACTCCAGGGTCGCGATGACCGCACCCACTGCGGGCACCATCGCTGCACCCCCCGGGGCACGGGGGCCGATGACCACGTCGACCAGGGCGAGGGGATTGAGGATCTCCAGGCCGCGAAAGATCGCAGTCGGTGCCCGGCCCTCCGCCAGCTCGGCTTCGATGGCGGTGATGACCTGGGGCAGGTCGTCGGGGAGGTTGAGGGCGAGCAGTGTCTCAGGGGTCATCGATACACCCCCGCGTGGCGCAGGACGTCACCCTCGGGCAGGCACGGGGGACGGTGTTTCGGGGTGGCGAGGAGGATCTCTGGCGGCTGGGGCAGGTCGAGCACCCCCGGGGCGCGCATCGGTCGTCCCGCATCGCTCAGCAGCGGGTGTCCCGAGCGGACCAGCGGACGCCACCGCCCGTAGTACCGACCCCACACCATCGACAGCCCCACTCCACTCACCCCGACCCCACGGGTGTCTCCGGCGACCAGCAGCAGACTGAGGTCCGCCCCGGCTTCAGCGCCGAGGTCGGCGGGGTCCATGGCGACGAGGGCCTTCCATGCCCGATGCAGCAGCAGGTTGCGCTCAGACTTCTCCAGCAGCCCCTCCAGCTCCAGCCGCAGGGCCGTCTCCAGGCGACGGGCTGGCTCAAAGGCGTCCAGCGCACCCGAAGCGCCTGCCACCCGTCCCGCCGCGGAGATCCAGACCTCCGGCCCAGACAGACTCAGCCGGAGGTGGCCGACGAACGGCTCCTCACCCGAATCTCCCAGCATCAGTGCAGGACTGCTCATCGGGCAATCCTACATGGACCGGACCGACATCGACGCTGACGCGGTCTCTGGGCTAAGCTCCCATGCCATGGGAGCCGGTATGAGACGCTGGATGTTGATCGGGGCGCTGCTGCTTGCCTCGGCCTGTGGGGACAAAGACTGCGACCCGGACGCCACCGAGATCTGCAACAACCAGGACGACAACTGCGACGGTGAGATCGACGAGGGCCTGGAGACGCTGGCGTTCTACGCCGACAGCGACAGCGACGGCTACGGCACCTCGTTCTCCAGCGTCGTCGCCTGTGCGCAGCCCCCCGGCTACGCAGCCGCCGGCACGGACTGTGACGACACCGATGCCAGCATCAGCCCAGACGCCGAGGAGGTCTGCGACGGGGCGGACAACGACTGCGACGGTGCGGTGGATGCGAAGGACGGCACGCTGTCGGACGGAGTCATCGGCTACCTCGACGCAGATGAAGACGGCTTCGGCGGGGCGCCAGCCTTCTCGTTCTGCGAGCTGCCGTCGGGGTTCATCGACGTGGGCGGGGACTGTGACGACTTCGACGTGGCGGTGACCACCGGGCGGATCTGGTACACCGACGGCGACGGCGACGGCTACGGTGATCCGAACAGCATCCTGGAGAGCTGCGAGGTTCCCGGTGACGGGTATGTCTCCGAGGCCGGAGACTGCGATGATGCGGAGGCCGCCATCAGTCCCGGAGAAGCTGAGGTCTGCGACGACGGGATGGACAACAACTGCGACGGAACCGCCGGGGACTGCACCCCGCTGTCCGGCGACCTCTCCACCACCGACGCTGACGCCACCCTCACGGGATCCTCCTCTTACTTCGGCCGCTGGTTGTCCAGCGCCGATGTTGACGGCAGCGGGCGGCGCGCGCTGGTCACCTCGGACGTCGGCGAGTCCTCCGGGGTCGGCGCGATCTATGTCTTCGAGCAGCTCAGCGAGGGGGAGTCCCTCGACACCGGAGATGCCGCGACGATTGTCGGCCCCTCGACCAGCGAGACCCTCGGCTACTCCACCATCGCCCTCGACGACCTCACCGGCGACGGCATCTCCGATGTGGTTGCCATGTCCGACAGTGGGCAGATCGCGGTGTTCGACAGTGCCCTGAGCGGCAGACAGGTCACGGACGATGCCGCAGTGTTCATCGACGGCCTCACTACCACC
>JBLHNG010000829.1:0-3910 GCA_047621685.1 Myxococcota bacterium | reverse complement strand
CGACGCGGGCCACTTCGAGAAGGCTGGCGTCACCCCCAAGAAGCTCGTCCGTGAGGTTCGCCTCAGCGAGGCTGATCTCAGCAAGCTGTCTGTGGGCCAGGTGCTTGCTCCCAGCGACGTCTTCACCGAAGGCCAGCTCGTCGATGTCACCGGTACCAGCAAGGGTCGCGGTTTCACCGGTGTCATGAAGCGCTACAACTTCAAGGGCTTCATCCGCTCCCACGGTACTCACGAGTACTTCCGTCACGGTGGCTCGATCGGTACTCGTCTCACCCCTGGTCACGTCATCAAGGGCAAGAAGATGCCCGGCCAGCACGGAAACGCCCGGTCCTGTGTCCAGAACCTCGTCCTGGTCAAGATCGACTCCGAGCGCAACCTGCTCTACGTCCGCGGCGGCGTCCCCGGTCCGAACGGCGGCTACGTCATGGTCCGTAAGGCTGTGAAGGCGAAGAACTAAGCTCGCGTCACGCAAGCTGAGCGCGAAGCACCCGACGCATCACTTTTCCTGATGCGGTCCGGGGTAGCGCCTCCACCGGGACCACCCGGTGGAGCTTAAACAGCGGGTTGAGCCGACCTCGGATCGCCCGCTGTAGCTTTGTCTGGAGATCGCCAGGATCCGGCGTGCCCTCCAGGACCACCACCACCACCAGCTGATCCGGTCCGCCCCCCAGCGGGGTGAGTGCGATCGCAGCGGACTCGCGCACCCCATCGACGTGGGCACAGACCCGCTCGATCTCCGCAGAGCTGACCTTGATCCCGCCGAGGTTCATGGTGTCGTCCACCCGCCCCTGCGCGCGGTAGTAGCCCTCGCCGAGGTGCTCCATCTGATCACCGTGGCGGCGGAGAATCTCACCGGACGGTCCGGCAGGCATGTCGGCGAAGTAGACCGCGTGGTGATCCCGGTTGAGCAGGCGGTTTGAGGTGCCCAGCATCGGCGGGGTGAGCGCGACCTCCCCGACATCCACCGAAGAACCCTCCGCATCAATGAGCTGGAAGCCACAGCCCATCGCCGGAGTGGAGAACATGGCGGGCACCTGGGGCTGGAGCATCGAGCCGGTGATGTAGCCCCCGCCGATCTCCGTTCCGCCGCAGTACTCGATGACTGGCCGGTAGCCTGCGCGGGACATCAGCCACAGCATGTCGTCGGGGCTGGAGGCCTCGCCGGTGGAGGAGAAGCAGCGGATGGTGCTCCAGTCCAGGCCATCCACCACATCCCCAGCCCGCCAGGCGCGCACGAGGCTGGGGACCACGCCGAGCATGGTGACCCCTGCATCCTGGACGAACGTGGCGAACCCACGGCTGGAAGGGTTGCCCTGAAACAAGGCGATGACGCCCTCGTTGAGCAGGCTGGCGTAGATGAGCCATGGTCCCATCATCCAGCCGAGGTTGGTCGGCCAGGCGACCACATCCCCAGGGCGGATGTCGTGGTGTGCGAACCCGTCTGCGGCAGCCTTGATCGGAGTGATATGGGTCCAGGGGATCGCCTTGGGGGTGCCAGTAGTGCCCGAGGAGAACAGGATGTTGGTGACTCGCTCTCCATCAGAGATGACCGGCTGCAGCACACCGCCGGGATCGAGTGCGAGGAAGTCCGCCCAGGTGCAGTCCCCTTCTCTCAACTCCACCGCCACGGTTTCTCCAGCGGACAGCACGATCGCTCGGGGGGCGTCGGCCTCGCGCACCCGTGCATACAGGGGCAGGACCTTGCCCCGGAGGATGACGTCCTGGGTGAAGATGCCCACAGCCCCGCTGATCTGGAGGCGAGTGGCAATCTCTTCGGCGGCGAAGCTGTCGGCGATGGAGACCACCACGCAGCCAGCCAGGACGATGCCCAGGTAGATGACCACCGACTCCACCGTCATCGGCATGTCGATGGCGATGGCATCGCCGGGGGAGAACCCGGCTGCGGTGAGGCTGCGGGCGACTTTTGTGCTGGAGTCGTACAGCTCACCGACGGTCATGCGCTGGATCTCGCCGCCCTCGGCCTGCCAGATGATCGCAGTGGCGGTCCAGTCCCGGCGGGCGAAGCAGCTCTCGGCGATGTTGAGCCGTGCGCCAGGGAGCCAGCGGGCGTGCTCAGCCCCCCGTCCGATATTGAGGATGGCCCGCGGTGGGCTGCGGAAGGCAATCTTGAGTGCTGTGATGAGCTTCGACCAGTACTCCCCTGGCTCGGCCACGCTCCACCGCTGGGCCTCCGCGAAGCTGCGACCGCCGATCAGCGGGGTGAGCCGGATGATGTCGTCGTCTTCGGGATACCAGGCCGGAGAGACCGTGAGCCCCTCCGACACCGCAGCGTAGAGCCGCTGGTGGAGGGGGAATGGATCCGCCGGGGTCAGCAGACCGGAGACCGCAGGCCAGGCCGGATCTTCGAGGAGAGCGGAGCAGAGTGCCTCCGCCCGATCACCAGCGCCGAGGGCGCGAAGCTCTTTCAGGGTCGGGGCGCTCATTGGCTCCTCCGTTCGTTCTAATTGACGCGGTAGTTGGGGCTCTCACGGGTGATGATCACGTCGTGTACGTGGCTCTCCTTGAGGCCGGCCGAGGTGATCCGGACGAACCGGGCCTTGTCCTGCAGCTCAGAGATGGTGCCGCATCCGGTGTAGCCCATCGAGGAGCGAAGCCCGCCGACCATCTGGAAGACGGTGTCCGCCAGGGGACCGCGGTGGGGCACCCGACCGACGATGCCCTCGGGGACGAGCTTCCGGGTTCCGCCGTCTTCGGCTTCACCGTCCTGGAAGTAGCGGTCAGACGAGCCCTTGCGCATGGCCTCGACCGAGCCCATGCCCCGGTAGGACTTGTAGGTCCGCCCCTGGTAGAGCACCAGCTCGCCGGGAGCCTCGTCGGTTCCGGCAAACAGCGAGCCGATCATCACGGCGTCTGCACCAGCGGCGATGGCCTTGGCGATCTCGCCGCTGTACTTGATGCCACCGTCGGCGATGATGGTGGCGCCTGCGGCATGAGCGACCTTTGCGCACTCCGAGATCGCGGTGAGCTGGGGGACGCCGACTCCGGCAACAACCCGGGTGGTGCAGATGCTGCCCGGCCCGATGCCAACCTTGACCACATCTGCGCCCGCATCGATGCAGGCCTTCGTGGCATCCGCAGTGGCGACGTTGCCGACGATGAGCCGGACATCGGGGTAGCGGGTGCGGATGGTGGAGGTGGCGTCGAGGACACCCTGGGAGTGACCATGCGCGGTGTCGATGACCAGAATGTCGACGCCAGCTTCAATGAGAGCCGCCACCCGCTCGTCGCGATCTCCACCCACACCAACAGCAGCACCACAGCGGAGCTGGCCGCGCTCGTCGCGGATGGCCTTGGGGTGCATCGAAGCGGCCTGGAGATCCTTGAAGGTGATCAGCCCCTTGAGGACACCCCCGTCATCCACAATCAGCAGCTTCTCGATCTTGTGCGCCTGCATCAGATCCTTGGCGCGCTCCAGATCGGTCCCTGGCGGACAGGTGACCAGCTTCTCGCCCTGGGTCATCACGTCATCCACCTTTCGGTCGAGATTGCGCTCGAACCGGAGGTCCCGGTCGGTCAGGATACCGATCACGCGCCCCTCGCGGACCACTGGGAGCCCCGAGATGTGATGCAGTCTCATCGTCGCTCTTGCTTCACGAAGGGACTGCCCCGGAGAGAGGGAGACCGGGTCGGAGACCACCCCGGTCATGGCCTTCTTCACCTTCGCGACCTGAGCGGCCTGCTCGGCCACGGACATGTTCTTGTGGATGATCCCCAACCCACCATTCTGAGCCATAGCAATGGCCATGCGTGCCTCAGTGACAGTATCCATCGCTGCGGACAGCAGCGGGATCCCCAGGTTAAAGCCATCCATTAGACGGGTCCCGAGGTTCACTTCGTCCGGGAGCACGAGCGAGTGCGCCGGGAGGAGGAGGACGTCATCGAAGGTGAG
>JBLHNG010000828.1:0-3916 GCA_047621685.1 Myxococcota bacterium | reverse complement strand
GGATGACGGCGGGTGCTCCCTCACCGGATTCGCTGAGGCTCACTCACCACCACCCGCAGCCTCAAAGGACTGTCCTGCAGACCTCAGAGCGCCGGTGGTTCTCAGGCTAAAACTGCGTCGCAATCGCCCCGGCAAGGGTGAAGAACAGCACAACCATGCCCAGGCAGCCCAGCCCCGCAAAGATCGCGCCAAGTATCTTCCACAGTGACAGCGGCGCCGTACCCGTCAGCGCCGCAGTCTGACCACTGATCACCACACGATAGTAGTCCTTCCCCCTCCGATACGTCCCGATATAAACCGGCAACAGCAGCGGCCGCCCCACCATGTCCCGATACAGACACGACACATTGAGACTCGACGCCCCGACCTCACCAGACAGCTGCCCGCTGTGCAGCCGCTGCATCGAGACATGGGCAGCCTCAGTCGCAGCAGTGCGAGTCAGCAGCCCCAGCTCATAGGGCACGTCGAGGTCATCGGGAACAAACGGCTGCTCGCCGCCACAGTCAAACGGACTGATCGCAGCCAGCTCAGCCCGGGTGAGCGCACTGGAGGCCGGAACCAGAACCCCGGTGAGTTGAGCGATGTGCTGCCCAGACACCGGCCGCTTCCCTGAGCGGGTCGAGGATCGGACCAGGCCCGCGTAGTGGGTCTCGATCTCCCCAGACCACACCCACGCCGGCAGCAGCAGCGGCTTCAGCTCCAGTCGAGCATGGCGAATGTCGGAGGGATACCAGATGCTCGACTTCGCGAACGTGCGAAACGCCGCATCCGCCGCCGCCTCATCGGCAGTAAACGGGACCATCCCGCCCGGCGGCTCGACCTCCTCGGGGATCTCAGCTCGGGTCAGGGCCGTGGAGCCACAGAACAGGCATGTCGGATGCTCCGCCCCGATCTCCATGGCGACCGCGCCGCCGCACTCTGAGCAAGTGACCGCCTGAAGACTCACTGCATGCTCCCGCCGATGAGGCCCATGAGCAGCACCATGCCGATCATGCCCACCACCATGGCCACTCCGCAGCCGACCGCACAGCCGATCTTCGTCTTGCTCTTGGGAACCTTCCCGACCACCTCACCGGTCTGGCCGTTGACCATCATCCGGAACACTGCCCCGTTGTGGCGGAAGGTGGCGATCCAGACCGGCAGCAGGACCAGCCGCACGTCGTCGACGTGGGTGGTGGTGGAGTTGTGTACGTTTCGGGTGTCGTCGCCGGGGAGGAACCGGGTGATTGTGCGGTTCTCCAGGCTCGTCAGCTCCTCGCCGGCGGTCTTCTCCGCCTCGGTATGGCTGACCGTGGGGTGCTCGGCGATGAGCCCGGCGATCAGCTCCGGGGAGAACGGCCGGGCCGCACCGAGGTCGAACGGCTCCAGGGCGTTGGATTCCGCCTCAGGCAGCCCCTGGGAGCCGCTGACGAGGTGATCTTCATAGGTGTGGACGTGGGTGCCCGACAGGCTGTGCCACTCGGTGCGTCGGACCTGTCGGGTGCGGACCTGGGTGCGGCCGTTGACCACCACGGTGTAGGTCTGCGTCTCGTACCAGTAGATGCCGACCTCGCCCTGGTACTCCGAGCGCGCAGTGGCGTCGTAGCACCAGAACGGCACCAGAACCCCGTCGAGTTCCTCCGGATCCGCGGTCTTCCGCACCGCCTCCGCTGCCCAGAACTCCCCTGACAGCCGGCCCCTCAGCCGACCAGAGGCCACCTCCCGGGTCAGGCGAAACGGTGCGACCAGATCGACCGGCTCCCGCTCTTCTTGTGCGTCCTGGACCAGCGGGGTCTCACAGAAACTGCACGTGTCTGCGATCCTCCCCTCAGGGAAGGTCACCGCGGCGCCGCAATTGGGACAGGAGAAGGAGTCGGACACGGTGGCCAATATACCCCTGCCGCAAAGCTGTGTTAGCCGAACTCCCAATGCTCTCACTCTCCCTCCCCCAGCAGAAGCTCTCCAATCGGGCCGCCCCGGTGGTCAGCGGACTCGCCGAAGCGGTGATTGCCGCAGAGGTCGGTCTCAGCGATCTCACCGGGGTCTCTCACGTCACAGAGACCGGCGCGATCCTCCTCAAGCGCATCACCCAGATGCCGCCACACCTCTCCGTGGGCATGCTGGTGCTGGTCCTCAGCTTCGACCGATACTGTCGGGCGCGGGCCGGAAGCGGTGTCGCCGGGCTCGACAACGGCAGGCGCACTGAGATGCTCGGGAAGTGGAAGGTCTCCCCCATCGGACCGCTGCGGCAATTCGTCCAGTTCTACGAGAAGATGGGCACGTTTGTGTACTACTCCTGTGTCGAGGAAGAGCTGATGCCCCCCGTAGAGGTGCGGTGATGGACTGCGAGATCCTCATCATTGGCTCCGGACCATCCGGGGCAACGACCGCTGCCCTGCTCGCCGAGGCAGGTCACGATGTCCTCCTCATCGAGGAGGGCGACCACCACCGGCTCGACTCCGCCATCTCCTACACCATGGAGGAGCTGGAGCAGAAGTACCGAAACGCCGGGCTGACCACCACACTGGGCAAGACCGGGGTCACCTACATCGAGGGTCGCTGTGTCGGCGGGGCCAGCGAGATCAACGCTGCGCTCTACCATCGTCCCAAGCCGGAGATGCTCCAGCACTGGCGGGTGGCATACCAGATCGACGAATTCGGTCCTCAGCCCATGGATCCCTGGTTCAACGACACCGAGCGCGACCTCTCCGTCTCCACCCGTCCAAACGGACTCGCCCCGTCCTCCAACATGCTCAAGGCCGGTGCAGAGTCACTGGGCTGGAAGTCTTCGGAGATCCCGCGGTGCTGGAAGTACACCCAGGCCGATGACGGCTCCTGGCAGGGTCGTCGTCAGTCCATGACCGAGACGATGGTTCCCCGGGCTGTGGCCGCTGGCTGTCGACTCGTCCCCGGGACCCGGGCGATCAAGTTGGTCATCAAGGCCGGGGTCGCCACTGCCGCGATCTGCAAGCAGGGCGGCAAGAAGGTGACCATCCAGTTTCAGCGGGTCATCCTCTGTGCGGGCGCGGTGCAGACGCCGCTGATTCTCCGCCGGAGCGGCGTGCGGGATCGCATCGGTGACTCCCTGCGCCTCCACCCGATGATTCGCCTCGCAGCCCGGTTCCGCGAGCCGATCAACGACCCGAAGTGGGGGGTGCCGGTTCAGCAGGTCGAGGAGTTCAAGCCCGACCTCACCCTCGGCTGCTCCCACAGCTCCCTGCCCCACATCTCGATGTGGCTCGGCAGCGGGGTGCTCGGACAGCGGCGGCTCTTAGAGGAGTGGCGACACCTTGCGGTGTTCTACGTCGCGGCTGTGGGGACCGGCATCGGCCGGATTCGCAACCTGCCGCTGGTCAACGAGCCGCTGATCCAGTTTGAGCTCCAGGACGCCGACTACGCGCTGATGGGCGAGGGCCTGTACCGGCTCGGGGAGCTGCTCCTGGCGGCTGGGGCGACGGAGATCTACTCCCCCGTTGAGGGCGCGCCGTCGATGAAGCGGCTCTCGGAGTTCACCGACATCCGGCTCTCCCTGCCCCAAGACAAGATCAGCGTCTCTACCATCCACCTGTTCTCCTCCTGCCCGATGGGTGAAGACAAGCGACGCTGTGCGGTGGATTCGTTTGGCCGGCTGCATGGCTACCAGAACATTCACCTCCACGACGCCTCGATCCTGCCGACCTCGCCAGGGGTAAACCCGCAGGGGACGATCATGGCGATTGCACGGCGGAATACTGCGCGGTTGCTGGCGGATCTGTAGAGCCCACTACCGGTGAGGACCGCCGAGCTTCAGCTTCGCTTCCTTCCCCAGCCGCACTTTCACCCCTGCCCACGAACAGATCGGACAGGTCACCGGCCGATGTCCCCGAGCCGGGCAGTGCTCTCGCCCGAAGAAGATCATCTGAAGGTGAAGCTTGTTCCAGCTACACCGAGGAAACAG
>JBLHNG010000827.1:0-3918 GCA_047621685.1 Myxococcota bacterium | reverse complement strand
CTCACCCTCGACGGCGGGGGCACGCTGCGGGTGCGCATGCTCAACGTCTCCAACCTCGGCTACCTCGACCTCACCTGGCCCGACATCCGCCAGCTCGGCACCGATCAGGGCATCGCCGGAGCGCTCTCCACCCCAGAGAGCATCGTGCTGGGACCCGGCGACCGGGCGGAGGCAGAGTGGCTGCTCGGGGAGTCCGGCTTCAGCCTCGACGATCAGCCCTACGTCCACCAGGGCGGCGCGGCATGGGGCGAGGCCGCATCGCTGATGGACATTGAGGTCGCCAAGCCATCGACAGCCCCCGCTGGCCTCGACTGGCCATTCTCCGGCCTGCTGCCCACCGCAGATCCCGGCCACACCGACATCACCTACGTCTTCTCCGGTGCGCGAGAGACCGGGGTGTGGCTGATGAACGGCGCGGTGTTCCCCGACGTGGACATCGACACCGTCGCCCTCGGCGATGCCGCGATCATCGAGGTGCGCAACCTCTCGCCCGCCGAGCACCCCTACCACCTCCACGGCATGCCGTTCGAGGTGCTCTCCATCGACGGCATCGCACCAGATACCCGCCAGATGGAGGACACCCTGAACCTCGGGGTCTACAGCACCGTGCGGCTGCGCATTGAGGGAAACAACCCCGGCGACTGGATGAGCCACTGCCACATCCTCCCCCATGCCGAGGGCGGGATGATGACCGTGCTTCGAGTCACTGACACTGAATAAGACCCTACGGAGTCCAACATGCGCTTGCTCTTTCCCTTGATGTTCCTGACTGCCTGCGACGACAAGGAGACCTCGACAGACGAGACCACGTCTGAAGACACCCTCGCCGAAGACACCCTCCTCGAAGACACCGCTGAGCCGGAGGAGGACACGGAGCCAGAAGAAGACACCTCCGAGATGAGCGTCGACGACGAGTTCTCTCAGGAGGCCTGTGCGCTGCTGGAGGAGAAGACCGAGGAGCTGATCCTGGCGGCCTCAGAGTCCGAGGCCGCTCAGCTCATCATCCTTGCTGACAGCGTCCCCCGCCGACTCGTGATGCCCAAGAGCGGTGACGGCTGGCTGGTCCTGGAGATGCCGGAGTGGATGGCCTACCTGCGCGTGTTCACCGACGAGGGTGTGACCTATGAGATCGCCCTCGCAGAGCAGGTCACCGATGCGATGGTCAATGGCGCCTGCCCGGAATCCGGGATTGCAGACCAGGCCTGGTCGATCCACAGCTGGGGCGCATACCCGATCCAGTTCCATGAAGGTCCAGAGGAGATCTGGTTTACGGTCATTGAGGAGTAGGGGTGTGGCTGATTCTGGTCAGCTGCCAGGGCGGAGAGGCGCTGGATGAGGGGCCTGTCCCAATGTCCCTCGACCTGCCGCCGCACTTCCCAGAGCCTGACATCCCGGCGGACAACCCGCTGACCGTCGAGAAGATCGCGCTGGGACGGTATCTGTTCTACGATGTCCGGCTGTCGATCAACCACAAGCGCTCCTGTGGAATCTGCCATGAGCAGGCCATCGGCTTCACCGACGGCTTCGTGCAGGCCATCGGCACCACCGCCGAGAAGCACACCCGCAACACGCTGCCGCTGATCAACGTCGCCTTTCGCCGTCAGCTGACCTGGCGAGACCCGTCCGTGACCCGACTCGAAGATCAGCTGATCACCCCGCTGATGGGAGATGAGCCCATCGAGATGGGGATGAACGAGGCACTGCTGCTGCGCCGTCTGGAGAGCACCGACCTCTACCCGCAGCTCTTTCAGGACGCCTTCCCCGACCAGCCAGCCCCGATCAGCCTGGACAACATCGGCCTGTCCCTGGCCAGCTTCCAGCGCACCATCTTCGGTGGAGACGCGCCCTATGATCGACACCTGCTCGGAGACGAGGGCGCGATGAGCGAGGCTGCGAGTCGGGGAATGGCGCTGTTTTTTAGCGAGCCGCTGGGGTGCGGGCGATGCCATGGCGGGGTGTTCCTCGACCAGCCGACCGATGCCCACGGCAACGTCACTGACGACCACGGCTACTTCAACACCGGGCTGTACAACGTCGACGGCGCAGGCAGCTATCCCGAGGCGGAGCAGGGGCTGTACGCGCTGACCGGGGAGCTTGAGGACATGGGAAAGTTTCGCACCCCCTCCCTCCGCGGGGTGGCCACCAGCGGTCCGTGGACCCACGACGGAACGGTGCTGTTCCTCGAAGACCTCATCGACGCCTACGCGCGCGGCGGTCGGGAGATTCTCAGCGGACCGACGCCCGGCGATGGCGCGGAGAACCCCTACAAGAGCGCGCTGCTCACCGGCTTCGACATCACCGACGGTGAGAGAGCGGATCTGCTGACCTTCCTCGACGAGGGACTGACCGATGAGGGACTGCTCGCCCGGGAGTCGCTGTCCACCCCGTTCTGTGTGGAGGGTGACAGCGGCGTGGTGACCAACACGCCCTGTGAGCCCCCGGTGCTGCCAGGAGACTGACGACACGGGCTGCGAATATCCTCAACAGGTTTGATACTATTCTCAATAGTTGGCTTTTAATAGACCCAATCATCGGCACAGAGTAGATCCTCCGCGGAGGTGTCCGATGCTGATCCCGATCCTGCTCTCTTGTAAGCCCGCCGCCGAAGCCCCCCTCCCACCTGCACCGCTCCCTGTGGTCTGGGGCACCGTCGCCCTGGAGGATCAGGACACCGACCCGGATGTGGTCGAGGTGCACCTGACGGCGAGCGAGACTGAGATCCTCTGGTCAGACGATGCCGATGACATCACCGAGGAGGTCTGGGCCTACAACGGGGTGGTCCCAGGTCCGGTGATCCAGGCCTGGCTGGGACAGACTGTGCGGGTGGTGTTCACCAACGACCTGCCCGACGAGACCACCATCCACTGGCACGGTCTGCGCATCGACGACGAGATGGACGGCGTGCCCGCCATCCAGGATCCCATCCAGCCCGGCGAGACCTTCACCTACGAGTTCACGCCCCCCGACTCTGGGACCTTCTGGTACCACCCCCATGTCCGCTCCCACGAGCAGATCGAGCGCGGTCTGCAGGGGGCCCTCATCGTCCACGAGCCCGACGCACCAGTCGTCCAGGAGCGCATGTTCGTGCTCGATGATGTCTCCATCCAGAGCGGTGGCAGCTTCGAGAGCTTCACGATCGGTCACATGACCAGCGTGCACGGCCGCTTCGGCAACACCCTGCTGGCCAACGGCGTCAACGCCCTCGTCGAGCCCCTCTCCGACACCCTCTCTGCGGACACTGGCGAGCGCTGGCGCATCGTCAACACCGCCAACGCCCGCACCCTGTACGCCGACGTCACCAACGCCTCATGGCGGGTGATTGCGGTGGACGGCACGCTGCTTCCTGATCCCTACGAGCCCGAGTGGGTGCAGCTGCCCATCGGTCGGCGCTTTGACCTGGAGGTCATCCCCGACGGCAGCGGAGAGCCAGTCGTCCTCCGCATCCTGCTGCCCGACACCACCGGCGGCTTCGATGAGTACCCCGTCTTTGAGGGCACCGTCTCTGGAGAGATCGGGAGCACGGACTGGCAGGACTGGCCAGCCACGGCGCTGCCAGAGGCGCCCGACAGCTTCGAGCAGGACGTCTCGCTGGTGTTTGACAACGAGGCAGACGGCAACCTCGCGGTGTGGACCATCAACGGCGACACCTGGGACGAGCACGAGGCCATCGAGGTGACCGGCGGCACCGACAGCGAGATTGAGATCACCGATGAGTCCGGTGCCGAGCACCCCTTCCACCTCCACGGTCAGCTCTTCCAGGTGCTCACACGAGACGGCGAGCCGGTCGATGAGCCGGGCCTGATGGACACCGTGATGGTCAACCCAGACGAGACGCTGACGATCTGGACCGACTTCTCCAACCCCGGCCGCTGGATGACCCACTGTCACATCCTGGAGCACACAGAGCAGGGCATGATG
>JBLHNG010000826.1:0-3920 GCA_047621685.1 Myxococcota bacterium | reverse complement strand
GCGCCCGAAATCCGACGTTCACCGAGGACGGCGAGCGGCTGCTCGTGGTGACCAACGGCGCGCAGAACAACCAGCTCGCCCGGCTCACCGTCGACCGCCGCACCGAGGATCTGACCGACAACGCCGACCACACCCAGTACAGCTCCCCCCGCTACTCCCCCGACGGACGACACATCGCGGTCTCGGTGTGGCAGGACGGCTTCCAGGACCTCTGGCTGATGGACGCCGACGGCATCCCAGCTCGTCGGCTCACCGCAGACCTCGCCGCAGACATCGATCCCCGCTGGTCCATCGATGGCCGCACCCTCTATTTCTCCTCGGACCGCACCGGGGTCTACAACATCTACGCGGTGGACCTGGAGACCGAGCGGCTGTACCAGGTCACCAACGTCCTCGGCGGCGCCTTCCGGCCCTCCCCCTCCCCTGCGGAGGATGCCCTGGCGTTTGAGTACCACGACGTCAACGGCTCCAACATCGCCCTGATGGATCTGAGCCGGGACGACTGGCGGGATCGCGGCGCGCTGCCCCTGCCGCTGATCCACCGCGCGCCCCTCGCCGGGGTCCTCCCCACGGAGCCGATCGATCGCCCCGAGCCGCCGACCTTTGAGCTGCTCCCCGAGTCGGACGAGGATGAGGATGCGCCGCTCTGGAAGTCGAAGCGCAACCCAAGCCGCGTTGCACCGGGTGCGCTCACCGAGGTCTACCACTTCCCGGGAATCACCGGTGTCGGCGGGCCGATGATGGGGCTCTCCCGGGTGCCTGGTCCGTGGGGACTGCCCGGAGAAGGTCTCGGCGGCGAGTTCGATCAGCCCACCCCCGAGCCCGACACCGATCGGGAAGACACCATCGACACCGAGGCCCCCGAGGAAGAGGAGTACGCCTTCTCCCACCCGGTCGGCCGCTACAACCCGCTGCCGACCCTGCTGCCACCCCGCTACCTCTCCCCGGCGCTCTACCAGACCGCGTTTGGCTTTCAGGGCACCCTCGCGACCGCTGGCACCGACACCCTCCGGCGCTACTTCTACTCCGCCTACGCCTCCTACCGAACCGACAGCCACTTCGCCGGATGGGGCGTCTCCGCGGCAATCAACAAGTGGATCCCGATCATCACCGCCGGGGCGTACACCTACACAGTGCCCTTCGGCGACCTCTACCTCTACCCGGGCGAGCCCGACGACGGTGGAAGCTGGGTGCCCGGGGTGGAGAGCGCAAACCTGCGCTACTGGGACAAGCGGCTTCAGACCTACGTCCAGGTCAGCTACCCCACCTCCACCTACCGCACGATCTTCGGACGGTGGACCGGCAGCTACCGCACCCACTGGTTCGTGCCCGACAAGGAGCGGGGCATCAGCCGGGGCGAGGAGCTGCCGAGCAACGCCTACCGCCCGTTCCTGCCCACCCGCGGCTTCCTCTCCCAGCTCGGCGGCGGCTGGCGGTTTGCTCGGGGCAAGTACTTCAACAAGTCGATCTCGTCGGAAGATGCCCGGGTCGTCTATGTGGTCGGCAGCGTGTCGAGTCCGTGGATCGGCAGCTACGTCCTCAACGACGAGGATCAGTACGAAGGCTTCACCCAGCTGCAGCTGTCGGGGGAGTGGCGGGAGTACATGACGGTGCCCTGGCCCGACGACTGGCTGCGGGCCCGCAACCACGTCTTTGCCTTCAAGGTCGCCGGTGGTGCCACCGCGGGCGACTCCCAGCGCTACGGCAGCTACCGGCTCGGCGGCAGCTTCGGCGACAGCGCCTACAACACCCTGCCCGATGAGTGGCGGGCACTGCGCGGCTTCCCCTCGGCGACCGCCTCCGGGAACTGGTACTACCTCGGCGCGATGGAGTACCGGCTGCCGCTGGCCTGGATCGACCGCGGCGTGGGCACCATTCCCGCCTTCGCCCGCTACCTCTCCGCGGCGGTCTTCCTCGACGCTGGCCTCGCGTTTGACGACCTCGCCGAGGCTGATCCCACCCAGACCCTCATCGGCACCGGCGCTGAGCTTCGCGGCTCGGTGATCGTCGGCTGGGGCATCCCAATCACCGGTCGGCTCGGGTACGCCTTCGCCCTCAACGGCAGCGGCTACACCTTCGGCAGCGTGTCGGGGGCGTATGCGTGGCTCGGCACGTCTTTCTGATTGCTACTCCGGCACCAGCACGGTGAGGAACAGCGGGGCGGGGTTGGCACAGATGGAGCAGGTCAGGGCCAGGATCCAGGTGCCATCAGTGGTCAGCCCGCCGAATCCGGGCAGCGTGGCGAGATCGTAGCCGGTGGTGCCGCTGATTGGCACAGAGTAGGACTCATCGGAGAGGAGCTCCAGGTCGAGGAGCTGGGTCTGAAGTTCCGCACGGGACTCGGTGTAGTGCCCGAGCATCAGCCCGTCGATGCTGGAGATGTTCAGCAGGTTGCCGAGGCCGGTGGTGGTCAGCCCGCTCCAGTCGACCACCCATGAGCCGTCTGCCGGAATGGACACCGCCTCAAGCGACTCAATGTCCCCCTGGAAGTCGAGCACCCCGCAGCCAGACTCCAGGGTGACCGTCGTGTTCGTCTCGCCCTCGGTGGGGGTGAGGAAGACCATCACCCGTGTGCCCTTCATGACCTGGGTGCCAGTCTGCGCCGTCAGCAGGTAGGTGCTGCCGATGTCGTACTCATTGGGGACACTGATCGCCGTGCCACCGAACGAGAATTCGGAGAGCATCGTGCAGGTCTGCCCGGAGGGGAAGAAGTCTACTGTGCCTGTCAGGGAGGACTGCTGGAGGGAGTCATCGCTCAGCCCCGACTCCACATCCGCCTCGGAGAGGTGTGCAAACCGGCTCATCGTCAGCATGTTGATGTCGGTGGACGGATCGAGTCCGTGGCACTGAATGTCGTCGGTGACCTGATCCCAGCAGATCTCCAGATCGGTCCCCGGGGCGGTGGCGAAGGCCGGGATGGTCACATCACCGGTGTACGAGAAGTTGTTGGCGTCGGACAGGCTGTGCACATCGGCACCACAGCCGAGCAGGCCCACAGAGAAGACAAAGACAGGGGCGCGCATCGGAGCTCGGGGCGGGAGACCGGTCCAGGATACCGCTGAATTCGACTCTTCGCCCGGTCTTCCATTCGTCGGACTGGACAGGTCAAGACGCGGGTTGTAGGACCACACTATGTACCTGCTCTCCCTCATCCTGCCCTCTCCTGCGCTCAGCCCGGATGCGGTGAGCGCCCTGGCCGCAGGTGACTGCGCCCGCGCCGTCCAGCTCGCCCCGTCCCCGACCGCCGATGCTGAGCGACTCGCGATTGGCCGCTGCTTCATTCGTCTGGAGCAGCCCCGACAGGCCCTCGACATCCTCAAGCCGGCGCTGAGCGGCGATGTGGCGGACTACGCGGCACTGCTGGCTGGAGAGGCTGGCCTGCAGCTCGGGCGACCGGCAGAAGCGGCGGAGGTCCTCGGGCTGGTGGCTCTGTCGGGAGAGTCTGGCCAGCGGGCGGCAATGCTGCGGGGTCGGGCGCTGATCGAGTCGGGGCAGTATCTGGAGGGGCGCGATGTGCTTCGGGCACTGCTGACCGGCAGTCTCGCCAGTCCCGGTATGATCCCCTCCCCCCTCGGTGCCGATCCAGCGGAGGTTCGCTGGTGGCTGGCGGAGGGTGCCCGGCTTCGTGGAGAGCCTGAGCTTGCAGTGCCGGTGTGGCAGTCCCTGTGGACCCACAACCCCTCCAGCCCGTTCGCCACCCAGGCCGCCGACCGGCTCGCCGCCTATGACCGCGCCCCGCCCGATGCCAGCACCGAGGCCAGCCGACAGCTCATCACCACCCGGATCTCGACGCTGAAGTCGATGAACCTCTACAAAGAGGCCCTCGCCCTGTCCCTGCTGCTGCCGGTGGACGGCTCCCAGGCGGGCATCAAGAAGCGGGCCTATGCCGCCTTTCAGGGTCGGGACTACCCCGCCTCCGT
>JBLHNG010000825.1:0-3928 GCA_047621685.1 Myxococcota bacterium | reverse complement strand
TGACGAGGTGGCCGGTCTCCGCAGCGGACAGCGCGATCTCGACGGTCTCCAGATCGCGAAGCTCACCGACGAGGATGACATCTGGATCCTGACGGAGCGCGGCCCGGAGCGCGGAGGCGAATGAGTTGGAGTCCACCCCGACCTCGCGCTGGTTGATCAGGCTGCGGCGGTCCCGGTAGGTGTACTCGATCGGGTCTTCGATCGTCATGATGTGGTGGCGAACCGTGCGGTTGATCTCCTCGATCATCGCCGCGAGGGTCGTGGACTTGCCGGAGCCGGTGGTGCCGGTGACGATGACCAGTCCTCGGGGATACAGGGCGATCTTCTTGAGGATCTCCGGAAGCCGCATCTCGTCGATGGTCTTTACCTGGCTGGAGATGGCCCGCAGGACCATGCCGACGGCCTGGCGCTGTCGGAAGACATTGACCCGGAAGCGACCCAGTCCCTGAGCTGCCCAGGCGAGATCGAGGTCGTTGTCCGCCTTGAACTTCTCGCGCTGGGCCTTGGACATGATCTTCCATGCCATCTGGCCCATCTGCTCAGCGGTGATCGCTGGAGCGGACTTCATCGGAGTCAGCTCGCCGTTGACCCGGCACAGGGGCGGAAGTCCGACCTTGAGGTGGATGTCGGAGGCGCCTGCGCGCACTGCAAAGCGACAGATATCCGCAAGCTCCATGTCGAATCTCCCCGGCCGGCGTCGGCCTGAAGGGAGTCTACCAAAAGCCCCCGGCCCTCCCGCTGGTTGGCAGGAGGGCCGCTCGTCGATGTGCTATCTCTCCCCGCTCCTCAACCACCTGGGGGCGACGGTGGATGAGGGGCGGGCAGGAGCCCTCCCACAGTGTGGGAGTGTGATTGTGAGGTCTATGCGTCGGCGGCGGCAGCAGCAGAAGCCGCGGCAGCAGTCGGGGTCTGGGCAATCTCGGTGGCTTTGAGGCCGTTGGCTTCGCGGATCTTGGTGTTGAGATCGATGGCGATCTGGGGGTTGTTGATGAGGTATTCCCGTGCCTTCTCGCGACCCTGACCGATGCGGTCTTCACCGAGGGAGTACCAGGAGCCGGAGCGACGGACGAGGCCGGCTGCCATGCCCAGGTCGAGCAGCTCGCCAGTCTGGCTGATGCCCTCGCCGTAGATGATCTCGAACTCCGCCTGACGGAAGGGAGGAGCGAGCTTGTTCTTGACGACCTTGACGCGGGTGCGGTTTCCGAGGACCTCGTCGCCCTTCTTGATGGAGCCGATGCGGCGGATGTCGAGGCGGACGGAAGCGTAGAACTTCAGCGCGTTACCGCCCGAGGTGGTCTCGGGGGAGCCGAACATGACGCCGATCTTGTGGCGAAGCTGGTTGATGAAGATCACCGTGCAGTTCGACTTGTGGATCGCGCTGGTCAGCTTCCGCATTGCCTTGCTCATCAGGCGTGCCTGGGTACCGGGCTGCATGTCGCCCATGTCACCCTCGATCTCAGCGCGGGGAGTGAGGGCGGCGACGGAGTCGATGACGATGAGGTCGATCGCACCGGAGCGGGTGAGGGTCTCGGTGATCTCAAGGGCCTGCTCGCCGGTGTCGGGCTGGGAGATGAGCAGCTCCTGGACCTGAACGCCGAGGTTGCGGGCGTAGTTGATGTCGAGGGCATGCTCAGCATCGATGAAGGCAGTGACACCGCCGGCCTTCTGGCACTCCGCGATGGCGTGCAGGGTCAGCGTGGTCTTACCGGAGGCCTCGGGGCCGTAGATCTCGATGATCCGGCCACGGGGGATGCCGCCAATTCCGAGCGCGATGTCCAGGGTCAGGCTGCCGGTGGAGATGATCTCGACGGGCTCGATGGGCTGCTCGCCAAGACGCATGATCGCGCCCTTACCGAACTGACGCTGAATGTTGGAGATCGCGGCGTCGATGGACTTGCTGCGGTCTTCGGAAGAGGTCTTGGACTTGCTGGCCATGGGGTGCTCCTGAGGGGTGTGCCGGAGTTCGGCGGGACATCGCTTTGAACACCTGTACAGTACGGCGTCAGCGGATGCACGGCAAGGTTCCAAACGGACACAGATTGTCCGTTTGGAAAATCGACACCAAGATAGTGCAGGTCGCTTCTCGGGAGCGGTCTTGACCCGTCAAAAACAAAACGGGCCTCTTAGAAGCCCGTTTATTCGGTAAGTCGTCGGTCCTGTTTGACTGGAAACAGGCTCAGTTCGAAAATCGCTCGCGCAGTCCGCTTAGCAATTTCTGATGCAGCCCGCCGAACCCGCCGTTGGACAGGACAGCGACCACATCCTCGGTCTGGACGTTGGCGATGACCTGATCGGAGATGGCCTGTGCGCTGCTCGCTGCGTCCCATTCTTCGACCGCATCCGGTGCCCCGCCCCAGAGGAAGGCCTCGCTGCCGTTGGCGCGCAGATCGTCGACGAGCTGGCCGGCGTCCATGCGCTCCTCGGTGGCGATCCGGGACTGGTCGTATGGCGGGGCGATGACCACCAGATCCGCCGATCCGAACGCAGCGGCGTACTCTTGCTGAAAGATTGCCCGACGGGAAGTGGAGCTGCGGGGCTCGAAGATGGCCCAGATGCGGCGACCGCCGAACCGGAGGCGGAGGGCGTTGAGGGTGACCCTCACGGCAGTGGGGTGGTGGGCGAAGTCGTCGAGGATGGTGACCCCGCCGATCTCGCCGATGACCTCCTGGCGCCGCTTGATGCCCTGGAAGCTGGCCAGCCCCTCGGCCATCTCGGCGGGAGTGAGACCCTCGCGCTGGAGCGCGGCGATCACCGCGACCTGGTTGTAGAGGTTGTGCTCCCCGACCATGATCGAGGTGAAGCTGCCCAGCGGAGCGCCCTTGTGAAGCACGGTGAAGGTCATCGTGCCCGCGACAGTGTCCACCGAGTCGATGCGACCGTCCCAGTCCTGACCCGGGCCATAGCGGCGGATCTCCACGCCCTGCTCCTCGTCGATATCAGCCGCTACCTCGACCACCGCGTCGGAGTCCCAGCGGGCGACAAGACAGCCGCCAGAAGGCAGGATCTTCACCAGCTTCCGGAAGCTCTCCTGGCAGTGGGCCAGATCCCGGTAGATGTCGGCGTGATCGAACTCGATGCTGGTGATGATCGCAGTGGTCGGCCGGTAGTGGAGGAACTTCGGTCCCTTGTCGAAGAAGGCGGTGTCGTACTCGTCGCCCTCAATGATGAAGTGCTCCCCACCCGAGGCCTTCGCGGTTCGGTCGAAGTTGGCGGCAAGCCCACCGATGAGGAAGCCCGGCTTTCGGCCCGCGGCAGCCAGCATCCAGGCGCCCAGCGAGGTGGTGGTGGTCTTTCCGTGAGTGCCGGAGACCACAATGCTGCGGAGTCCGTCGAGGAACAGGGCACCGAGCAGGGAGGGGAAGCTCATGTAGGGGATGTCGGAGCTTGTCAGCGCGACCGCTTCCTCGTAGACCGCCCGCACGACGTTGCCGACGACCACGAGGTCGGGCTTCGGGGTGAGGTTCTCTGCCTTGAAGCCGACCCTGGGGACGATGCCGATGCTGTCGAGGTAGTCGGACATCGGCGGGTAGACCACTCCGCCGTCGCTTCCGGTCACCGTGTAGCCGGCGTCGACGAGCATCCCGGCGAGGGCCGCCATCGCAGTGCCTCCGATGCCCATGATGTGGATGTGGTTGAGCGGGGAGGGGAGCGTGTCGGTCAGGGGCATGGGCGGGACTCGGGGCTGGACTCAGCGGAGCTGCTGGGTGGCGGTGGTGCGGAGGGCGGGCGGACAGCGGGGATCGGCGAGGAGCCGCTGGAGGTCGGTGGGCTCGTCGATGTCGTAGCAGGTGGGCGCGAGGTGGACGGCGAGTCCGAGGTCGCTCGCCCGGCGCATTGTAGTCTCTGCGACGGCGTCGGTGGACCAGGGAATGTCGGCAAACAGCCCCCGACAGGGCGCATCCAGGGCGAGCATCCAGTAGCCGCCGTC
>JBLHNG010000824.1:0-3951 GCA_047621685.1 Myxococcota bacterium | reverse complement strand
GTGAGTGTGTTTGAGATTCCGGCGTTTCCCCCGATCAAGCGCAAGGCCACCCCGGTCCCGCTGGAGAAGGTCATCCGGCGAATTCTCGACCCGGAGACCCTCCATCAGCGCCTCGTCGAGGCCGTCGAGCGGATCATGGAGCCGGCCGAAGACGGCGAGACCGGCCCCCTTCGCGAGGTCGCCATGGACTACGCCCGTCGGTACAGCGACGGCTGGCTGCAGACTCCAGAGGAGAACCGCCGTCTGCTGGCGACCCGGCTTGTCGACCAGCTCGTGCCGCCGCTCATCGAGAGCATCTCCGACGAGATCTGGTCCCACCGCAACGACCTGCACCGCATCGTCAGCGAGGACATGCCGCTCAACGCCCATCCGGTCATCGAGTACATCTCCGTGGAGGTCAGCCGGCTGCTGACCGAGAAGCTCTCCGAGCTGGATGAGCACTCCGCCGACCTGCTCGTTGATCGTCTTCGGGCGCAGGGGCCGAGGGAGTTTCGGGCGATGTTGGAGCGGCGGACCCGGCCGGAGCTGGACTGGATCCAGGTCAACGGCGCCGGCCTGGGGCTGGTCCTCGGCACGATCGCCGGGGTGGTCAGTGCGCTGCTGCACTGAGACTCATGGTCCGCGGAGTCGCTCCAGGTCCTCAGGCACCTGCCGCGGCACCACCCCGGTCACCCCCAAAACGTTGCGACGGCGGCGGACCTGTTGGGTGATGATCTCTTGGAGCCAGATCGCCTCTGCATGCTGGAGTCCGCCAGGGATCATCACCGTCCCCTGCTTCGTCCTCAGCACCAGCCGGGCATCCGACACCACCAGCTCCGCCCGCTCGATCTCTTCGAGCAGCACCTCGCCCCCTGGGAAGCTCAAGCGCTCCGAAGTGATGGTGAGGGTGTAGGGCGGCTGACGACCCCACCGACGAATCCACAACCACGCCAGCCACGCCAGGGGTAGCGGCAGCCACACCAGCACGCCCACCGGCAGCCACGATGCCCCCAGCCACACCGACAGCATCGGCAGCAACGGCATCCCCGCCACCAACAACACGCACCCCACAGTGCGAACCAGCAGGCTCCATGGCTTGCGGCCTGCGGGGAGCTGGATTGTCAGCCGCTCCAGCTCCACTGAGAACGGCAGCGAACCCAGAGACGGATCCAGCACTGGGTCCGGTGGCCTCATGGTGTCATCATAGGGGCATGGTCCCCTCCCCCGCCCACAAGTGGAACGCCGCCCTCCACCGCGACTCCCGGCTACGCTACGGCGCCACCCTCGGACTGAGTCTCTCCTTCATTCTCACCGCCTCCCTCAACACCATCGACAAACCCGTCGACCTCCTGCTTCGGTGGACCGTGCAGCGCCAGGGTCGCGGAGAGGCTTCGCTGAAGGCAAAGAACGAGGCGTTGATGGAAGGGCAGACGGTGAAGCACGCCCCGTGGTCGGACCTCGACCTGGATGCACAGCGGCTCAGGGGTGTCACCCTGAGCGACGCCGATCTCACCCGGGCCAGCCTGCGCACAGCCCAGCTGGAGGGCGTCACGATCACGCAGAGTGACCTCGGCGGGGCGGATCTCTCTGGCTCCCGGTGGACCGATGCTCACCTCCACCAGTCCGACCTCGACGGCGCGACCCTTTCCTTCTCAGTGTGGCGCAGCTCCGTTGTGGACCTCTCCACGCTGTCCGACGCCGTGCTCACTGGCGCCACCTTCGACGACGTCGTGCTCTCCAGAATCGATTTGCAAGGAGCGAACCTCTCGGAGTCGCGATGGTCGTCGGTCACTCTCGAGGACGTCAACCTCAGCGGCGCCAACCTCTCGGGCACTGTGCTCGCCGGTGCCCGCCTTCAGCAGGTCGACTTCACCAACGCCGACCTCACCGGGGCCGATCTCCGCTGTGTCGACCTCCAGTACACCGACCTCACCGGAGCCACGCTGACTGGCGCGGACCTGCGGGGTGCCCTCCTCGACGACGCGAGCCTCGACGCCTCGACCCTCGACGGCACGGTGCGGGACGACGCCTACCGCTGCAGCATTATCGCCTACTGAGCCCAACCTTACTGCCAGGCGCTCCCGCTCCAGGTCTCCTCGACGGTGTAGCTCTCGTCATCTCCCGGTGCGACCTTCCGAGTGATGCTGCTCCCATCCAAAGTCCACTTCTCATCCCACTTGTCGTCGCGGTCGAGATCCACCTTCGCCCGGTTCATCACGCTGTGCCCATCGTCCTGGTACAGGTTGACCTTGAACGCCTGCCCCTTCGAAGCATCCTTCACCTTGCCAGTGCCCAGGTTCTTCCCGGCCCGGGCGAGGATGAACTGATCGACCGGACGACCAACCGCAGCCGGTGCTGCCGCAACCGCAGCCTCAGAGGGCGCGCCATTGGACCACGTCGCGCCATCCCAGTGCTGGGTGACGGTGTAGCTCTCGTCGTCTCCCGGGGCGATCTGGCGCGTGATGGTGCCGCCATCGAAGGTCCACTTCTCGTCCCACTTGTCATCACGGTCCAGGTCCACCTTTGCCCGGTTCACCACGCTGTGTCCGTCGTCCTGGTACACGTTGACCTTGAAGGGCTGACCGGAGGTGACGTCCTTCTTCTTGCTCGTGCCAAGATCCTTCCCGGCGTACTGCATCACCACCGCCTCCGGGGTCGCAGCGGCGGACGACACCGCAGCAATCGGCGGACTCGACGTACTCGACGTGACCGGCTGCGGTGCGGCGACCGGCTCCACGATCTCCTCGCGCTCCGGCATGACCATCGGCCCGATGATCACGCCAGCAGCGCCGCAGGTCGCCACGCCAGCGGCGAGCATTGCGAGGAAGGTGTTCAGCCTCATTCGTCCGGCGAGGGGCATCGGTGGCTCCTAAGTAGAGGGCATCATTAAGTCGTCGGCATCATGCCCCGCTGCTGCGGGACGGTGCAATTGCAGTATCGGTACGGACAGGGCTTCGGCTCAAACGACAGGAAGAAGTCTGGGCTGAGGATGTTGCCCAGGTGCTCACGGCGATACCGACGTGCGGGGTAGCAGCGCCAGGCCTCGCCGAGGTGATCGACGATGAAGTAGCGCGCCCCCGCCCAGCAGGGTCGGCCGAAGAAGTCCGGGGCAATGCGACCGGTGTGGTTGTGCCCACCCATCGCCAGCAGCGCATCCTGCTCAGCAGCGGTGTAGTCGATGACCTCGCGATCCTGCTTCTCGGGCTGGACCTTGAACGGGATGCCAGCCTCCGTGAACATCGCGGAGAGCGCAGGCAGCGCAGGCAGGTTGTCCCGAGTGGCGACCGCGGTGACGCACATGCGCCCGGCGTACTGCGGCGCCAGCCACGTCAGGGTCTCAAGAAACACCTCCGGCTCGGCATACTCCAGGTGCAGGCTCGCAGAGAGCAGACCGGGGCGGGCGGCGGTGTCGGCGGCGAACCGGGCGAGGATGTCGCGACTGGCGGAGAGGTTGGTCACCACACTCACCCGCATCCCCCCCGCCGCCAGAGCAGCGACCGCCTCGGAGAAGCCGGGGTGTCGCAGGGGCTCGCCGCCAGACAGCTTGATCTCCCAGTCCCCGGGCAGGCTGGTGAAGGCTTTGATGAAACCGGGCAGATCCCGCGCCCACTGCTTGCGGCTGTCCTTGAACCGCTGGGTGCAGTACGAGCACCGGTAGTTGCAGGTGGTGTTCATGTTCCAGGAGACCACCCCCTCCAGCGGGTAGGGCGTGGCGGTCATCGAGACACCCCCTCGATCATCCCGCGGTTGGCCGGCACAGTGCAGGGGCAGATGCTGTACGGACACGGCGAGGGTGCGGTGAACCGGGTGACGGAGCCGGTGAAGGCGTTGCCGAGGTGCCCTTCCCCGTGGCGCTTGGCGGTGCGGCAGGACCAGACCTCGCCGTCCTTGTCCACCACGAGGTACTCCACCCCCGCCCAGCACACAGAGCCGAGGTACGACGGCGCGGTGTTGGCCTCCGATGGCCCGGGG
>JBLHNG010000823.1:0-3955 GCA_047621685.1 Myxococcota bacterium | reverse complement strand
ACGGGGGTGGTGTCGGGGAAGGCATCGAGGGGCAGGTGCAGCAGGGAGATCACGCCCGCGACAGCGATGAGCACCCAGCCCACCAGCACGATGCCCCGATGCCGGAGCGACCAGCGAATGGCGAGATCGAAGAGCACCGCTACTCCACGTCACAGCAGCCGGCGCCGATGCTGTCCTTGAGCGTCTCGGTCTTGAGCAGGAAGCTCCCGGTCGTCACCACCGCATCGCCAGCCTTCACCCCGCCGGAGATGCGGACCTGATCGCCCTGCCTCGCCAGCACTCGGACCCGACGCGCGGTGTAGGAGTCCACCTGCTGGCGGACGAAGACGAGCTGCGAGTCTCCGGCCCGCTGGACCGCCTCGGCGGGCACAGAGACGGCAGAGACGGCGGTCGCATCGAGGATCGTGGCGACGCCGTAGAGGTTGGCCCTCAGCCGCCCGTCGGGGTTGTCCAGCACCACCCGGGCCTGGGCGGTGCGGGTGAGCGGGTCCACTGCGGGGGAGAGGCTGGCGATGGTGCCGACGAAGACCTCGTCGGGCAGGGCGTCGAGGCGCAGGCGGACCTCCTGACCGGGAGCAACCCCCGCGAGGTCGCGCTCCGGCACGTCGATCTCCGCCCACATCTGGGAGGTGTCCACCACCTCAAAGATCGGGCGCACACCATCGACGGTCTGACCCACCCGCACATGGCGGACCGTGACGATGCCAGCGATCGGGGTCCGCACGATCGCGGTGCTGCCTGAGCCGCTCCCCACGAGGTCCAGCTCGGCCTGGACCACGGCCACCCCGGTCTCCGCGACGGCGAGCGCCTCCTGAGCAACGAGGAGGTCCCGCTGCGAGGCCACACCCCGCTCCAGCAGCGTGGCCTGGCGGGTCACCTCATCCATCGCGACCTCCCTCACCCGGGTCGCAGTCACCAGACGGGAGCGATCTCCGGCGACGTGGGCGCTGCTGATCTCTGCGAGGACCTGTCCGCGCTCGACCCGATCACCGCTCTCGGCTCGGATGGCGCGGACCACTCCCGAAGCGCGTGGACTGATCGCGGCGACGCGGGTGGCGTCCCAGGTGATGCGGGCGACGGCCTCGGTGCCCGCCACCCAGTCGGTCTCCTCCGCGAAGACCACCGCCAGCCCGGCCTGCTCCGCCGCGCTCCGGGTGCGGAAGCGGACCACGGTGCCGTCTGCCGGGGCGCCGTCCGTCGCGACCGGCTGGATGTCGGGGCGCCCTCCCTTCTCAGGGGAGCAGATCGGGCAGAACGACTCGGGAAAGCCGTGCTCGTCGCACCAATCGCCGGAGCCCTCAAAGACCACCGCCAGGCGGGGATTGCACTTCGGACAGACCGACTCCAGAACCCCATGCTCCGCGCACAGCGCTGGATCGGCGGACACGCGTGCAGTCACTGGCTCAGGAGAGACGTCATCCATGCACCCAACCAACAGCATGCTCCCCAGGAGGCAGAGTCCCTGGAGATGTCGGCGCATGTCAGCCCTCCTTCAACGGCCGCTCGATCTTCAGCTCGGGGTCACACTGCAGGCACTGCGACTCGGGCACGCCGTGCTCAGCGCACCAGTCGCCGGTGGCCTGGAAGGCTGGGATGAGCGTGGAGTCGCAGCGGGAGCACTGAGACTCCGGCACCGCATGCTCGCCGCACCAGTCCCCGTGGGAGCCAGGGGCAACATCCGCAGACGCGTGCCCGGAAGCCGGTGGGGCGGCTTCCGGAGCAGGAACCTCAGCGGGGCTTCCGCTGCAGGCCATGAGGAGAAGGAGTGCCGAAAGAAGCGGTCTCATCAAGTCTTCCCTGGATCGGTGCGGTGGCGGGATGGTGCACACCGAAGCAATCTCTATCCCGTGTCAGCCACCAATGACACCCAGGGCTCACTGAGCGCGATCCGCCAGCAGCCAGCTGACCACCTCGTGGGCGTAGTCTCGGTTGACCAGGGGGATGTGGCCGGCGTTGTCGATGGTCCACAGCTCGACCCGGTGTGGCTCCGGGCAGTCCCACACCGTGCGCCGGGTGTCGTCGCCGGGCCGGAGGACGAGGTTGAGGCTCTCTGCCTGGGTGGTGTCAGTGCAGCCAGCTCGGTCCGCCCAGCGCGTGATGGTCTCCTCAGCACCGGGGTACTTTCCAGGCTTGCCGGTGTAGGGCACGGTGGAGTCGTCGGTCCCATGGATCTGGAGGACATCCACCGGTGCATTCGCCGCACAGCCTGTCGGCTCCAGCCAGGTCGAGCCCGCCAGCCCGGCGATCGCGCCGATGCGATCCGGCACCTCACAGGCCATCCGGTAGCTCATGAACCCGCCGTTGCTGTGGCCGGTGAAGTAGAACCCCTCCGCGCCCATGCCCTCCAGCTCATCCATCAGCCCGGTCAGGTAGGCGACGTCATCGCCCCCATCGGGGCTGCAGCAGTAGTCGGTGGCGTTCCAGGCCGCCCGCCCATCCTTGCTGCGCGGCAGACCGTCGGGGATCACCAGCAGGAAGTCCAGCTCATCGACGACCCGGGAGAACCGCATGTAGCGATCCTGCTGCTTTGCGCTGCTGCCCAGCCCGTGCAGCAGGAAGACCACCGGCAGCGGCTGAGCACCGTCCCACCCAGAAGGCGCGACGAGCATCGCCGGGCGGTCTCCGCCGATCGTGGGCTGTGAGGTGGGCAGGGGGCGGTGTGTGCAGGACAGGAGCAGAAGCAGCATGGGGACTCTTTAGCCTCTCAGCCGTACTGCACCGCAGAGACCCGGGTTCCGAGGATGGTCTCCTTAAACGGCAGACTCACCCGATCGTCTCCAGCCGCGCCGGTCACCACCATCAGCGGCAGCAGGTGCTCCTCCCGGGGGTGGCTGGCCCGGCCCGATGGGGCCTCGCTCCAGCGCTGTAGGGCGGCTCCCCGACGGGCGGGATCCTGCACCGACGCGCTGAGCCAGTCGTCGAACACCGCAGCATCCCGGGCGCCCTGCTCGGTGCCGTAGCCGCGCATGCTGTGGTAGCTCATGCCGCTGCCGAGGATGAGCACGCCCTCGTCGCGGAGGGGTCGGAGCGCCTGACCGATGCGCAGGTGCTCGGCAGGGTCGAGGCCGCGGACCAGCGAGAGCTGCACGGTGGGAACGTCGGCACTGGGCCAGGAGACCGCCAGCGGGACGAAGGTGCCATGATCGTAGCCACGCGCGGGATCTTCGGCGGAGGAGATCCCAGCCTCCCCCAGCAGTGTGCGGACCCTGGCGGCGAGGGAGGGAGAGCCCGGCGCCGACCAGCGGATCTGGTAGGTGTGCGGTGGGAAGCCGGAGTAGTCGTAGAGCATGCCCGGCTGCGCGGCGGTCGAGACCGTCGGCACCGATTCCTCCCAGTGCGCAGTGACACAGAGGATGGCGACGGGTGGCTGGGGCAGCGCGGCGGGCAGGCCGACCAGGTAGTCGCGCAGGGCGTCCATCGCTTTGGGGCCGCCGAAGTCGGTGAGCCAGGGCCAGGGGCCGCCGCCGTGGGGGATGTAGATCGTGGGAAGTCGCATCAGTCCCCCTTCAGCCCAGGCTCCACGCCCGTCAGCTCGACCGAGACATCCCAGAGTCGCTTCGCCAGCGCCGGGTCTTTGCTCGCGGCGTTGCTGTCGACCTGCTTTGCGGGTCCGGCCATCTCCATGAAGCCCTTGGGGCCAAAGTACTGTCCGCCCTCCACCTCTGGGGCGGTGGCGCCGAGCAGGGTCGGCCATGCCCCCTGAGCCGCAGTGTTCATGAACAGGCGCATTACCGGGAAGAAGACCTGGGACCAGCGCGGCAGGTGCCGGGCCAGCTCGGTGTCAGAGCCGCCGGGGTGGACGGTGACCGCGATGGTCTGGGAGCCCTTCGCCCGCAGACGCCGATCCAGCTCGGCGACGTGCAGCAGGTTCGCCAGCTTGCTCATCGAGTATCGACCGAGCGCGGAGTAGGACTTCTCGGCGGTGAGGTCGTCGAAGCTCATCTTGCCGCCCCGG
>JBLHNG010000822.1:0-3964 GCA_047621685.1 Myxococcota bacterium | reverse complement strand
GTTGCCCCAGGGATCGGCGGTGAAGAAGCGCAGGATCCCTGGCAGTCGGGTGTCCCAGCGCACCGGGTGGCCGGCGTGTGAGAGTACCGCGGCGAGGGCGTGGAGGTGGTCGGGGGTCGCAGTGCGCAGGGCGACGTGGGCCTTGCCCGCTGGGGTGAAGTCCGTGGTGACCCCGACATGAAGCTGCACGGTTCCAGTGGAGAACCACGCGCCACCACTGGCGGCGGTCTCGCCCTGCTTGGGCAGCTGAGTCAGTCCCAGGAGGTCGACGAAGAAGGTGCGAGCGGCGGCCTCACAGCCCGACGGTGCGGCGATCTGGACGTGGTCGATGGACAGCATGGGCTGGCGTATCCTGTGGCGAGTGGCGCTGCTCGGGGGCTAAGCAGGGCGCATGAAGCGATGGATCCCCGGTCTCCTGTTCACCTCCTCTCTGTTCCTCATTGGCTGCACATCGGCCCCGGACTTCTCACTGGCCGGCGCGCCGTCTGGCACCTTGAGCGGATCGGCAGGGGATGTCGCATTCAATGGCTCGGACATGATGAAGCTGAACACCGTGCTCTCGGATCTGCCCGGTCGCAAGGTCGAGGTCTACAGCAAGCCCGACTTCGTGTTGACCTGGCAGGCCAATGGAAAGTCGCACACCCTGTCGTTCTTCGTCGAGGAGTCGCTGGTCTACCCCGGGGACTTCACGGAGGCGTGGTCGAAGCGGATGTCGGGCGATGCGGTGGTGGGCGGGAAGCTGGATGCTGGGACCATCGCGGTGCTGGAGCAGGCCCTCTCGGACGGGTGATGGTGGCCGCTCACCTCTTGGGCACTGCGGGGGGCAGCTCAGCCAGCTTCTGACGCGGCATGACCCACTGCGGATCCCGGGCCGCGGCTTCGGAATACCACCGCACGGCCTCGGTGGGCTGTCCAGCGCGCTCGGCGATGATGCCGAGGTTGAACGGCACCCGGGGGTCGCTGCCTGGCAGCATCTCGCCGAGGATCTTCACCGCCTCGGAGAGCTGACCGGCCTCGATGAGCACCGAGCTGCGGCTGATCGCGAGGTCGATCGGCGCGGCCCCGAGCCGAGCGGCCTCCGACAGCGCCGCCATCGCACCCTCCAGGTCCCCCTGGCTGCGGAGGTGGTCGCCGAGGGCCAGCCAGGTGGCGTGGTTCATCGTGTCTTCGCGCATGGACGCGATGCGGTCGGGGGGCAGGGTGGAGTCGAGGCCGTCGATGAGTGGGCGGGCGAGATCGGGACGGCCAGACTGAATGTAGACCCCCGCGAGGTTGATCCGGGCCTCGACGTTGTTGGCGTCCCAGAACAGGGCCTGATCCACCAGGACGGTGCGGGCTCGCTCCAGCTCTCCAAGCTCCAGCAGGGTGCCACCGAGGTTGGCGTGGAACATGGCGTTGTCTGGCTCCAGGGTGCCGGCTTTGGTGAAGCTCTCGGCGGCAGCGGGCAGCTCTCCGAGGTGGAACAGCGCCTGACCGCGGTTGTTCCAGGCGAGGGCGGAGGTGGCCTCCAGGGCGATGGCCTCGTCAGACAAGGCGAGGCCGCTGCGGGGATCTCCGCCGTCGGTCAGCAGCCGGGCGAGGTTGATCCGGGGCAGGGGAGACTTCGGTGCGGCGGTGAGACCCCACTGCCACAGGGCGCGCTCGGTGTGCCAGTGCGGCAGGGTGTCGCGGACCCCGGCGAGCGCCGCACCGCTCCACAGCACCACCCCGATGACCAGCACCGGTCGGCGCCTCCAGTCCAGCCGACCCGCCAGGAAGACCGCCGTCCCTGCGACCAGGAGCGCGGCGGGGAAGACCAGGAAGCGCTCGGCGATGTAGGCCCCACCGGTCAGGTCCAGGGGCAGGATGTTGATCACCGGCAGCATCGCGACCACTCCGGCGAGCAGTCGCCAGCCGGTCGGTCCGAACCGGGGCAGCGCGACCAGCAGGCCCGCCACTGCGATTGCCACTCCGATGGTGTTCGAGGACGGCTCGATCGGCAGCACGATGTGGTGGATTGGGGTGAGGTGGCCCATCGGGAACACCGCGAGCCCGAGGTACCCACCGATGGACTGTGCGATCAGCAGGAGGTGTGAGACCGGAGAGCCGGCGTCGATCATCGCCCGGTCGCTGCTCATCAGTCCGCCGAGCGCCTGGTAGCGGAGGCCGAGGTAGACCAGCCCGGAGAGCACGACGGCAGCGTAGGTCGACCACCGCTCCTTGAGGACCGCCGCGAAGCTGTCGTGGTCCGCCCGGTGCCAGAACAGCAGCGCGAGCGGAAACGCAGCGGCCATCTCCTTGCTCAGCGCTGCGAGCATGAAGGCGACTCCGACCGCCAGGGGACGGGCGACTCCCTTGAGCCCGCGGTCTGCCACCAGGACCAGCAGGAGCGCGCCGGTCAGCAGCAGGTCGAACCGGCTGGCGATGAACGCCACACCCTCCACCAGCGCAGGATGCAGCCCATACAGCAGCGACAGACTCAGCGGCGCCCAGTCCTGCTTTGACGTGGTCCGCTGACGGATGAGCACGAAGATGAGCACGGTGTTCAGCGCATGCAGCAGGACGTTGATGAGGTGATGGGCCATCATCGGATCCGACGCCGAGGCGCCGAGCTTGAGCGTCCAGACCCCGAGGGGGCGGAAGTAGTCGGGGTTAAACGGCAGCGGACCCCACGCCGCCTCCAGCACCGCGGGCTGCAGCAGGGTGTGATCGTCCCAGACCGGCTCCCCGGTGAGGATGGGGAGGTAGGCGAGGAGGACCGCGATGGCGGGGAGGAGGGCATACAGACGGCGCATCCCGGGCAGCCTATCGCAGGGTGAGGTATTTAAGCGGTGATGCTCACTCTCCTCTTCGCCTCCGTCGCTGCCGCCGGTGAGATCCAGATCGAAGGATCCCCGGCCATCTTCGCCGTCGATGATCGCATCATCGGGCCCACCGACACTGGCCTGCGCTCCCCGCCGCTGTCTGGCGGGGTCCATCGCCTCGATGCCCGCAACAGCTCCGGCGAGCTCATCGCTGCCATCGATGTCGACGTCGACGCTGATGCACGCGTGGTGGTCGGGTTCGCTGAGGGGGCGTTCACCCTGCTCCACGAGGAGCCGCTCGTGCTTGGGGCCATGGCCGACGGCACGCCGGGCAGTGTGTCCCTCGTCGGGCTCGACCGGGGAGCATTCATGGTCCGTCTCGCCTCAGAGCCGCTGCCCTACAGCTACCCGATCCGATCCTTCGTGGCGCTGGATGTGCCGGCTGGTGAGGTCGGATTTGTGGTCTGGATGGAGGGGGAGGAGGTCTTGACCGGGGCATCGGCGGTCGCCTCGGGCCAGCACACCACCTGCTCTGTGACCTACAACGATGAGATGTTCTCCTCGAAGTGCAGCGTCTCTGGACCCGCACTGACTGCCACGGATGTCGACCTCGTCCAGCCGATATCTGAGATGAAGCTGGTCGCGCTCATCCAGCAGATCGACGCCGCCGGGCGCGGTGCCCGACAGCTGGAGATCCTCGCCGAGGCCGCCACCACCGTGCACCTCACCTGCTCCCAGCTCACCCGGCTCGTCCAGCCCATCCTGCTGAGTGCCGATCGCCTGGAGGCGGTCGCCGTCGCGCTGCCGATCCTGCTCGACCCCGACCACGCCGACCTCCTTCAGCCTGCGTTCACCTTCCGTGGGGACCGCCGGCGGCTCCAGAAGATCCTCGAGTAGGCCCATGTCCTCCAGCCTCCTCTGGCTCGCGGTGCCCCTCGGTGTCGGGCTGTGCCAGCCGATCATCTGGCAGATGAACCTCCGCATCGCCGGACACACCGGAAACATGGAGTCCGCGGTGATCCTGCACGTCGTCGGCACGGTCTTCGGACTGAGCCTCGTAATGGGCGGCGTGCGCGGGCAGTGGGTCGGCGGGCTGGCGGCGATCCCCTGGTGGGCGTGGCTGGCTGGAGTCATCGGGCTGAGCGGCATGGCTGCGGTGAACCGGGCGATCCCGGAGATCG
>JBLHNG010000821.1:0-3968 GCA_047621685.1 Myxococcota bacterium | reverse complement strand
AGCATCTGGCGAAAGTCGAATCTGCTCATCGACGACCAGGTGTGCGGCAGTCGCATCCACCCGCCAGGCGCCCGCCGGGATCTGAAGCGCAATGTCACCGTGTCCGACCGCGATCCGTGCTGAGGCATCCGCGGGCAGGGTGGCGATCAGCGAGCCATTGCCGATGCGTGCGACGAGCGGTCCGCGGATGTCGAGGTCTGCGTCGCCCCGGTCCAGCTCCAGGCTCAGGCCGTCGATTCCGGTCGCCCAGACCGCACCCCGGGCCAGCTCGACGTCCACCGGAGTTCCGGCGGGAACGGTGATCCGGGTGTCCACAGAGCAGGGCAGCAGCGCAGCACACTGAGCGATCAGAGTGAGGGTCTCGGCAGCTTCGCCGGTGTACTCGATGCGGTGAGACAGCTCCAGCGCGCCCTCCGCACCCCGGATGGTCCGCTCGACCCGGAGGGTGTCGCCCTCGATCAGCTCGATGTTGCCGGCATCCACCTTGACCACGATCCGGGTGATGTTGCCCTCGGGGTTGAACCCTTCGGTGTAGCGCGCGGTGTCGCAGGCTGTGGTGAGCAGGAGTGCGCCCATCAAGATGCCCAGGATTCCCTTTCTTGCGGCTGCTGTGTTCTCCATCCCCCACCTCCACCAGTACTGACACCCAGACGGGGAAGATCCAGAACCATTCAATGGACTTTCTGGATCGGTGCCCCGAAGAATGCGGCTACATCCTCTGTGGTACTCGATCATGTCTTGACAGGTCAAGAGCAAAGATCTCAACTACCTGGAGAAAGCCCGCTCGGCAGCCAGGGGTACTGCATCCTCCGTGCCAGGGTCCCAGCCCATCGATCTCGCCCAGGCTCTCTGCTTGCGGGCCAGCCGCCAGGTGTCCCGGGCGGTGAGTCGGATGGCCTCGTCGAGATCGAGGTTGTCGAGGATGTGCGCGACAATGTGGCGATAGGCAAACGACCGCATCGGCTTGAGATCCCGCCCCCACCCTGCCGCGAGCAGTCCCTCCACCTCCTCGCGATATCCCCCGGCCATCATGCTCGCGAGCCGGGCATCGATGCGCGCGCGCAGCCCTGTGCGGTCCAGCCAGACCACCTCGGCGTCGATGGGCGGGCGGACTGGAGGCCGGCGCTGGACCTCGCTCATTGGGACGCCGGTGAGGGTGAAGACCTCCAGGGCACGAATGACGCGGACCCGATCGTTGGGGTGGAGGCGTGCGGCGATCTCGGGGTCGACCTCAGTGAGCCGAGCGTGGGGGTCGGGCAGGGTCTCCAGGGTGGCCCGGACTGCCGGGTTGCCCAGCGGAAGCGGCGCATGGGGGCGGACGAGGGCGGCGAGGTAGAACGGGGTGCCGCCAGCCACCACGACATGCTCATGCTCACAAGTGGCCGCATCAACGGCATCCACGAAGTCACCGACTGTGAAGTCGCCGTCTGGATCGCGGACGTTGATGCAGAGATGGGGGATGCCAGCGAGGGTCTCGGCGTCGGGCTTGGCGGTTCCGATGTCGAGGTGTCGGTACACCGTCATCGCATCCGCGCTGACGATCACCGCGCCGTATTGCTCTGCAATGGCGAGGGCGGCAGCGGACTTGCCGGCAGCAGTGGGGCCGCCGATGATGAGGGTGCCCACAGTGTTCAGGCCCGGTGGAAGCGCCGCTCCAGCTCCGCCGGGGTGACCCGGATGGAGACGGGGCGGCCATGGGCGCAGACGCTGAAGTCGACCTGATCGAGCGCGGAGAGGAGCTGGCGCATCTCGTAGATGGACAGGGTCTTGCCAGCACGGATGGAGTTGTGGCAGGCCATGGTGGCGAGGATCTTCTCGATGAGATCCCGAGCCGGCTCGCCATCTCCTCCACCGGCGAGGTCGTCAGCGACATCCTCGACAAGGCGCTGGAGGTTGGTGCCCATGAGGGACTCCGGGACCTGCTTGATCACCATTGAGGATCCGCCAAACGGCTCGATCTCCAGTCCATACCGAGAGAGCACCTCGGTGCGATTGGTGAATGCAGCGGCTCGAGCCGGGGTCAGCTCGACGACCTGAGGGGTGAGCATCACCTGACCACCACCGAGGTGGGCACGCTCGTTGGTCATCAGGCTGTAGAGGGTGATGCGCTCATGGGCAGCGTGCTGGTCGATGATCACCAGCTCCCCTGACCCTTCGCAGAGCACATAGGTCAGTCCCAGCTGCCCGACGACGCGCAGATCCGAGAACCGGGCGACCGGCAGCAGGTTGCGACCGACCCCGGTGGGCTGTGTGGTCAGCGGCGTGGGCACCGGGGCCGCAGGGGCCTGTCCGAGCACCGGAAGCGGGGGCCGAGCGCCGAGCGGCGGGCGGGCGCCGATCGGAGGCGCGTGCGACGGGCTGTAGCTGATCGGCGAAGACACCGGAGCCGGGGCATTGAGGGAGGGCCGAGCGCCCAGCGAGAACGGCGGGGGGGATGGTGCTGATGCGACCATCGGCGGCGGGGTCGAGAGGCTCAGCGGAGCCTGATGGCCAGGAGACCGCGCGCTGCCGGCTGGCTGGTAGCGGGACTCGGTGGGCACGGGCTGCTTGATGCCGTGGCGCTGAAGCTGGGTGCGGAGGCCCTGGGACAGGATCCGGGAGAGGTCCTTGGCGTAGCGAAAGCGGACCTCGGTCTTCGCTGGGTGGACGTTGACGTCGACGTGGCCGGGCGGGACCTGGATCTTGAGCACGATGGTGGGATACCGGCCCTTGGGCACGATGCCACGGTAGGCCTCGGTGATCGCCTTGCGGATGACGATGTCTCGGACGTAGCGGCCGTTGACATAGAGGTAGGAGCTGCCCTGTGCGCTGGCCTTGTGTACGCCGACCGGTGAGAGCAGACCCTCCACCGTCAGCTCGCCCTGGCTGAAGCTGACCGGGACCAGGGCTGCGCCGTGTGCGCCGAGGAGGTCAGAGGCACGGCCAGCGAGGTCCGAGACCACCGGAGCGCGGATCGACTTCTGTCCGTCGTGGGTGACCTCGATGTCGAGATCGGGCCGGATGAGGGCCTGGCGCACGACCGCTTCGAGGCAGTGGGACAGCTCGGTGGCGACGGTGCGCAGGAACTTGCGGCGGGCGGGAATGTTGAAGAACAGCGACCGGATCGTGATGGTCGTGCCTGCCGGACAGCCGGCGTCCTGGATGTCGACGAGCCGGCCGCCCTCGACCATCACCCGGGTGCCGACCGGATCGGAGACGGGCCGGGTGAGCAACTCGAACCGACTGACGCTGGCGATGCTCGGGATGGCTTCGCCCCGGAAGCCGAGGGTGGAGATCTTGAACAGGTCCTCGTCAGAGCGGATCTTGCTGGTGGCGTGGCGCTCAAGGCAGAGGGTGGCGTCTGCCCTGTTCATGCCGCAGCCGTTGTCGATGATCCGGATGAGGTTGCGCCCCCCTCCCTTCAGCTCGACGCGAAGATCAGTGGCACCGGCATCGATCGAGTTCTCGACCAGCTCTTTGACCACGCTGGCCGGGCGCTCGACAACCTCACCGGCCGCGATCTTGTTGACGGTTGCATCAGAGAGGATCCGGATCATGAGTCTTCGTGCGCCTCTCCGGGCTTGCGCTTTTGCTTGAGCTTGATGCGGACGGGGGTGCCCTCAAAGCCGTAGGAGTCCCGGAGGCGATTCTCCAGGTAGCGGATGTACGGCGGCGAGATTGCATCAGGGCTGTTGCCGAAGATGATGAACGACGGCGGCCGCACCCGGTGCTGGGTGATGTAGTTCAGCCGCACCTTGTGGTTGTGCTTCTGCGGCGGCGGATGTGCGCTGAGCGTTGCATTCAGCCAGCGGTTCAGCTCGGAGGTCGTGATGCGCCTGTCGAACTGGGCGTAGATGCGCTGGATGGTCGGCAGGATGCGCTGGCAGCCCTTTCCAGTGAGCGCGGAGATGAACAGGTGCGGCGCCCAGACGAGGTGCGGCAGCGAGGTCTCGATCTGCTCGCGGACGTCCTTGGAGGAGACTGCCGGG
>JBLHNG010000820.1:0-3978 GCA_047621685.1 Myxococcota bacterium | reverse complement strand
GCCCCCGTCGGGCACTCACCACGCCGCCCTCTCCGGTGAGGGTGTCGACAACCAGGGCAGCAGCAGTGGCGGAAGCAGCGACGATTGAGCGAGCATAGGTTCTCTGAACGCTCGCGCGGTTTAGGGCCCACGACAGAGATGTCGTGCTCTCTCCCTGCGCATGTCAAAACGACCGCGATGATCCCGATGGGCACGGGCTGGAACGCCCCATGCAATACCAAACGGAAGGAGAAACACCAATGCTACCCATGCTGCTGAGCCTCACCGGCTGCGATCTCGTCGGACAGTCCTGCAACCTCATGTACGCCCCAGACTTCCTGACCCTGGAGATCTCTGGGGCTGACCTCTCTGGAAAGGTCGGGGCCTCGGTCACCGGCGACGGGACGACCATCAGCTGCATCATCCTGGAAGGAGAAGCCGAAGCCAGCTGCGATGACCTCCAGAGCAGCGCCTCGATTGTGGATGACGCCCTGACCCTCTCGCTGTGGGACTTCGCTCCCGATGAGGCTGAGCTGACGGTCTGGACCGCAGACACCAGCGTCAAGCCGGTCACAGTGTCTCCGACCTATGCCGAGGATGAGCCCAACGGAGAGGGCTGCGGAGTCCGCCGGAGCGCCACCGAAGAAGTCGCGCTGTAGGGGAGCGGGTCGGTTGTGGTTGGAGCCGTATCTAAGTAGAATATGTACACCTCTGACCATTCCCGGAGCATCCTCCTTGTCCATCCTCGCAAAAGGTGGTTCTTCCGCCGCTCTCCTCTTGATGGTTGGCTGCAGCCCGGACTTCTCGGACTATGCCGACCTCTCCACGGACGGCGGAACGATCCTCATCGACATCAATTGTGACACCGACACCTGCTCTGGCGATGCCGTCGACTTCTCCCTGACCCTCTCCGAGCACCTTGCCTGGGGCTCAGATGGACAGGCGGAATTCCTGCTGTACCGGGTGGACTACGCGCTGGACTCCGGTGAGGTGGCGTTCTTCTCGGACGAAGCAACCGTCTCGGTCGGCTCAGGGGCCACGACCACCTTCAGCCTCGCCATTGCCGGCAACGATCAGCGGTCCACCATCGGCATCACCACCGACGACGTGGTCTCCGGAGAGGCTACCGTCACCCTCGCTGGCTACGACCCGATGAATGCCTCCGTGCAGGTCTCCGCGACCTTCCCCATCCAATTCCAGGATGTCATCGGCGACTCCTCGGACTCCACACTCGACACTGGCCTGGGTGCAAACTGAGATGACTGCGCACACCATCAGCATCCTCACCCTGCTCGTCGGCTGCACCCAGGAGCGGGAAGACCTCCCGGACTGGAGCGAAGGCTACGAGACCACCGAGACGACCATCGACACCACAGTCGGTGCCTACCTGAAGCTCTCGACCCCCAACGACGTCGGCTACGACACCATCACCCACCCCGATGGGAACTGGACCTCGGACTGCAGCGTCGAGACCGATGGATCCCTGGACGATTACCAGGAAATGACCTGCTACATCGAGATCGAGGAGCTTGATCTCTACGCCAGCAGCTTCCAGTTCGGCATCGAGGCCTCAGGCTGCGACTATGTGGCCTGGAGCCACTACATGTATGAGGCCTGGCGGGTCGGAATCGGAGCCACAGAGGTCTCGTATGAGATCGACAAGGATGGCAACATCATCGACGGGGTGAGCACAGAGGACGGTGTTCCATACTGTCCGTTCAACTACAACTTCTGGAACTCGGATCATCCCAACTGCTGCACCGGAAGCTACGACCTGACGATCACGGACTCTGGCGAAGGCAAGACCGTGAGCTACGAGGATCTGTCCTGGGGCAACAAGCCGTGGGCCTGCTACAGCGGCGCGGCGTTCATCGACCCAGACGCCAACCTCGGTGATGATGGCTGGCCGCTGGGGCACATCGTGCTCACCAACCAGGCGTACTACAGCAAAGACATCATCTTCGACGCCCTCGCCGAGCGCTTCTACACAAACGTCAACCTCTCCAACCACTACGAGCCCGCGGATCACGACGGCGCAGCGCCTGCAGGAATCACCGGAATCTACGCCCAGCCGAACTACGTCATCCAGTGCCTCGACCACGCCGAGGAGGAGCTGGCCCGGATCGAATTCGTCGTCCGGGAGTGGAACACCGAGGCTGAGTTCGCGCTTGAAGAGACCGGCGATCCAGATGCTGAGGGCAGCGAGCCGGTCAGCGACTCCCCGCTCAACGATCGTCTCGACTGGGCAGACGCCACCCCGGGCTCGGTCGTCTACATCGGCAACGCCCAGTAAGCAGCCTGCGGGAAGCAACCGTCAGAACCGCTTCGTCTCGATCCGGTTCTGTCCGGAGGAAATGTGCCGCATACCGTCTACCTGATCCGCCATGGCGAGAGCGAGCTGAACGTGCATCAGCCGGTCATCATCGGGGGACGGAGCCGCTGGTGTGAGCTGACAGGACCCGGCATCGCCCAGGCAGAGACCCTCGGGCGCTGGCTGGGCCAGTCCGACATCGCCGCCGACCGCATCGTCGCCTCCACCGCCGTTCGTGCCCAGCAGACCGCCCGCTACGCCCTCGCCGAAGCCGGCATCCCGCTGAAGCGCATCGAGACCTTCACGGAGCTGGAGGAGCTGGACCAGGGAGACTGGGAGAACGAGCTGCGGGAGGAGACCTACACGCCTGAGGTGCTTGCCCGCATCAACGTGGACAACTGGGCCTTCTCACCACCTGGTGGGGAGTCTCTGGGGGCGCTGTTTGCTCGGACGAGCGCCTGGCTGGACGATGAGGTGCTCGCTGGTCCAGACGGGGTGACCCTGGTGTTCTGCCACGGCATGGTCATCAAGATCCTGCTCACCGGCCTGTTCGGCTTCGACCGGAGGACCGCCTGGCGCATCCCGATCGACAACACCGCCATCAACACCATCGTCCATGACGGGGCTGAGTGGCGGCTTGTCGGGCAAAATGAGCTGCCACACCTCTCGTAGCGTGCTGCCTACAGGGCGACGGAGAGGTCGATGGTCAGGCCCTTGTCGGTCACCACCAGCCGGTAGTTGCGGCCAGGGGTGAACGCGGTGCCAGAGCGGGAGGCAAACAGCAGGCGGAGGCGGCTGCTGACGAGGGTGTACTGATCAGCACCGGGGGTGGTGGTGAGTGCGATGAGGACATCGTCGCCGTCACGGGAGATGTAGACCGTGTCGCCACCCTGGATGGGGGTGTTCAGCTTGCTGGAGAGGGCCTCAAACGCGGCCCGGGGCACACAGAGCCGGCCATTGCCGTGCACGGTCGCGGTGCTGGGGCGGCTGACGTTGCGGGCCTTTGCGGTCCGACGGCGGGCAGCGCGGGGCTTGCGGGTAGTGGCCTTGCGGGTAGTGGCCTTGCGTGCCTTGATCGGAGCGGTGGGCTGGACCGGCACGGTGGGCAGGCTGTTG
This sequence comes from Myxococcota bacterium, assembly GCA_047621685.1. Taxonomy (GTDB): domain Bacteria; phylum Myxococcota_A; class UBA796; order UBA796; family UBA796; genus JAQXDW01. The sequence goes on along the minus strand of JBLHNG010000820.1, from coordinate 572 downwards.
GGGTCGGGCATCGCGCCGGGGGCGGGGGCGGTGACCTCGAAGGGGTGAGCCTGCCCGGCCATCTTGCTGGGGGCGTAGACGTAGACGAGGTGGCCGAGAGTGGTGGTGGAGTACCCGGCGGTGTAACGGCTGACCTGGACGACCTTGCCGCTGGTGTATGCCGGCATCCCAGCACTGTGGCGGCTGCGCACCCGGTTGCCGATGTCGTTGCGGGGGTTGAACTTCATGTCCGGGCGGTAGGTTCGGATCCAGGCGGCGATCTCTCCGCTGGAGAAGCAAGCGCTCCGGCTGATGCACAGCTCAATGAGGGCGTCGATCGCGCCGAGGTAGTTGGTGCCGCCGTTGCTGATTGCTTCGAGAATGCCCTGGTTGATGGCCGTGAGGATCTCGTTTGGTGTGGCCAGCTCGCTCAGCGAAGTCTTGGTGGATGCGTAGGCGTTCATGACGTTCTCCCTTGATTGACGCGGCTGTTCTCCGCGCTGAGGGAGTTGTTACGGGAGTGGATCTGGTTTAATCTGGACATATTGTGTCCGAAGATTAAATCGTCTCCGTCGAAACATCCGAATTCGCGC
>JBLHNG010000819.1:0-3978 GCA_047621685.1 Myxococcota bacterium | reverse complement strand
GGTGGGGGGGTCGCCGGGGGGGGGGGGGGGGCGCCGGGGAGGGGGAGTGGGGATCGGCTCCGGCGCGGTGGGCTCGTTGAGGATCTGGGTCGGCTCCCCGTCTGCGGGAGCGACTTCGATGCTCGGGAGCAGATCGCTGCCCGGTGCGGTGGGCCGGTTGTCATTGACCGGATCCGCAGCAGAGCGGATCTTTGTGGGCTGATCGTCCTCCCACTCGTTGATGTCTGGTGGAGACGGGAACGCAGCGATCGCCCGGGCCTGTGCCTCGGAAGCCTGCTCTCTCGCCAGCCCGACCTGATCGGCCAGACCGCCAGACCCACCCAACAAAGCGGGCTCAGCCGGCTTTGCTGTGGGGGTTAAGATGGGCCCTTCATTTGATTTTTTGATCAACATGCGGTGGCCGCATTTGCGGCACGTGGCTTTGTTGACCTCTTTGACCAGCTTGTGGCTGGGAATCTTATATTGGGCGCCGCAATTTTCGCAGTCGACTCTCATCTCCAACCCTCCGCCGAGCGCAGACAGATTCGATTAGTGCCCCAGAGGAGGGAATGTCAATTCAGGGGTGCTGATCTGAGCTTAGGGAGGCATACTTGCACATGGACAACAGGGGAGCGGTGAAATATCCGTTGTTCTCTTGGAGGGTAGGAGATGGAGCGAGCAATGCTCAAGGAAGGAGATGCTGCGCCAGCGTTCTCGGCGCGTCCGATCTTTGGCTACCCTGTAGAGGTTCCCGCGGGGCTCAAGGCTGGTCCGATCGTGTTGTTCTTCGTGCCGTTTCTCGGCTCGCCGTTTGCTCGCCGGACTCTGGCGTTGCTTCAGGAACGGTTCGCAGATTTTGATCGGCGCGGAATTCGCATCGTCGCCATCACCCAGACGGAGCTGACTGCGGCGCGCGATTTTGTCCCCCGGTATCATCTGCTGTACCCGCTGATCACCGACCCGGAAGGCGAGCTTCAGTCTCTGTTTGACATCCAGGAGGACCGCTACCTCCTCTCCTCCGTTCGCAGCCTGCTCAGCGGTGGCAGCGGTGCCACCGGCGGGACTGGCGGGCTGATGGAGTTCGGCGTGGGCTGGTTCAACGGCCCGGTTCGTCAGCTCGGTGCGGAGTTTGTCCTCGACCGGAGCGGGACGGTGCGGATGGCGCACTACGCCTCCGGGGTTGCGGACGTCCCCGACCTGGATGCCTTGCTGCAGTGCGCTTCTTCCTGCTGACCGCGGCGCTCTTCGGAGCGGTCGCCTGTGATCGGCAGGAGCTCCATCATCTCCCGGATCAGCTCCTCGCTGTCGCGCGTTTAGAGCGTGGGGGGTACGTCAGCCTGATGGTGGGGCTTCCGAGGCCGGGCGAGCAGCCGACCATCCGCATGACCCCGGGGATCGTCGCGGCTGGTCCTGGCTGGGCCGGTGCGGTCCACATCACGGACCCGGGCATGCCCGCCAGCCGACTTGAGTACCGGCGCCTCACTGGCGAGTCGCTGGTCTCTCTTCCGCTCAGCGGCCCCCCCAATGTCCTGAGCATCGACGTCGGCGGGGTGCATGTCGGGGTCGGCGAGCACCGCTGGTGGCTGGATGCCGAGCGCGGTGTGGTCGAGCCGGCGACGGAGGTGGCGTGGCCAGGCGGGCGGCAGACCTGGCGGGGCCCCCGAGAGGGCTTCTCCGTCCGGCTGGTCGATGAGCACATCGAGCTGCACCTGCCCCGCTCTGAGGGCGTCGGGATCCCGATCCTCCACGGTGTCGAGGCGGTCCTCGGCTCATGGTGGCTTCGGAACTCCGAGATCCCGACCTGGGAAGCGGACTACCTCAACGCGCTGTTCAAGGAGGTCGGTAGCCTCGCCGTCGAGCCCGGCTCCGCGGTCGCAGACGGCGACATGCGGGAGTGGCGCGGGGAGCATGCCCTGGCGGTGGACTCCCACTCTCAGGTCATCACCGGAGACGACTACTGGAGCGGTCCAAGAGACGGCAGCTTCGGAGTTGCTTCCCGGGTCTCTGAGGGGTCGACCTGGCTGGCGATCCGGATCCGGGATGACACCCTCCTCCGTGACGCAGATCGCCTGGAGCTGAGCCTCGGCGAGCGAAACATCAACATTTCCTTCCCGCCCGCGGGAGCCAACACCATCGCCGGTGATGGCTGGAGCGCGCACTTCACCGAGGAGCGCATGCAGGGAATCGGCATGGAGATCCACCTGGAGACCCCCGACCTCACCGAGGCACGGGTGTTGCCCCTGGTGGTTCGCTACATCGACCACGACCCGGGACAGGGCTCCACGACGCTGGGAACCTCAGCCTGGCCGTCTCTTGTTGACCTCGGCTACGCCCGCCTCAAGCACTCCGTGGAGTAGCAGCCGCTCTGCCGCAGCTTCATCAGGCCAGCATTCCCTGCATGTGCAGGATGAGCACGATGACTGCGGTGATGGCGTAGAGGAGGCCCGTCACCAGGATCGGGCGATCCTTGAGCAGGGTCTCGTCTGGAGCGCCGCCCTCGTTGTGGATGCTGACGAGGAAGATGTACCGGAAGATCCCATAGAGGACGTAGGGGAGGGTAAGCAGCATCCAGGGGGTCGGTGAGCCGAGCACTGCGTACAGCGCGTAGCTGATGATGGTGCCCGACGTGGCGATGGCCTGGAACTCCACGACCAGCTCCGGGGAGTACTGGGCGAGGTTCTTCCGAGTGATGCCGCCGGTGCCCTTCTGCTGGAGCATCAGCAGCTCGCCCCGGCGCTTGTTGAAGCCCAGGAACAGCGAGATGAACGCTGTGCAGGTCAGCAGCCAGGGGCTGATGCTCACCCCGATGACAACCGCACCCGCTGCCGCGCGCCACAGGTAGCAGGCCGCCAGGAACATCACATCGAGGATGACGAGGTGCTTGAAGTAGAACGAGTAGCTGATGGTGGTGACGAAGTAGAACAGCGCGACCATGAGGAACTTCGGCGACAGCCACCACGCCAACCCGACACCTATCGAGAAGATGACCACCATCAGCGCATAGGCCAGCGGCAGCGGGAGGTGACCGGAGGCGATGGGGCGGTTTCGCTTCGTGGGGTGGACCCGGTCGGCCTCGACGTCTCGGGCGTCGTTGAAGATGTACCCGGTCGAGGACAGCATGCTGAACGCCATGGCACCGAGGATCGTCTTGATCCAGGCATCCGGGTCAGTGAACTCTAGCGAGAAGATCAGCGCCGCGAACAGGAAGACCTGCTTGGCCCACTGCTTCGGGCGCAGGGCCCGGATCGCGGCCTTGAGGATCTGCCCGGGGCTGGGTTTTACCGATGTCGGCTCAGTCATGCCGCTGGGTATATCCAGTCAGTGGGGTTGGGGCTGGACTGGGACCATCTTGCAACCATGCGGTGCTCATTGAGGCTCAGGACGGTCCTGTGAGACTGAGTGAGGATGTCGGGGTGGGGCCGCTGGGCGGGTCGTCCAGGGGGAGCGGCGAGCGCAGTCGCTGAGCGCGTATTCGTGCAGCCCCCTTGAGCGCAGCGTCATAAGCGCGCCGTCAGGCCTGCGTTGGCGCAGAGTGGCCAGAAAAAGAATGGCGTCGACGATGGCGGACCTCAGCGTATGGGTGAGGGGACCCTTCGGAATCGAGAGCCACGAGGCTGAGAGCGCCCCTGGCTGAGGAGACCGAAGGGCGAGCAGGACAGGTCGGCACTCTCGAAAGCAGAGATGGGCGAATCCTTGAAGGACGGCGGTGCTGCAAACCCCGTCTCCGTCCTTGGGCTGAGGGCGCCCCCGGCGCTGATCGCCACGGGTCCCCTCCGCGGTCCGCGCTGCACTCCATGTCGGCGTCCACTGTGGAGCGACTGCCCACCTCTCAAGCCTCGGGTCGCTTGCTGCCTCCGGGGCCGCCAGAGAATCTGGCGTGGACTAGGGGCGTCCCCGACTGAGGGCGTCCCCCGGCCCTCCGACACGGCCCACTACGGGATCCCCTTGCGCGCGCCCGGGCGGACTGAGACTCCTGAACTGGCGATCCAAAACAATACA
>JBLHNG010000818.1:0-3979 GCA_047621685.1 Myxococcota bacterium | reverse complement strand
AGTCCGCCGCCGAGGTGCTCAGCCGTCGAGACTGCGATCTCGACGCCCTGCCGACCCTCTCCGCGATCGGCATCCAGATGCACTCCATCGGACCAGGCCTCACCAGCACCGCCAGCGACTCGACGGTCGAGGTTGTTCGTCCGAACCACGCTGTGGCGGGTGGTGGTCCGGGACCAGGCTATGGCTTCCGGCTCAACCTGCGGTTCTCCGGGCCGGCGGGACTGGCCCAGGAAGAGTGGCTGGAGCGCCTGGGTGGGGTCTCCGCAGACGCGCCGCTGGTGATCCGATCCGGCGAGATATTCCAACCCGTCGAGCCCTCCGGTGCCCTCGCACAGCCGGTGGTTGCCTGTGAGGACGGGCGCATCGATCTGGCTGACGGCGGGGGCATGACCGCATCCGATGGCGGGCCGGTCGACGGGTTCTGCGGTGCTCCCGGGGTGTCGGTGCCCTCCGATGCGGCGAGCTGGAGCGGCACTGGGCTGCAGGTCCCGATCGAGGACTGCTCGGAAGAATCCCGGGAGACGGTCCGCACTCAGCTCTCCACCCCGGTGCCCTCTGGCGGGCTCGACCGGGAGTGCCCCCATGAGATCTGGGCCGACTGCGATGGCTGGGCGAGGGAGCAGGTCGAGGCGGAGTTTGGCGACCTCATCCGCTGGCAGGACCGCCGCTGTGCGCTGCGCATGGAGCCGGCTGAAGCGGGACTGGCGTGGAGGCTGGTCTGCGCTTCAGATTCCTGAGCTTCGCGCGGTCTCCATCAGCTCAGGATACCGGGCATCGGCCGTTCGGACGAGGTGGTGGACCACCGCAGTGAAGGTGCGAAACCCGAGCCCGTCGTCGAGGTTCATCTCCACGGACAGGGCGATGGCGCCGGTGTTGGGGTTGAGCTGGAACTTGCCGAGCAGCATCTCGTAGTTCAGCGCCGCGACCTGAGTGAGCAGCAGCACCATCGACTTCGACGACGAGGCATCCTCGATCTGGAGGTAGTCATTCGCCGCAATGTAGAGGACCTTCTCCTGCTGGAAGAGCTGGATGGTCATCTTGAAGCTGGTGTTCTGGCCGTCGATGGGGACGAGCAGGACGCTGGGCGCGGTCAGCTCTCCGGGCGGAAAGCCAGACCGGGAGAGGTACTCCTGGATGATGTCGATGCTGACTTCGTTGACGAAGTCCTGTGGCGGTGCCTGCTGCTGGCAGCCATCCAGCTCGTCTCGAAGCTGGGTGACCTGGTGCTTGAGCAGCTCGTTCTCCAGGCGGAGGAGCTTGCGAGAGGAGCAGCCGACTGAGAGCAGCGCAAGGAGCGCCAGGCTCCTCACTCGTCGCCGACCGAGCGGCTGATTCGGGTGGCGGACAGCTCTCCGGCGACGCCGACGTATCCGAAGATGTCGTCGTCCCAGGAGCCCGACAGCTCTCCGTCTTCGAGGTCTCCGTCCATGTCGAAGTCGTAGGCGAACAGCGACAGATCCACCTCTGCGGCACCCGAGACATCGCCCTCGTCGACTTCGAGGTCGAAGCCATAGGAGGTGTCCTGATCGTAGCCGAGCAGGGAGAGGGTGCAGGTGCTGTCTCCGAGCGCGCTCTCGCCGTAGACATCGACGATGATGGTGACCGCACCGGTGCAGCCGGCGGAGTAGTCCACGCCGTCGTAGGCGAGGGTGACGTCGACCTTGACGTTGCCGACGTAGGTGCCGGCGTCCTCGTGCTGAACCAGGATGCCACCCATGGTGTAGACGAGGCGGTCGCCGTTGGGCAGCAGGGCCTCGGCGGTGATGTCGTGCTCGCCGACGTCGAGGGAGTCATCCACGATGGCCGAGCCCAGCAGCGCCCAGCCCTCGTCGGCGTCGGTGGACCACTGGATGTCCCCGAAGTCGGCCTCGGTGCCGTCGGCGTAGTAGATCACCGCCTCAAAATCGGAGTCCTCATCCAGGGGCAGGAAGTCTCCGGAGCTCGGAGTGAGGACCTCCATCCATGCGCCGTCCCAGTCGCTGGTGTCTTCCTCGATGATGCTGTCAGCGCTGCTGTCCAGGCTGCCATCTTCCGTCGAGGCGAGCTCGTAATTCTGGCAGCCCAGCAGGAGTGAGAGGATCATTGGGGTGCTCCGGTTTTAGACTTCAACCATCGCATGCCGGGCATCCACCCGCAAGTCAGCGGATTGTCCAGAGTCGCGGCGGGGTTGACGAGTGGAACCTGTCCGTTATTGACACCCGCCAAGCACACCGCCAGGAGGCCGATCATGCTCCTCTATACAGTCATCTTCTCTCTCGATGCGTCCGCTGAGGACTGCAACGCCATCCGCCGTGAGCTGCCCAAGGCCAGCCCCCACGACGCCTCTGGCCTGTACGTCAAGCTCGCCGAGTGCGATGCCGACGCCGCCCGCCGGATAGCTGCCGCGACCTTGCCATCGATACTGTCTGGCGACGAGGGGCACGCTGCCATTGCCGCTGCCATTGAGGTCGGTGCTTCTGCACCCGCCGCAGCCTGGCTGACCAACCTCCAGTCCGATGAGCAGGCCAAGGCTGTCCGAGCAATCGGGGATGCCTGTGGAGACAGCGAGGCCATCCAGCAGTTCTTCATCGGTCAGGCCACCACGATGGGCGATGACTTCTGGAACCAGCGCTGGTATCGGGCACTGGGAGCCTGCAACGCGGAGCCGATCCAGGAGCTGCTGTGGAGTGAGCTGGACAAGGGAATGGAGGCCGGCCAGAGCCGGTTCTTCGGGGTCCTGGAGGCCTACGCACGCAGCGCAGGCATTGCCGCAGTGCCCAAGCTGGTGGAGCTCGCCCAGCGAAACGACGATCCGGAGATCGAGGTCAACATCATCGGTGCCTTCACCGATGCCGCCCGGGTCGGTCAGGTCGGTGGCATGGACCAGCCCACCGCCAACAAGGCTGCCCGCGCCATTGTCGAGCTCGCTCCTGAGCTGTCCATCAAGGCTGTCGAGCAGGCCCGGCTCACCCTCCAGACCCTCGGTGCAGAAGAGGAGGCCGACAGCCTCGCCGCAGTTCGCTACGCCGAGATGAAGCAGGACGACGGCACGTACCTCTGGGGCGTGGTCGCAGTCGAGAACGCCTCCTGCAAGGGCGGCAAGAAGATGATGCAGCGCCTCAACTTCTCCGCAGTCTCCGACCCCGGAAACACCTGGCCCGACCAGTTCGAGGAGAAGGTTCAGGCCAGCCTGGAGGTTGCCTGGCCCATGGACCTCGCTGAGCGCTGCAAGGGTGAGGGGACCACGAGCCTGCTCGTGCCCTCCGCGCCGTTCGCCACTGAGGCCGACCTGAAGGCCTGGTTCGATGTCCAGCTGGAAGAGGCTGCAGATCCGGCGGTGAAGAAGCCGATCCGCATGGAGCAGGATCCGCTGAACCTGTAGTCTTCCCGATCCAGAAGCAGGTGGGGCCAGCCGGATTCGGCTGGCCCCTTCTTCGTGTCTGGCAGCGCCTGGTCTGAAGACCTACGCTTCTTCTTCCGGTGCCGGGATCCGCTCGAAGGTGATCTGCTCGATGCCGAAGTCATCCTTCTCGATGTCGACCTTCACGGTGTCCTTCACCCCGTAGGAGCCAGCAACGATGGCCTTCGACATCGGGTTGAGCAGGTACTGCTGGATGGCTCGCTTCAGGGGCCGAGCACCGAAGTCGGGATCGAAGCCGGCGTCGCACAGGGAGACACGGGCGGCGGGGGAGATCTCGATCTCAAGCTGCCGCTCAGCCAGCAGCCGGCGGACCCGACGCATCTGGATGCTGAAGATGGCGTCGATGTTCTCGCGGGTCAGGGCGTCGAAGATGACCTTGTCGTCGATGCGGTTGAGGAACTCCGGACGGAACTTACGGTTCAGCTCGCTCATCACGTCCTGCGTCATCTTCTCCCGGTTGCCCTTCGCCTCCATGATCTTGTGGGAGCCGACGTTGCTGGTCATGATCAGCACGGTGTTGCGGAAGTCGACAGTGCGACCCTTGGAGTCGGTCAGCCGGCCATCGTCAAAGACCTGGAG
>JBLHNG010000817.1:0-3983 GCA_047621685.1 Myxococcota bacterium | reverse complement strand
CCATCCATTCGCCGCCTTACGTCGGCTCTCTCCGGGAGTGCCCGCCTTGCGGTCGCTCCCCCTGCACTACCCGCCCAGCGGCCCCAGCATGACACCCGCAAGCACCCACGTCGGCCCACTCAGCGACCCGTCCTGCACACCTCAGAGCGCCAATGGTGTGCGCGTGGGCGGTCCCTCACAGCTCGATGGGAACCTTCGTCGTCGCTCGCCCAGCAACCGCAGCCCACCAACCATCAGCTTCCTTCAGCACAACCGCATTCGCCGTCTCAGAGACCTTATCGAGCTTCACCGTCTTCCAGCCAAGCTCATCCCGGGTCATCAGATGAACCGCCTTGCTCGCCGTGACCAGGATCGACTGCTGCGCCCCCTCCCCAAACACCTCCATATGCCGCACCGTGTAGCTCTCATCAAACGTCGCCAGAGTCCGCGCGGTCAGAAAATCGCCAGTGTGCAGCCGAACCCGGGCGGTGGCGGTGTGCCCATACTGGTAGTGCCATCCATCGGAGACGAGCACCTCCGGAACACCGTCGCTGTCGAGGTCGGCGATCTCCAGGGATTTGACTCCGCGCAGGGTCGGCAGCGGGGAGACCCGCGCCCCCTTGTGGCGCTTCAGATCGCCATCGGAGCGGGGCTCGTCGCCGTAGATGCGACCGATGAGCAGACTGCCGTCGGGCATCGGGAGCTGGGCGAGGCCGAGGTTGGCTTCTCCGATGACCTCGATGCTGCCCTCCGTCAGCCAGCCACCCTGGACTGTGCGGTCGTCGGAGAACGCGGCGAGGAAGATGCGACCGTCCACGACATGCAGGTCGGCGACCTGGGCGCGCTCTCCATCCTGCTCCCAGATCAGCTCGGCGCGGTCTCCATGCACGGCCCACAGCTGCGCAGGCGCGTCCCGATCCGCCCGCCCGGCTCCAGCGGCAATGAGAGCCTCTTCGTCCCCGTCGCCGTCGATGTCTCCCCGCGAGACATGCTGGATGTTCCCGCGGAGAGTACCGAGCACGACATCGTCGAGCAGGATCTCTCCGTCTTCGATGAGGATCAGCTCATCGAAGCCGTCACCGTCGAGGTCCGCAGCAGCAACGGCGTCAGCCCTGTCGAGCAGCTCCAGGGTGCGGGCGGTGGACTTCGGTGTCTGAGTCGGGGTGTCAGGGGCGGTCGGAGGACTGGCTGGGAGGAGCGGACCGGAGTCCTGGTTGCAGGCCAGCAGCAGAGTCAGGATCATCGTTGGGTCTCCAAGAGGCGAGAGAATACTGCCGGATCCGAGGTCGGTGCCTCACAGACACCTTCGGAGCAGACGAAGGCACGGACCCCCGCATCGCCGGGGGACTTTCCGATCAGGCCGGAGAACGCAGAGAGTGCGTCGAGAGTAGCCGGACTGACGGTCGCGAGTGCGGTGTCGGGGCGGGGGCGGGCGTTGAAGCGCGCGAGCATGGCGAGGCGGCGTGGGTCGGCCGGATCGTCCGCGGAGATGATCACCTCTCGGGAGGGCCGGGAGAGCTGATCGGCCAGGGCGCCGAAGGTGGGTGCGGAGGTCGGTGCGCCGCGGAGGGTGCTCCATGCGGTGGACAGCGTCTCCTCGATCTGGGCGAGTCGGGCGGACGGTGCCCCCAGCCGCCACAGCCGCAGCAGCACCAGCCCGGCCCGTCCCGCTGCGGCAGGCTCAGAGCCGTCGGTGAGGTCCTTTCGACGGATCGGCAGATCGGTCGCGGTGGACTCATAGAATCCGCCAGCATCTCCGTCGTAGAGCCGCGCGACCATCACCACCGCCAGCCCATCCGCCGCTTGGAGCCAGCGGGGCTCACCGGTGGCCTCGAACAGGTCGAGCAGGCCCTCGATGGTGAAGGCGTAGTCCGCGAGCACCCCGGGGGTGTCATCGCCGAGGATCCGGGGGAGGGTCCCGTCGGCACTGCGTCCGTCGAGGACGGCTGAGGCAGCACCCTCGGCCAGTGCGATGTACCGAGGCTCCCCGAGCAGCCGCCCGGCGCGGGCGAGTCCCCCGATTGCGAGGCCGTTCCAGGCCACGATGAGCTTGGTGTCGGTCGGCGGAGCCTCGCGTTGCTGCCGGGCGGTGAGCAGGGCGGCGCGCTGGGCCGCGAGGGGAGTCGGGTCGGCCTCGGGGACCCGGGCGAGCACGGTGCGACCACCCTCGAAGTTGCCCTTCGCGGTGACCGGGTATGCGGCGAAGAAGGTGGTGGGTCTCCCCAGCACGTCGGCGATCTGGCCGGGGGTCCAGACGTAGTGGGTGCCCTCCTCGCCCTCGCTGTCCGCCCCGAGGCTGGAGTAGAACGCCCCGCCCTCATGACGCAGGTCCCGCTCCAGGAAGTCCACCGTCTCTGCGACCACCCGGCGATAGTCTGGCTCACCCAGGAGCAGTGCGGCCTCGGCATAGACCCCGAGGAGCTGGCCGTTGTCGTAGAGCATCTTCTCGAAGTGAGGCACCCGCCAGTCGAGATCGACGGTGTAGCGGTGGAATCCGCCGCCGAGGTGATCGTACATGCCGCCAGACTCGATGACATCGAGGGTGCGCCTCAGCACGGACTCTGCGATGGCCCGCTCCGGTCCTTCTTCAGCGGAGGCGATGTAGCTCGACAGGAACTGGAGTCGCGGGGTCATCGGGAACTGCGTGCGCCCGCCCCAGCCGAGATGCTCCGGGCTCCACGAACCCACCAGCCCGGCGATCGCCCCGCTGGCCTCCGATGCCCCGGCAAGCTCGCCGACTCGCCCTCCCGCTCCCCGGCGGGCCAGCTCGTCTTGCATTGCTGCGCTCAGCTCGGTGATGGTCGACCGCTCGCTCCCCCATCGCTCGGTGATGGCGCCAAGGACCTCAACAAACCCGGTGCGCCCCCGGCTGCTGATCGGCGGGAAGTAGGTGCCGCCATAGAACGGCACCCGGTCGGGGGTCAGCCACAGACTCGCCGGCCAGCCCCCGCGGTTGTTCATGGTGTGCAGGGCGTCCATGTAGACCGCATCGACGTCCGGTCGCTCCTCACGATCGACCTTGATGGCAACGAATCCTTCGTTGAGCACCGCAGCCACCCCGGGGTCTGAGAAGCTCTCGTGGTGCATCACATGGCACCAGTGGCAGGCGAAGTAGCCGATCGAGAGGAACACCGGCACGTCTCGCCGAGCGGCCTCTGCGAACGCTTCGTCTCCCCAGGGCCACCAATTCACCGGATCCTCAGCGTGCATTCGGAGGTAGGGGCTCTCTGACTCCGACAGCCGGTTTCGCCATGGTCCCTCCTGCTCACTCGCTGAAGCGGACTTCCAGACAGGGGCAGGGTCGGTCTCACAGGATAGCAACAGGATCAGCAGGGTCATACCTGTTGCGATATCCTCGCGCCGTCATGGGAGGGGCAATGTTCCGTCGGATCCTGATAGCCAACCGCGGTGAGGTCGCCGCTCGTGTGATCGCGACCTGCCGCAAAATGGGCGTGCAGACAGTGGCGGTCTACGCCGAACCAGACGCCGAGATGTCCTACCTCAAGGACGCCGATGAAGCGGTCTGCATCGGGGGGCGCCGCGCCTACCTCGACGCAGACGCGATCATCGCAGCCGGTCTGGAGGCCCGCTGCTCGGCGGTTCACCCCGGCTGGGGGTTCCTCTCGGAGAACGCCTCATTCGCTGCCCGCTGCGAGGCTGCCCGGCTCTCGTTCATCGGACCGCGCTCGGTGGACATCCGCCGCATGGGCGACAAGACCCAGGCCCGGCGGGTCATCTCTGCGCTCGGTGTCCCGGTGGTGCCCGGCTCTCAGGCTCACCTCTCCGGTCCCGAGGAGGCCCGAGAGGTCGCCAAACAGATCGGCTACCCGGTCCTGCTCAAGGCGCTGTCTGGCGGCGGCGGGCGCGGGATGCGACGGGTCTATGCGCCGGAGGGCATCGCCGAGGCGTTCCTGGCGGCGTCCGCAGAGGCCGAGGGCGCGTTCTCCGATGGGCGCATGTACCTGGAGCGGCTCATCGAGGGCGGCCGGCACATCGAGTTCCAG
>JBLHNG010000816.1:0-3983 GCA_047621685.1 Myxococcota bacterium | reverse complement strand
AGCCTCGATCAGGCAAGGTCGACCCGGGAGGCCGTATGGCGCCAGGAGATCCGCTACCTGGAGCGACTCCAGCAGGCACTGGTGATGTCGCCAGGGCTGCCCGAGGCCCACGATCAGCTCGCCCGATGGCACCGAATGCGCCACACCGAAGCGGAGGCTGCTGGAGAGTCGGAGGCACGGATTCGTGCTGAGACCCTGCTCGCCGCCCACGACCGGGGTGCTCACCGGGACTACCGCATCGGAGACGGCGCGCTGACCCTGGTCACCGAGCCCCCCGGCGCGACCATCACCCTGCTGCGCTACGAGACCGTCGATCGGCTGCTGATCGCACAGCCAGTGCCCGGTCCGATACAGACCCCGCTGCACAACCACCCCCTGCCCCTGGGCAGCTACCTGCTCCTCCTCGAGCACCCCGCCTGCACGCCGGTCCGCTACCCGGTCCACATCCGCCGACAGGTCCACTGGCACGGCATCCGCCCCGGAGACGCCGCCCCCGCTCCGATCCACCTCCCGCCCCGGGGATCGCTGTCGGACGCAGAGGCCTACATCCCCGCCGGCTGGTTCACCCGGGGCTCCGACTCGATCACCAACGCCCTGCACCGGGGCGAACTCTGGATCGATGGGGTGATCTTCCAGCGCTTCCCGGTCACCGTCGCGGAGTACCAGGCGTTCCAGACTGCGATCAGTGAGCCGCTGTGCGACGGGGTGTCCGACCATCCCGTCTGCGGGATCACCTGGAACGATGCCTGGCGATACTGCGAGTGGTTCGGCGAGCAGACCGGGCTTCCCTGGCGTCTTCCTGGGGAGTGGGAGTGGGAGAAAGCAGCCAGGGGTGTGGATGGACGGCACTTCCCCTGGGGCGAATTCGGCGACGACTCCTGGGCCTGCACCCGGCACAGCCACCCCGACAACATCCCTGCCCCCACACCGGTCACCGCCTTTGAGACCGATGTGAGCGTCTATGGGGTGCGCGGAATGGCCGGCGGGGTCCAGCAGTGGTGCGGCGACGACAACATCTGGGGCTCACCGGTCGTCAACGACATCGCCCTCCTCCCTGACCCCGACAGCCCCCGACGGGAGCGCCTGATCCGCGGCGGGAGCTGGAACCACTACATCAAGCACAGCCGCAGCTCGTGGCGCCACTTCCACTACCGGGACGATGCCAAGATCGCGGTGGGCTTCCGGCTGGTCCGCAGCTTCCCGGGCTGAGCGACGGGCCTACTCGCAGACATCCGTCTCGAAGTCGCAGGTGAAGTCGCCCTTCTTGTCGGCGGTGTAGGACTTCTTGCCACCCCGGCTGATGTCGTCGGGGGCATTGCCGTCAAAGATCACCCCGACCCCTGAGACGCTGCTGTCGGTGTCCACGAAGATCGCACCGCCAGCGGTCGCGGCGGTGTTGTCGAAGAAGCTCACCGCGTCCAGGCTCACCGAGGCTGCGCCACCCACGCTCAGACCCGCGCCCATGTCCCCCGCGCCATCAGCGATGGTGAGGTCCTGCATGAGCACCTGGCTGCCCCCGCTGACCATGGCCACCAGCTCCAGCCCGCCACCAGACAGCACCACGTCTCCGCTGCCGAGCACCGAGACGTCTGCCTCGATGTTCAAGCGGGCGTAGGCAGTGCCCTCGCACAGGCTGAGGGTTCCAGGCTCGTTGAGACTCAGCACAGCGGGGGCCTCGGCGGTCCCGGCGGCGAGCTCCGCAGTGAGGTCGGTGGCCGGTGCGCCATCCGCAGACTCCCAGAGCGCCTCGGCGAGGTCGTCGAGGCAGTTGGAGTCCACCCCGTCGCACAGCTCCTCCGCTCCGGGGTAGGTGCTGGCGTCAGCATCGTCGCAGTCCTCTCCCTGCTCGACGTAGTCCTCACCCGGCGACTCACACTCCTCGGTGTCCGTGCTGGGATCCCCGAAGCCGTCACCGTCGTCGTCGAGGTAGTACACAAACAGCAGGCCCTCATCGGCCACCCCGCCGCAGTCGTTGTCGATGCCGTCGCAGATCTCCTCGGCCCCGGGGTACACCGCGCTGTCGCCATCATCGCAGTCTCCGGCGACCAGGACGTAGCCCGCACCGGGATCCTCGCAGTCGTACAGGACGTCGCCATAGGCGCCGTAGCTGTCGCCGTCGCTGTCGGTGAAGTACGCGTCGGTCAGCCCGTCGTCGATGCGGTCGTCGCAGTCGTTGTCGATGCCGTCGCACACCTCGGAGGCGTCGGGGTTGATGGCGTCGTTGGTGTCGTCGCAGTCCGTCGTGGTGTCGAAGCCGTCGCTGTCGCTGTCGACCACAGGCTCGGCGTCGGAGGCTCCGGTCTCCTCAGACTCCGACTTGTCCCCACACCCCATCATGATCAGCAGCAGCCCGGTCATCGCATCCTCCAGTCCGCTGACCCTATCAGCCCGGACTCGCAGCCGTCGGCGCTATGCTCACCGGCATGCCCTCACCTGCTCCCAGCCTCGGCGCGATCATCATCGGTGCGGGCATGTCTGGGCTCTGCATGGCGATTGCCCTCAAGCGCGCTGGCATCTCGTTTGTGATCCTGGAGAAGTCCAGTGAGATCGGCGGGACATGGTCTGCCAACCGCTACCCCGGCTGTGCCTGCGACATCCCCTCTCACCTCTACGGCTACTCCTTCGCCCCCAACCCCGACTGGTCGCGGGTGTGGGCCGGGCAGCCGGAGATCCTCGCCTACCTCCACGGTGTGGTGGAGCGGTTTGACCTCGCCGCCCACATCCGCCTCGACACCGCCGCCCGATCAGCGGACTACGACGAGGCTGCTGCGACCTGGAGCGTGGCCACCGACGGCGAGACCCTCACCGCCCGCTACCTCATCAGCGCCACCGGCCCGCTGCGCATCCCGAAGCTGCCGGACATTCCGGGGATCGCGGACTTCGCCGGGCCGAGCATGCACAGTGCGCGGTGGCGGGAGGATGTGGTGCTGTCGGGCAAGAAGGTCGGCATCGTCGGATCCGCAGCCAGTGCCGTGCAGATGGTCCCGAAGCTCGCCGAGCAGACCGCCCACCTCACCATCTTCCAGCGCACCGCCAACTACGTCATGCCCAAGCCCAACCGCCACTACACTGCGGCCGAGAAGTGGGCGCTGGCGCACGTGCCGGGGGCCTGGAAGGTGCTGCGCTGGTGGCAATACGCCAGCCACGAGCTGCGCTTCCACGGCATCTTCACTCCCGACCGCCTCACCGCCCGGGTCGCCCAGGCTGCCATCCGTCATCGCATCGCCCGGCAGATCCCCGATCCCGTCCTCCGCGCTGCGGTGATGCCGGACTACCGGATCGGCTGCAAGCGGGTGCTTCTGGAGGGCGACTACTACGCCACCCTCAGCCGCCCCGACGTCTCGGTCATCACCGACTCAATCACTGCCATCGATGCCGACGGGGTGGTCACGGCCCCGGGCCGACACGACCTCGACGTGCTGATCTACGCCACCGGCTTCGACATCTGGGACACCGACTGGCCGAGCCGGGTGCGGGGCCGGGGCGGTGTGAGTCTCCACGATGCCTATGGCGCAGCACCCCGGGCGTGGCTGGGCATGGCGATGCCGGGGTTCCCCAATCTGTTCACCCTGCTCGGTCCAAACACCGGCCTGGGGCACAACAGCGTGGTGTGGATGGCGGAGTGTCAGGTCAACCACATCGTCCGGCTCATCGCCGCCGCTCGGGCTGCCGGTCGGACCGCGCTGGAGGTTCGGGGGCCGGTGCTTGACGCCTACAACGAAGCCCTGCACACCCGGATGCAGAAGCGGGTGTGGGTCCGGGGACAATGTGCAAGCTGGTACCAGCACGCTGATGGGCGGATCCGCTCGCTGTGGCCAGACTCAACGCTGGCCTGGTGGCGCACGCTGCGTAGAGTGTCACTGTCGGACTATGAGCCGGAGTGACTCGGACGGTCCTTTGAGGTTGCGGACGGTGCGCAAGGCGGCTCCGGATGCCTCCGCATCTCTCCCCGCTGGGCAGCTCGCCACCTTCGGCCGGCTGCT
>JBLHNG010000815.1:0-3993 GCA_047621685.1 Myxococcota bacterium | reverse complement strand
GTCGACCGTCATCGGATCGACAATGGAGTCCGGTGGTGTGGTGGTGGTCTCGGTTCCGGTACTTTCCGAGCGGAGCAGGGTGGTTTCCATGGGCTTCTCCAGCGCTGTCTGGTGATCTATCCGGTTTGTTCAGTGATCCTCAACCCCGCCCTGCCCTGCGCTTTCGACTCACACTGTTCGTTACTGCATCGCCCAGGCCACCGCGCGGTCGATCTCACCCGCCCACCCAGCGACCTCATGGCCCCCTTAAACAGCTCCAGGGTGGCGGTCGCCCCCCACATCTCGGCCAGGCGATGGACGGAGTCCCGCTGCGACGTCTCCTGGTGCATTCCCGTGGGTGGGCGGCGGCGAGACCGCTCAGGCTCACCCCCACCACGAGGGCCACCTCACCAACTCCAGCACCAACCTCCAGGGTTCGCGTACCGGTGAGGTGTGAGCTTCGAAGCTCCATTTCGGCCGATGAACTCATCGTCGTCCCCTAACCCGGGGCTAAAATCGGCGATAGTCTCGACGACCTCGGAGGCCACTGCGGGGACAAACCAGAGGAGAAGGCGATGTATGATCCATACACGGAGGTGCGGGGCACTTTTCACAGGTGGACGGCGTGACCGTCAGTGCCGGTCGGGGTGCTCAGGGCATCAGGCTGGGCGGGAAGATGTTCGTCATGTTCCACAAGGGACAGCTCCTGGTGAAGCTCCACCCCAGCCGGGCCACAGGGGTCATCGCCTCCGGTGATGGCCTCCCACACGCCCCCGGCAACGGCAAGCCCATGAAGAACCGGGTGCTGATTCCCGACACGAAGGCGCACCTGTGGATCGCCTACTGCGAAGAGTCAAGACAGCACGAGGCCAGAGCGCAGGGCGTTCTTTGAGATGGCAGCGCTCCCCCGATACAGCACACCAGACCAGGCCAGGCAGCCGAATCGACGCCACCACGCTCCAGGAGATCGGGTGGCCAGGAGAGGTCATTCAGGCCTCTTCAGCCGCCAACCGGATCCGGGTCGCGCTCTCAGGGCTGCGAAAGGCTGGTCTCTCACCGCTGATGAAGCGCAGCGCGGGAGGGCGGGGGCTGGACGAAGCGGGCTTTGTCCGCGCGGTTGTCGGCCCAGTCCCGCCAGATCGAGAGGAAGGAGTATAGTCGGCGCAGACCCACCCGGAGTCCGCCATGTCCCGCGCCCCGCTCGCTGGCCTGCTCGCCCTCGCCCTGGCCTGCGACTCCGAGCCCACCGCCCCCCAGGCCCCCACCGAGGCCCAGTCCGAGCAGCTCGCTCGGGTCGACGCAGGGGTCGCATCGCTCCGTCTGAAGCCCGACGAGGAGGTCTGGCGGCGGATCTCCTGGGAGGCGGACTACGAGACGGCCCGGGAGCGCTCCGAGGAGACCGACCAGCCGATCTTCTTCTTCTCCATGTGGGGTGAGCTCGACGGACGATGTTGACCGGCAGGCACTGCGTTCAGGTCCTGGACGCTCTCTGACGACGACATCATCGACCGCATCAACCACCACTTCATCCCGCTGTACGTCGAGAACGACGAGGCCGCCCCAATCCTCGCTGCGGGCGGGATCCCCCCCTACATCGGCCAGGAGTGGCAGCTCGTCCAGACCCACCTCATCCTGCCCTCCGGGGAGGTCCAGGAGCTGTGGAAGCCCGGCCGAGACACCGGTCCCGAGGACCCCAAGAAGCTGCTCGCCGCGCTCGACGGGGCGATCGAGTCCATGGCACTCCCAAGGCAGGCTCCCCAGACCACCACCGATCGACGCCAGCAGGCGGTCGAGGACGGCGGGATGCTGCTCCAGACCGTCATCCGGATCCCCTTCCAGGAGAGCTCTCCCCGTCAGCGCAACTTCACCGTCGACTGGATACCGCTGAGCCCCGCCGACCTCGATCACCTCCGCCCTCCGGTGTCCCCCGGCACCTACACCATCCCCGACGACCTCGCCGCCCGCATCCTGGTGCACTTCCGCCCCGCACTGGACAAGGGGCTGGATCCCGACGCCGAGGCCCTCGCGATCATCACCGCCGCCAGGATGGAGGCCATGCCGCTCTCCGTTGGCCCCGAGCAGACCGTGATTGGACTCTCCGGCACGATGCGCATGGACAACCCCACTCCCGTCCTCGGCACCGGCTACTGGCTGGCCATCAACGCCGCGGAGGTCACGGTCATCGGCTACCTCACGATGGACACCACCACCCGCCAGATCGCAGACCTCAAGCTGCTCATCGAGGCCGCCAGCTTTCAGCCGCCTCAGGGGGGGTGGGTCACCTTCCAGGGTGCAGCCCACCCCTACGACAGTGGGACGAGTCCGTAGAAGAGATACCCACCAGACATGCCCGACTTCTTCTTCACTCTCGCCGACAACACCCTCCACGTCGATGGTGAGATCCACGACCCGGACGCCGCAGCCTTCCGCGCCGCCCTCGCAGCCACCCACTGCCCTCGCCTCGACCTCCTCGACCTCGACCTCGAAGACGGCGTGTCGGTCGCTGAGACCGTCAACGCCCTGCGCACGCTGCTCGCCCGGCACAGCACCCTCACCCTCCTCCACGCCCCGCAGATGCTCGCCCACACCCTCTACAAGGTCGGCATGCTTCAGGACGGACGGCTCGTGCTGGTCCGCCCCCGGGTGGAGTCCCCGACCGTGGCCTGATCGGGGAACGTCCGGAGGTGACGGAACCCGGGCGGCCCGGTGGCAGCCAACAGGTCGACGTGCTCGAAGATGTCGCGAACCATGCGGTACTTCAGCGCCCGATCTCTCTCGCAGTGCGGTCGCAGGTCGGGTCCGGAGTTCATCTCAATCACCCGCACAGTACCGCTCTCACTCACCGTCGCATCGACCCCGAGGAGCTGGTAGGCGGGGTTGGTCGACAGGCTCCAGTCCCCCTCCAGTCCGGTCAGCATCACCAACACGATGCGACTCAGCACGCTGTCGAGCCGGGCAAGGGTGGCCTGGGGGTCGGGGAGGCTCATCAGGACGTCGGACAAGGTGAACGGCAGACCAGGGGCGAGGCCATCGCTGCTGGCTGAGCGGGTGATGACCGCAGACTCCACCATGAGGTCTCCGGTGAACGGCTCCGGCGTACAGACGCAGCGTCCCCGGCGATTCAGCCAGACACCCAGCTGACCATCTCGACGGATCAGCAGCAGATACAGCCGCAGGTTGTAGCGATGACCGGCGATCAGCTGCAGGTCTGGCAGCACCCGCTGCGCGATGGTGAAGCCCGACTCCGAGGCTGTGAGCATCGCGTCGAGATCCCGGGTCAGCTGCAGCCCGGTCCGCCGCTGGAGCTTGGGGTTCTTGAGGATGTAGGTCTGCCCCGGCTCATGCTGCGCGATCAGAAGCGCCCGGTCCGCCTCCCAGTCCAGTCGCCAGCTCTCCGGCGTCAGCTGACCGGCCCGCTCCCGTCCTGCGATCCGACACAGCCCCGACCACAGCGCAGCCTTGTTGGTCATCCGCCAGGTTCCCGGGATCCCGGCGATCCACTGATCGGTCCGGCTGGGCAGGAGGGCCGACATGTCCCGAGAGAAGCGACCACCATAGCGGGGAATGTAGAGGTCCCAGTCGTCGAGAGGCGCTCTTGTCCGCACTGCATTGGCGTCGGAGAGAACCTGAGCGGTCATCGGGCAGGGCAGTTTCTGGGCGAAGTACAGCACTCGTCAGCCGAATTCAGGCCGCAGATCCCAGGCCACCCTGGAGTACAGGGTCCGGGGATCGTCGGCTGGGAGGGGGCGGCGGCCGTGCATGCAGCGGAGGTTGTCCACCATGAGCAGATCGCCGGACTGCCACCGGATCGCAACGGTCAAGGCATCCGCGGCGGCCCGTGCTTCCTCCCAGGCCGCCCGGGGAATCGCCGAGCCGTCCGCCCAGGTCACGCTCCGGACCAGCGCAGCATAGGAGGGTCGGCCGACGATGGCGTTGGCAAAGGCCGGCGCGTCGGCGTAGCTGGAGCGCACCAGCACTGGCACAGGGTCGCGGCCTGTGTGGCGAACCCGTGCC
>JBLHNG010000814.1:0-3996 GCA_047621685.1 Myxococcota bacterium | reverse complement strand
CAGGTCTGGGCGCGAGAGGGCGTCCGGTACTACCTCATCGACCGCATCTGCCGGCGAATGGCCTACCCCGAGTTCAAGCGGACCCTCGATGGGCTCCATGAGAAGTGGGCCTGGTGTCGCACCGGGACGCTCATCGAGGACCACGCCAACGGCAGCAACTACCTCCAGGAGCGAGAGGGCGAGATCACCTGCCTGCTCGCCTTCGATCCCCTGCGAGACACCCCCGGTAAGGACCGCTCCAAGGCCGCCCGCGCCATCTACATCGAGCGCACGGCCGAAGCCAAGCAGGTCTACCTCCCCGCGCCCTCCCTCAGCCCCGAGATCGCCGTCTGGGTCGAGGAGTGGCAGCTCTGGGTCTGCGCCTTCCCCGGCGGCAAGCACGACGACGACGTGGACGCCGCCAGCCAGCTCATCATGCGCTGGGAGCTGGAAGCCCGCTCCGGCGGCAGCCTCTCCGACTGGAACCTCTGACCCTTCCCACCTCCTCACCACCGAGGCCCCATGCCCTCTCCACTCAACATTCGCGGACGCATCGCTGACGCCTTCTCCGACGCCCTCCCGGCCACCCCTGCGCCTGTCCCCACAGGTGTCCCCACAGGTGTCCCCACAACGGACGCTGCCAGCATCCACCACGATGCAGCGGGCGGTGCTGAGACCGGTGCGGGGCACTTCAACGATCTGTCCGGGATGGGCGGCCTCAAGGACAAGAGCGTCTCCGCCCGGCCCAACCTGTACCGGCTGTACCTCAACGAGCGGGAGCTGATCGCCGAGCTTCGGAGCGGTCCGTACCGTCGGATCTGCGAGATCCTGCCACGGTGGGCGACGTGGAAGGGCGTCACGGTCACCGACGACACCGACGACGAGGCCCCGCTCCAGCAGGCGCTGACGGACCTCTCGGTGATGGCGCGCATCGCAGAGGCGGACACCTGGGCGCGGGGTCTGGGGGAGGCGATGGTCTGGATGGTCACCGACGACCCTGCCGACCTCTCCGAGCCCCTCGACCCCACCACCGTCCGTGCGGTGCGCAACCTGGTGGTCCTCGATGCGCGGGAGTTCTCCCCGGCGACCTACGAGACAGACCCCGAGGATCCGCAGTACGGCAAGCCGTCGAGCTACCACATCCACCCCCGTCGCATGGGCATCGTGGGGCACAGCGAGCCGGTCCACCACACCCGTCTCCTCCGCTTCGTTGGGCATGACCTGCCCCATGGCACGCGGGGCGCACTGGGGACGCTGGAGTGTGATGCGATCGGTCAGGTCCTCTGGGATGCCCTCCGCAATCTGGGTCAGACCTCCGCGGCGGGCGCAGTCGCGGCTCAGGAGCTGTCGGTGGGCGTGTTCAAGCTCCAGGGCCTGGCGGGGAAGATGGCCTCGGGCGACCCGGCCGCGATGCTGAAGTCGGTGAAGAACATCGACAAGATGAAGTCGCTGATCAACGCGGTGCTGCTGGGGAAGGGGGACACCTACGAGCGCGTCCCCTTCAACCCCAGCGGCTACAAGGACCTCCTCGAAGGTGCCCGGCTTGCCCTCGCCCTCGTCACCTCCATCCCACTGGCGCTGCTGTTCGGTGAGGCACCCGCCGGCCTGTCCACCGATGAGAAGTCCTGGTGGGCGAACTGGACGGCGACCGTCAGCCAGCACCAGCTCCTCCGCTACACCAAGCCCCTCCAGCGGCTCATCCAGTGCCTGTACGCCGCTGCGGGGGGAGAGCCCGAGGACTGGTCCGTCTCCTGGAACCCGATCGGGGAGCTGTCCGAGCGCGAGCTGGCCGAGATCCGCAAGCTCCACACCGAGGCCGACTCCATGGCGCTCGCTGACGGCGTCCTCCTCGATGCCCAGGTCCGGCGCTCTCGCTACGGTCCGGAGGGCTTCTCCCTCACCATCCAGCCGCTCACGCCAGAGGAGGAGGCTGAGCTGGCCGAGGGTGGAAACACCGAGGATCCCGATGAGGACGAGGAGCTATCGGTCCGGCGGATCTCACCCGGACCGATACATCCTGCCCTCGATCCCGCTGAGCCGGTCACTGAGGATCGGGCCGATGCGCTTGCCCGTCAGATCACGGCGGCCCAGCGTCGGGTGAAGGTTCGCATCCCCGGTGTGGTGGTGAACAACGCCCGGAAGGTGCAGCGGTGGCTCTCTTCGCACCCGACGGAGATGCGGTCGCTGAGCAAGGGTGACCGAGACCGCCTCGCCCAGCTCGCCAAGGGTGGGACGATCACCGTGCAGGAGCTGATCGCCATCAACGCCTGGCACGCCAAGAACCGGCAGCACACCCGCAGCTCGCCGACGGACAAGGCGAAGCCGTGGACGGATGCGGGGTACGTCCGGGGGCTGGCGGGGGGTGGGGAGGTGATGGCCCGGCTCGCGATCCGACAGGTGACCGCCTACGCCCGGCGCTCGGATGCTGCCCGGCTCGATGTCGCCGAGGACAGCGTGGTGCTGGCGATCGAGGTGCCGAAGGGTGTGGGCTACCGGACCGCACAGGCGCATGTTCGGAGCCTGCTGCCGGACCTGGCGCTGGAGACCTGGCCGCACATCACGCTGCTGTACCTGGGACGGCTGCCGGCGGGGAAGATGAAGGCGGTGCAGAAGGTGGTGTCGGCGACCATCACGGCGTTTCTTGCTGATGTGCGTCGGGGAGAGGTGCTGGAGCCGGAGCGGTTGGGCCACTTCGGGCCAGCCTCTGCGACGGAGATCCCGGTGGTGCTCAGCTACTACGGCTATGGGCTGAGGCGGCTGCACACTGCGCTACTGCGGGCGCTGGCGCACCTCATCACCGTCCCACAGCATCCTCAGCTCCGACTGCACGCGACGCTCGGCTACCTGCATCGGTCGCTCTCACCGGATGAGTCCACGGTGCTGCTCCACACCTCCATCGACGAGGACCTCCCTGGCGTGAAGGACTGGACGCCCGCTGCGGTCCAGCTTCGGCGAGGTGGGGAGGTGGTGGAGAGCTATCCACTGCTCAGTGCGCAGATCGACGCCCAGCAGTAATGACGTAGACGTGTTAGGTACTGTGTTATCGGGTAGCATGCTCAATCTTCACCAATACTATTCCGGCTCAATTCATCGACTTTTGATGTGCCTCACAATGGCGGGATGTTTCGTGATGAATCCAGACACCAATCCATCAGTGTCCACCCCACCCGAAATCCAGTTCCTCACACGTCAGGGGTGCTCCAACACCCCTCTCTTGAAAGTGAGACTGAAGAAGGTCTTGGCAGATACTGGGCTTGATTTCACTTTAATCAGCCAAGACTCACTACCTTCTACAGATTCAAGGGTAGGGTATAGCACTCCAACAATACTCGTAAATGGGGCTGACTTGTTCGGGCAAGATGAACCCAAGCCACCTTATACAATGCCATCCTGACGATTGTATGCCGGTGGAGTTCCATCGGAAGAACAACTCTTGAAAGTGCTCACACCAACCATCCCGTCCCTTGGACTATCTGATTGATCACCGCCAAGTGCGAGATCCCAGAGCCATACATTCCGCCTATATGGCCGGACATCGAATCACCGCAGGCGGTAAGATGCGGACTCCTTCAACCGGGGGCTGTGATGACCACCAAGAATCATTGGGACGACGTCTATGGCCGAAAGCGCGCCGACGAAGTCAGCTGGTTTCGGCCGCATCTCGACATCTCACTCGACTTCATTCGTACAGCGGCCCTACCGCACGACGCGCGGATTGTTGATGTCGGCGGTGGCGCATCGACGCTCGTCGATGACCTGCTCGCGCTGGGCTACACCAACCTCGCGGTTGCCGACATTGCAGAGTCCGCTATTGAGGTCTCCCGGGAACGGCTCGGCTCGCGTGCCAAGGATGTCGACTGGATAGTCGGCGACATCACCTCTTCGCTTATCCCGCCATCGTCCGTCGACTTCTGGCACGATCGTGCGGTGTTCCATTTCTTGGTGAACGAGAACACACGAGCAGCCTACATCTCTCAGGTTGCCCGCTCCGTGAAAGGTGGCGGCCGCGTCATGGTT
>JBLHNG010000813.1:0-4012 GCA_047621685.1 Myxococcota bacterium | reverse complement strand
CAGGAGTCTCAGTCCGCCCGGGCGCGCGCAAGGGGACACCGCAGTGGGCCGTGCTGGAGGGGCCGCACGCCAGATTCTCTGGCGGCCCCGGAGGCAGCAAGCGACCCGAGGCTGGGAAGGTCGGCAGTGGCTTTGAGATGGTCCGCCGACAGGGAGTGAAGCGCGGACCGCGGAGGGAACCCGTGGCGATCAGAGCCCAAGGACGGAGACGGGGTTGGAGTCACCGCCGTACTTCAAGGATTCGCCGATCTCTGCTTTGGATAGTGCCGACCTGTCCTGCTCGCCCTTCGGTCTTCTCAGCGTCGTGGCTCTCGATTCCGAAGGGTTCTCCCTCACCGGATGGTTGAGATTCGCCATCGTCGGCGCCATTCTTTTTCTGGCCGCTCCGCACCAACGCTGGCCTGACGGCCCGCTTATGGCGCTGCGCTCAAGGGGGCTGCACTCTTTCCATTCGTCGCCTTACGGCTCCTCTCTCCAATCGTCGCTCCCCTGCGACCCCCAGCCGCAACCCACACCTCGACGCACGTCGGCGCCCTCAACGACCCATCCTGGGCCACTGAGAGCGCCGAGTGAGACCATCCAAGATGGATGGTCCAGAACCTACGCCATTGAGTAAACCAGGTTCGCCGCAACACCCACATAGTGATGCTTCGGACGCCAGAACGAGTTGCTCCGCCGCCGCGATCCCTTCAGCCGCGCCTTAAACGTCTCCTCATCCATCCCGGCCTCTGTCAGAGCCTTCTCAAACTCCTGCTGTGCCCGCTGCCGAGCCTTAAACAGCATCATCTGAACCCGGCTGTGCACATTGACCTCACCATCACCGGTGGTCTCAATGGGCAGGAAGATCGTCTCCGGCCACTTCGCCGTAATCAGCGACTGCACACCATCGGAGACGCCCGAAGAGGGCATACACCCAAACGGCTTCACCGAGATGGTCATGTGGTTGACCTTGTCCTCGACGAAGTGAATCAGCTTGCCGACCTCCATGTGGGCCTCGCCGCCGCGGACGTGGTTGTCGTAGTACTTGCCCGCCAGCTGTGCGATCTCATCGAGGTTCGGCAGGTGGTGGTCGTGGAGACCGAGGATGTTGGCGTAGGACTGGAAGACCGCCCGGATGAGCTTGTCGCCGATGGCGAGGCCCCAGAGCTTCTTGGTCGGGTCGGTGTCTTCGAGGCCCTTCTTGGCCTTGTCGTGCTCCGGCAGCTCCATCCGGAACTCGGTGTCGTACTTGTTCTCCCAGATCATGAACAGGATCCAGTTGGTGATCGACTGGATGTGGACCTCTGCCCCCTCCTGCTCCAGGAACCGCTGGAGGTTGTAGTTGCCCTCTCCCTCGGTGGTCATCGCCCAGAACTCACCGATGACGCTGACGAGCGGCTTGGGCACGCTGCGATCGATCTTGACCTTGCCCATGATCCGACGGCACTTCCACATCGCCATGTGCAGGTTGCCGGCACGCTCAAGGGTGTCCTTGAGGACCGTCTTGGAGGCTTCCATCGCGGCGTCAGTCGAGCCAGGCACCACCTCGTAGGGGCGCAGTCGGTAGCCGAGCAGGTTGAGCACATCACCGGCGATCATTGCGCGGACGATGGCGTAGCCGAACTTCGCGTTGATCTCGAGGCCGACCTTCTCGCCGGTGGCCTGCTTGAGTCCGCCCTGCTGCTGGAAGAGCATGACCCGGAAGCCGTCGAAGCCGGAGTCCCGGAGCGCCTTGCGGTACTCGGTGACGTAGGTGCCGAACCGGCAGGGACCACAGGCGCCAGCGGTGACGAACAGGAACTCGCTGATGATGTCCTCGGTCGCCATGCCCTGATCGTCGCGGAGCATCACGAGGTGCTTCACGAGGTTGCCGACGGTGAAGTAGGTCGGCGAGCACTGTCCGCGGTTGCCGAACTCCTTGCCGTACTGGAGTGCCTCGTTGTCCGGCACGGAGATCATCTTGGTTCTGTAGCCAAGGCCAGCAAGAGCAGCAGCGTTCAGCTCGTCGTGGGCGACGGTGAGGCCGGAGATCAGCAGGGTGGTGTGGCCCCGCTGGCTGGCGGTGAACTCGGTGTTGATGTACTCGGTGTACTGCTTCCGGTTCAGACCCAGCCGATCCTTCTCGGTCGCGGCGAACGAGACCATCTCGGCCTCAAGCTCGGCATGCTCTTCGGGGGTGAGATCGCCGATCTCGTTCTCTTCGATGTGGGACTCTTCGATGATGGACATTGTTGCTCCGGTGAGAGGTTGGAATTCGGGGGGTTCGTTTACTTGGCGCCGGGCTGGACGGGCGCAGCGGCGGGCTTGCCGGGTGCTGCACCAGCCTGGCGGCGGGCGAGGATTCGGGCCTGAAGCTCAGTGCGCTTGTCGGCGAGGGTTCTCGCGAGGGAGGCCTTGCGTGTGGCCTGATCGAGCAGCTCTTCCTCGACCAGCTTGAGCCGGTGGGCGTAGGTCTTGACCCGGATCGTGATCGAGCCGCCGGGCTTGTTGGCGTCGATGTCATGCAGCGCGGAGAACGGCCGGCGTGAGGTGCCGATGATGTTGTCGATGATGCCGTAGGTGGGGGCATCGTGGCCGCACTTGAAGCTGGAGAGGTCGAGCAGGGCGAGGTTGTCGGTGCGTGCGGCGAGCCGGGCGGCCCAGACCTTCTGCACCGAGTTCGCCGAGAAGTTCTCCGGCCAGACGTCGTTGACGTTGAGCGGATCGACCCCGGGCTCAAAGTACTTCTGCAGGAATTCGCGATCCTTGGGCAGGCTGCGGATGGAGAGGATCGGGTAGCCGAGGACCTGGAACTCTTCGGGGATGCCGTGGTTCAGGCCCGGGTCGGAGTGGTAGGGACGGCCGATCATCAGGATGGCGAGTCGGTTCTCGCGCTCGACCTCCTCGATGATCTGTCGGCCCTTGTCCTGGAGGATCCGGTCGGACTCGTGCATCGCCGCCCAGCCCTGGTCACAGGCCCAGTCGCTCTCGTCGCGGGTCATGCCCAGGCGGGGTCCCCAGACATCGAACATCCGACGCTTGAGCAGGTTCGGCTCGGTGAAGCTGACTGAATCGTCGATGTACTCGATGCCAGCGTCTCCGAAGAAGTCCTTCTCCTTGGTAAACGCGGCCTTCACCACATTGGGACTGCCAGCGACGATCGGGCAGCAGGTGGAGTCCATCGTGCCCTCAACCCAGGTCGGGATGTGGGTGAGGCAGGGGTAGTAGATGTAGTCCAGTGGACCCCGTCGACGCTTCTCGTCGGTGTGGGCGTGGAACAGCAGCTCGTGGATGTGCGCCTGGATGACCTTCGAGGGGTAGCAGGGGTCGATGCTGCCGTAGCGTCCGCCCTCTGCCCACAGCTCCTCGGAGGTGACTGGCGAGAAGACGAGGTTGTTCTTGGGCAGGCCGAGGGTCTCGAAGAAGGTCCGGAAGAACGGGGCGACCATGTAGAGGTTCATCACCCGGGGCATGCCGATCTTGATCTGGGAGAGGTCAATGTTGCTGCGCTGGAAGCCGCGGTTGAACGCCCGACGGGCCACGCGCCTAAACGACAGCCGCTTGACCTCGACGTCCTGCTTTGCCGAGCCGGCGGGGGGCAGGGGGGCGGGCTCGTAGAAGTGCTTGAACGTCAGCTCGGCCTCAAACTCCACCATGTTCGGGTAGCTGCGTCGGATGACGCCGCGCTCCCGGTTCAGCTCCTTGAGCGCCTCCGTGCTCTCGACCGTGCCCTTCTCGCAGGAGAACCCGGAGATGTAGCGGCTGGTTCCACCGGTGGGGGTGAGCGTGTCGATGAAGGTCCGGCTGCACTCGTTGGGGCAGAAGTGGCAGACCGTGGACTCGTCGTTGATGGAGATGTACTGGAGGTTGATCGTGGCGTCGATGCCGATGAAGCTGGTGCTGCCCTTTCGGCGGACCACCCGGAGGGTCTCCATTGCCGCACCGATCGCGCCGGCCTCACCGCAGTGAGGATGGACGATGACCTCGCCGTTGGGGACCCGGGCCTTGATGTAGTCGACCTGAGCCTTGACCGCAGCGAGGTTGCGCTGAGTAC
>JBLHNG010000812.1:0-4019 GCA_047621685.1 Myxococcota bacterium | reverse complement strand
CTGTCCTGCTCGCCCTTCGGTCTCCTCAGCCTCGTGGCTCTCGATACCGAAGGGTCCTCCCTCACCCATGGGCCGAGGTACACCACCCTCCGCGCCCTCCTACTTTCTGGCCACTTCGCACCCGCAGAGCACCACACGTCGGCTCACTCACCGACCCATCCTGATGACCTCAGAGCGCCGAGTGACTCCAGCGCGTTCCTCAGCTCCCAGTGTCGGAGCTGTCGCCGCACTCATGACCAACACTGTCATCATCGTCCTGCTGCTCATCAAGCGCGAGGGCGCACTCATCCTGAAGCTCAGCGTCCGATTCGTCGTAGGTGTTCAACAGGGACTCACAGTCGTCGTCGGGGTGGCAGTCGCAGATGTAGTCGACGTACTCATCACAGGGATCGCTGTCATCGCATCCAGCCAGCGCCAGTCCCACCAAAATCATCCATGCTCGCATGTCACCCTCCTCACAGAGGCTGACCCCTTAACCCCGTCCCGCATTTCAATGCGGTGCGCGATACAAGGCCAGAGGAGGCGAGATGAATCGGTTTGCAGGGAAAGTGGTGGTAATCACCGGGGCGACGAGCGGAATCGGCTTCGCGATGGCGAAGGCATTTACCGCCGAGGGTGCCCGGGTGGTCGGAACAGGACGGGACCAGGCCCGGCTGATGACGCTGGCGGACGAGGTCGAGCTGGCCCTGACCCTGGATGTCACCTCTGAGGACAGCGTCATGATGGCCGCAGCAGCGATCCAGGACGGACCCGGGGCGGCGGACATCCTGATCAACAACGCTGGAATCGGGCTGTTCGAGTCCTGGGACAACACCTCCATCCGCGACTACCAGCGCATCCTCGACGTCAACCTCCTCGGCGTCATCCGGATCACCCACGCCCTGCTGCCAGCGATGGTGGAGCGGGGGAGTGGCTGCGTGGTGAATGTCTCCAGCGTGGCCGGCAAGCGCGGCTACCCCAAGCACACCGCCTACTGCGCGAGCAAGCACGCCCTGCTCGGCTACACCACCGGGCTGCGCAAGGATCTCAACGGCAGCGGGGTCTCCGTGATCGGCATCTGCCCCCCTGCGGTGGACACACCGTTCTTTGAAAACTCCGGATTCCTCGACTACAAGGCGAAGCATGAGGGCCTCAAGCTCATGAGTCCCGAGGAAGTCGCGGCGGGAACCCTGGATGCCATCGCCAATGGAAAGCGAGAGCGAATCCTCGGCGCCCGGGCAAAGACCCTGTGGTTCCTCGACACGTTCCTGCCCGGCGGCGTGGATCTGCTCCAGAAGCTGAAGCGATAAGATACAGAGTTGTCGTCTCTTTTGATCAGGAGCCCTCATGGGTAGACTTCGTGGAATCGCCAGCCGGGTCAAGCGAAAGATCGCCGGGCAGAAGTCCGTCGGTGAGGGCTTCGGTCCATCCCAGGACATGGCCTTCGCTCGCCTGGATGCCAATGCAGACGCGGCCTTTCAGCTCATCGGTGCCAGCCTGGTGGGCACCTGGGAGATCTTCCTCACCGACCTCTCCCGTGCGCTGAGCCCGACGATGGAGGTCGCGGAGTCCCGTCCGCTGCTCGATCGCATCTCCGATGCCCTGGTCCCCACCCAGGGTCCGCTTCAGACCGGCGGTCGCAACTACCGCAAGAGCCTCAAGCATGGTGTGCAGACGGGCCTCCAGTCCGGAACGCTCTCCGATGCCACCGAGGCCATCCTCGTCTCGATGGCGGACTTCCCTGAGGAGATGTCCAGTGGCTGGCTGAAGACGGTGGACTACCTGGAGCCCATCTTCACCGCGCTCGATCCCGATGGTGTCGCGGAGGCCCGGTTCCGTGCCGGGGGAGGGGAGCTGTTGGCGATCCTCAATGCCCAGAACGACGCCTATTCCGCTGCCATGCGGGCGCTGCCTCAGGCCGAAGACCTCGATCGCGCCCTGACCGATGCCCTGGACATCTGGCGAGCCGGGGTCGTCCGTGGCATCGAAGTGACCCTCTACGACAAGCGCACCGCCCTGGTGGAAGCTGCGGGTCGGCGGAAGTCGTGAGCCTGCTGCTGCTTCTGATGGAGGCGGCGGCCTGTTCTGGCCCGGCTGCTGCGGAGCGCATTGCGTTCGCGGAGCAGGTCGGACTCGGCATGTTCGCTTCTGCTGCGGTGATGGGGCTGATCGGCGGGTTTCATGTCTGGCGAAGGAAGACCAGTCCGAAGGTCCTCGCGCCCCTCGTCATTGTCGTGATCGCCCACCCGGGTTTCTGGATGAGCGCCAACATGGGCGACTGCGGGCGCACCCTGAAGGTCGCCTCCATTGTGTTCACCATCCAGGCGCTTGCCCTGCTCGCCTGGGCCATTGCCCGTCCGAAGATGCTGAGCAGAGACTGAGCGAGGTCTGAGATGTCCAGGAAAGCCTGGAATGCTGCGAGCCGGAAGAAGCTCTCCACCATCTGCCATCCGCCATCCCGAGCAGGGGATCCCCAGGGGATTCTACTTCTCTGACCGACACGGTGCTCCGTGGCTACCTGGATGGCTCCGAGAAGACCGCCAACCTGGAGTGTCTCCTGGGCGCCTCAACCGATGCTGTGCTGGTCGGCAAGGTGATCAAGAAGCACGGCAGCCCCTGGTATCTCAACTCGTACCATGTCTTCGACATCGTTTGAGTCCCTCGGAGGAGCCGCTGCGGAGGTCCTGCCCCTGCTCAATGAGCGACAGCGGTCATCGGATCGAAAGCGGATCCTGTCGGCGATCAAGATCGCGAAGACACTGAAGGCTCAGGGGTGAGCCAGCCGGGCAAAGAGACGATATGAGCCTCCCACCACATCGGAGGGAGAACAATGCTCGATTCCAATGCCATCAAGGCGCTCTACGCCACCCAGGCCGCACGGCACGCCATCGGTCGCCGTCGCCTGGGTCGGGGCCTGACCCTGGGTGAGAAGATCCTCTTCACCCACCTCATCGATCCGGAGAACCAGGAGTTTGTCCGGCGGAAGAGCTTCCTCGATCTCACCCCCGATCGGGTCGCGATGCAGGATGCCACCGCCCAGATGGCCCTGCTCCAGTTCATGCTCGCTGGCCGCGATGAGGTTGCGCTGCCCTCCACCGTGCACTGCGACCACCTCATCCGCGCCTACGAAGGTGCCAACAGTGATCTCGCAGTGGCCAACCACGAGAACAACGAGGTCTACAACTTCCTTGAGTCCGTCTCCGCCCGGTACGGCCTCGGATTCTGGAAGCCCGGCTCAGGCATCATCCACCAGGTGGTCCTGGAGAACTACGCGGTCCCCGGCACCCTGATGATCGGAACCGACTCCCACACCGTCAACGCGGGCGGTCTGGGCATGATCGCAGTGGGTGTTGGCGGCGCGGATGCTGTCGATGCGATGGTCGGCCTCCCCTGGGAAGTCCTCAATCCCGGCTTCATCGGCGTGAAGCTGACCGGAACGCTCTCCGGCTGGGCCTCCCCCAAGGATGTCATCCTCCGGGTCTGCGAGCTGCTCACCGCCAAGGGCGGCACCAACTGCATCGTCGAGTACTTCGGCCCCGGCTGTGCCTCCATCTCCGCCACCGGAAAGGGCACCATCTGCAACATGGGCGCGGAGCACGGTGCAACCACCAGCATCTTCCCGTTCGACGATGCGATGGCCCGCTACCTCCGCGCCACGAGCCGTGGTGAGATCGCCGACCTCGCCGAGGCCCACGCCGCCGAGCTGCGCGCTGATCCCGAAGTCGAGGCCGATCCGGAGTCCTACTACGACCGGGTCATCGAGATCGATCTCTCGGCACTGGAGCCCCGCATCGTCGGTCCTCACACCCCCGATCGCGGTCGCGCCATCTCCGAGCTTGGCGCCGAGGCCGATGCGGAGGGCTGGCCCCGCAAGCTGACCTACGCCCTCATCGGCTCCTGCACCAACTCCTCCTACGAGGACATCACCCGCGCGGCCCACGTCGCCCGTCAGGCAAAGGCTGCGGGCATCAAGGCTGTCGCCGGCTTCATGGTCACCCCCGGGTCTGAACAGGTCCTGGAGACCATCGAGCGTGACGGAC
>JBLHNG010000811.1:0-4023 GCA_047621685.1 Myxococcota bacterium | reverse complement strand
CCACGGAGGACTCAATGCGCACGATCCTCATCACCCTGCCCGATGACACCACCACCACGCTGCAGCTCGACCTGCCGGGTGGATCGGTCTCCGATCACGCTTCGGCAATCGAGGCGGCACTGGAGGCCGACCTCCCTCAGCGCCGCCTGCGCTTCCTGTGCGAGGTCGGTCCGGAGGCGATCCGGGTCGAGACGCGGGGCGGAGGCTGGTCGGGCGGTGGGGCGTGGCCATGGCTGGAGCCGGGATACGTCGATGGCTGCGTGCTGCCCTGGATCCGCGGACACCTCCACGGACGGACGATCGCACAGGTCCGCACCGTGCACGCCTCCGGCCGCTCCCTCGTCCTGAGGCTCACCGACACTGACGGCGCTCGGGTGTACTTCAAGGTCGACGGTGCGCCGGCCCCCTCCGAAGCAGCACTGCTCGACGTCCTCGCCCCCCTCGCCGGTCCGATCCTGCCGCCCACCCTCGCTGCCGATCCGGTGCGGGGCTGGCTGCTTCGGGCGGACTTCGGCGGCACCCTGCTCGAAGACATCGACTCCACCCACACCTGGGTCGAGGCCGCTGCCACCCTCGCCCGGCTCCAGCGGCGGCTGGAGGGCTCGCTCTCTGCGATGGAGGGGCTGGTCCGAGACTACCGGGGCGCCGCGCTGTCTGAAGCGATGGTCCGAATGCTGCGCGGGGAGCCCGAGGAGGCCGTGGTGACGCCCTACGCCGCGATGTGGTGTGCGACCGTGGCGGGCTCTGGGATCCCCGACTCGCTGGTCCACCAGGACTTCGTCGCCTGCAACGTCGCCCGGACGGCGTCGGGCCTGATCATCTTCGACTGGAGCGACGTGGTCCTCGGTCACCCGTTCTTCGCCTGCGACCGTATGCTGGACGCCTGCTGGACGGACACCGCTCGAAAGTCAGCGATCATCGACGGCTACCTCGACGCCTGGACAGACCTCATGCCGCTGGAGGCTCTGCGAGAGGTGTTCGCGGCCTGCCAGAAGCTGCGGGTGCTCTACGAGGATCTGCGCTGGGAGGACGAGCTGGCCGGGCTGCCGAAGGGCTCTGAGATGTGGATTCGCCTGGAAGCCGATCGACGGGCCGGTCTGGCGATGATGGGGCGAAGCCTGACGCGCTGAGTCTCAGATGGGATTCCTTATCAATTCACCAGCTCGACCGTCCAGACGTTCCCGCCGCCGGTGCTCCAGCTCGTCACCCCCTGGTCGGAGTCGGGACGGTGCAGGTAGTCACCCTTCCATGACTTCAGCTGGAGGCTCCCCTTCTCTGAGACGACCGACCAGACGTTTCCGCCGCCGGTGTTCCAGGTGGTCACGCCCTGGTCGGAGTCGGGACGGTGCAGGTAGTCGCCCTTCCACGACTTCAGCTGGACGCCGCCGTTGTCGAGGCACTCCACGGTCCAGTGGTTGCCGGTTCCGGTGTTCCAGGTGGTCACGCCCTGGTCGGAGTCGGGGCGGTGCAGGTAGTCACCCTTCCACGACTTCAGCTGAACGGTCTTGTTGCAGATGAGCGCGCCATCGGTCCGGCTCGGCTCGATGTAGCAGGACTTCACCGTGCCGACGAGGGGATCGCCGAACACACCGTTGCTGCAAGAGGTCCCATTGTTGACGGGCTTTGAGACCCAGCCGCCTTCCGCACCGTAGAACACCATCGTGGTGCCGCGAAAGTCGCAGGTGCCGTTCTCGGTGGCGCAGGAGATGGCCTCGCTGGAGGGGCCGCGGTTGGGGCGGCTGTGGCCGGTGGTCGGGACCAGGGCGGTGGTGAGCAGAGCGATCGAGGCGAGCAGGTTGCGGGTCATTGGGGGGTCTCCGTTGTGGACCCTGACCGTAGTGACGACTCGAAAACAAAGCGATTTCGAGCGGTTTCGCGACCGGACTCAGCCCACAGTCAGCGGGTGGACCACTGCGGAGATCGCATGGAATGGGATCAGCCGACGGTAGCGCACCCCGGCCTCGTCGGTGACGAAGTGCAGCACCTCTACCCAGTCCTCCCCCACTTCCGCGATCTCCACCCGGGCCATGCGGTCGGTGTCCACTGCGGAGACCGGCAGCGGATCGACGAAGCCGAACGGACCGCCGCCGTTGAGCGGACCGGCGCGCCAGGTGATCCCGGTGGCCTGCCCGGCAGTGAGGACCGCTGCGATCTTGCTGTTGCTTGTGGCCATGGAGGGCTCCTGTTCTGGGACGGACCGCATATCCCACTCAGCGCCAGGGCAGCACCGTCACCGCCGGCCACCGCTGGACAGCCCCCGCCGCGATGGCCTCGTAGCTGGCCTGACGCATCACCTGTCGGTTTGGGCGCAGCCGCTGTGCGAAGGCATCATCGAGGCCAAGCGGGGCGTAGACCGCCACTGGATCCGTTCCGCGCACCCCGATCGCGAAGGCCGAGAGCCAGCCATCAATGCCCGCCTCCGTGGAGGTCAGCGGCGCGATGGGGTGGCCGTATCGGTCGCCATACCAGGTGTGGACTCGCGCCTGATTCACCACATCGATCGGCACCGAGTGCTCCACCCGCGCCACCATGGCGGCTTGTCTCGCCCGCTCGGCCTCCGCGTCCTCATCGGGTGCGAAGTACACCACGTCGATGTCCCGGACCTGCTCCAGCGGCGCACGGCCTTCGAGGTGGTTCCAGAGCACCTGCGTGACCACCCCGCCCGCGACGTAGTGCTCCGGCAGCCCGACCGCCCGACACGCCGCCAGGGTCTGGGTGATCTCGGGACAGCGGGCGATGAGGTCTCGGAGGATGGCGAGCGGTGCGGTGCTCATGGCTTCATGGCGACCATGAACGTGGTGGTGGGCTTCGCGCCGACGTCGGGCAGGGTGAGGTCAATGAAGCCGGCAGCCCGAACCTCCGCCAGCAGCGTCTCGCGCTTCAAGATGGAGACAAACGGGGCCTTTCCGAGCATCCGCATGACGCTGATGATCGGGCGATACGGCACCCAGGTGTCTCCCAGGCTGACCGTCGAGGAGATGAAGAACCCGCCGGGCCTCAGCAGCGAGAAGATCCGCGCGAGGGCGTCGGGTCGATCCTCGACGAGGTGGAGGATGCTGTAGGCGCACAGTCCGTCGAGGCTGCCGGGGGCAAACGGGATGCTGTCGTCGAAGGCGCCGACGTGGAAGGTGACGTTGTCCAAGCCCTGTGCAGCGGCCTTGCCGGTGGCGATGCGGATCATCTCGGGGGAGAAGTCGAGGCCATGGACCGCGGTGGCCTCCCCGGCCAGCCGAAGCGCCAGCGTGCCGGTGCCGCAGCCGACATCGAGGATGGTGTGGCTCGGCTTCAGGTGGGACATCGTGGTGGCGATCTTGTGCTCGAAGGCCTCGGGCAGCTCCACGGGCTTTGCGGCGTACTCTTCTGCGAGGTTGTCCCAGAATCGGGGGTCGGCGGTCATGTCGGGCTCCTGTTTGTTGCTCGACTCAGCCTACGGACGACGCGCCGAACTCCTCTGGTGCGATTTCGGGACGCTCGGGTGCAGACTCGCGCCACCCCTCCCCGCGGAACAGGGGCTGGTGCCGACGCAGCGCTCCAGACACCGCGTGTCGGGCGGCTCGGAAGCGGGCGTTGTCACGCAGGTCGAGGTGGCTGAGCAGCCAGAGGTCGGCGAGGTGGCGGAGGTCGGGGTGGGCCAGCCGGTGCAGCGCGGGATCCCGGTCGCCGACGTAGGTGGGCAGCATGGAGATGCCGAGGCCCTCTCGGGTCGCCTGGAGCATCAGCGGCAGCGACGAGAAGGAGCCCCACGGCGGCACGTCCGGGTGGCTCGACGCGGCGATCATGCGCTCGGTGATCAGGCGATCTTCGTAGGAGATCCAACGTGGAGTGGTGCCGGGAAGCTCCGGGGCGAGACGGTGGGCATGGGCGGTGGCGACGTAGCTGGCGACCGTCACCGGGGCGAGCCGGGTGCCGATGAGGTGCTCGGGCGGGCTCATGGAGAGGGGCAGGGTGCGCACCGCGATGTCGGCCTCGCGCTTGGAGAGGTCGAAGGAGCGGCTGTCGGTGGTCATGCACAGCTCGATCTCG
>JBLHNG010000810.1:0-4024 GCA_047621685.1 Myxococcota bacterium | reverse complement strand
AGCCGCGGCTTCGGCTACGTCACCATGGCTGAAGATGCCGATGCGATCGCGGCAATCGAGGCCCTAAACGGTAAGAAGATCGACGGCAGCACCATCAAAGTCGATCGGGCTCAGTAGTCGCAGAGCAGAGGCGCTCACCTCAGACCAACCGACTGTGATGTGGCGGCTCCTTGCGGCCACACTGACCGCATCCACGACCAGGGATCGCGTCGAGCTTTCGGGCGAAGACAGCGCCTCGGATCTCAACGACAGCAACGGGTAGGCGACGTCTATCTACGCCGCCACGGCATGAAGACCGGTTGGTCACGAATCTGATCACGGTGATCGATGGGCTACCGGTTGTCGATGGCGATCCGGGTGAGGATGCTCTGACGGCTCTCCAGCAATCAGCCCCCCCTCCCCCGACTCGATGAGCCGAGGGGTCTCCGCAGCCACCAGCGCGCAGTTGTCCTCCCAGGTCGAGCAGGGAAAGGCGAACCCGGAGACGATCGGGGTCGGGTACTTCCAGCCCAGCTCGGGCAGGCTCGGCTTGAGCCTCAGGCGGATGCTCTGGGTGTCCACGGAGGTGATGTGCACGACCATCCGCCGTCACGGCGCCTTCTGCGTCAGGATCCCACGGCAGCCTGCCACCGTGACCCTGCAAGCCTCAGAAGCGATACCCACCGCTGATGCCGATCATCGGCACATGGACCCACGACGTGAAGATGTCGTCGAGGTAGTCCTCTGCCGCAGAGCCCATGGCGTCCTGGGCTGACGCTCCAATCGGCGTGGCGGCCTCCTGGGTGAAGGAGACCTCACTGTTGGAGCGCAGGGTGTAGGCGAAGCCGAGGGTTCCGCGGAGGGTGAGCTGCTCGCGGAGGGTCCACTCATGCCCAACCCGGGCCATGATCATGTGGGGGCGAACCGTGACATCGAGCTGCCCGCCGGAATCCTGGGCGGCGTCGAGGACCGCTTCGTCGATGCCCTCGGCGTACAGGCTCAGGTCGGTCGTGTCACCGGCCAGGCCGAGGTACTGGTAGCCAGCGGTGAAGAAGAACCCCCGGGACTCCCACGGACGCCAGCCCGCCTCGGCCCGCATGACCAGGGAGCCCTGCAGGAGGACGTTGATCAGCTCGGCGGTGGTCTCGCCGTAGACATCAAACGTCACCATTGCCCAGTTGACCATGTCCCAGTACGGGCCCGGGAGCATGCCCCCGGAGAGGTCCACGCGGATGCGCTGCGGGGTCTCGATGCCCACCCCGGCGCCTACCATCACCGGGACGTCGGTGATGGCGTAGATCTCGACTGCCGGGCGGGCGTGTGCGGCACAGAGGAGGATGGGAAGCAGGGACATGACGGCTCCGGGTAGGGGGCATACTCGCAGATTTTTCCCGCCGGCAGTGAGCGGCTCAAGGTCGATCTGACGGAGATCCTCAAGAACGTCGAGGCGAAGCTCGCCCTGGTTCATGCAACGGAGGACTCCGCTGCAGGCCCGTCAGTAAGGAGTCTCCGCTAAATCAGACCCCATAAGTGACACCTCAGATACCTCAGACAGCGACAGCCTCGGTGAGGGAGTCGCTGTCCAGCGAATTCGGCGGTGCTGCGGCGTGGGGCGTGCTTTCGGGTCTCTTCTCGAAGTCCCTCCGGTCGCAGAATGACTGCACATCATGTGAAAAGAAGCCTCCACAAACACAGCCCCAGCAATGCTAAACCCCTGCATGCTACACCACCTCCTCCTCACCACCTCCGCCTTCGCCGCTCCTGTCCGTACACCGCTGCCTGTCACGCAGGAGCACCCGGACAACCTGACCGAGCAAGAGACCGCGATGGCCCAGGCGTTGGTGGCAGCAGTGACCGAGACCCTGACGTACTACCCGTCCTACACAGTCGAGCTTCCCCCTAGCCTTCTCACCGACGACACTCCGCTAATTCGGGAGTCATCCCTGACGGGGATGTCCGCGCTGCCGCTACAGGATGCGCTGTATGCGATGGCATTTAGCGACGACGGGAAGCGCAAAGACCTCTCCACAGAACAGCTCACCAGCATATGGCAGACAGGCACGTTTGCTGTAGAGGATGGCGAGAAGCAATACCAGTGGTCGCTCAACCGCGGGCTCCAGAAAGGTCGAGAGAACACTATCTCTCAGCGAGAGGATGACCTGACGTGGGCCAAAGATCGGCTCCTTGATTCTCCAGGGCGACTGTTCTTTGACGAACCGTTTAGCATCCGTCACGGTGTAAAGCAGATCGGGTGGGGACTTCGAGACATCACCAGCCTGATCGTGGGGCTGCCTGAGTACAACTACTCGAAGGCCGAGATCACGTCCGGTGATGCGGCATACATCCGCGCTGGACTGCAAGATGCCCTGCATGAAGTCTGGGCGGAGATCCTGCCACAAGACGACCTCCGACAAGGCGTCGATGGGATGAGCCGCGAGGCGCTCTCGCTGAGGATGGCCGAGCTTGAGCATGAGATCGCAGTGGACTGGAATCACAACGCAACTGAGCAGTGGCACACGCTGTGGGTTCAGCTGGCGTCAGATGCACTGGGTGAGGCCGCCATGCGGGGACGGTGGGAGGACACCATCCGGCATCACCACCGGGAAGCGCTCTTTGTGGCAATGGAGCAGGACGAGCCCCTGGAGGCACTGCACCCAGGGGTCGGGGCGCAGCTTGCCAGCATCGGGCGGGCCGAGGTCACCCGAGAGCAGGGGCGGCGGGCCTGGGCTCAGAAGCGAGCCGATACCTGGGAAACCGAAGAGTCTAAGATGCGGGCAGATCACCCCACCCGCTCGGATGACTGGGTGACCTCCCAGACGGCGGTCCGGGTGGATTCCATCATGGCAGGCATCACAGCAGAGTTTTGGCAGACGTGGATCGACAAGCTGGACGGTATCGAGTCTTCACTGTTGGATGCAGAGACGAAGTTCTGGATCTCGACAGCCCCCCAGGTCGAGCAGACGCTGATAGAGCAGTGGCGTGAAGAAAGCGTAGAGCCTGCACGATACTTTTATACCCAAAAGAAGAGATGGACACCGACCACGCGTCTGGTGGAGAACGAAGAACTGGGACGATACTACGAGCTGGCGGAGCACTCACCGACCACCATCTACAGCGACAAGCCCTTCTGGCGACTGCACCTGCTCGGCTCACGAAGCATCGCGGGCAGCCACAATGCGATCCGGTGGGGATTTCAAGACGTTGCCTGGAATGGGTACTTTGGGATCCGCTCCCTGACCGGTGATCTCGCGGGTGTGCACTCATTTCCAGTCGATCACATCGCCACAACCAGCGGCGAGATCGCCTACGACATGGATGGGCGCATCATCCAGACCTATGGATCTCGCCTAAAGTCGGTGTGGACACGGGTGACCGTGTCCCGCCAACGGTTCGAGGCAACCCCCGACGATCGGTTCCTCCCCAAGAACTTCAAGCGTGTCTTCCACGTCGCCTGGAACAGCGGCATCCGTGCCCCGGTCGAGACCCTCTTCATCGGGGTCGGACAGCCCATCATGACCGTGGCAAGTGTCGGCGTCGGGAGCGTCTCGGCAGTGACCTCGGTGGCATGGTCGCCAGCGGTCAGCATCCTCCGAAGCAGCTCAAACCTGGTCTTGTGGGATGGCGACTCGACGCATCAGTTCCAGGGAGCGCGCTACGCCCCGAGTTTCGTTTCGCTACCGTATCAGGTCGTCAATCTGGGAATCATGGGTGCTGGACAGACCGCTGGTGCTGCCGTCTGGGGTGTCGCTGGCGCCCCGCTGCTGGCGGGCACTGCCGCTGGCGGTGCCGTGCTGCGGGTGGGTGTCCGGACGGGGTATGACGGCTTGCTGCATGGTGCGGTCATTCGCCCGCTGGGTCGAGTTCCGGCTCAAGAGAGCTTCCTGGCATATCCGACCGAGGGACCAGAGCTGTCCCAGCATGCGCTGGTCACCATCACCCCCGAGCTTGCTGTGACCATGATGATGGTGCGCTTAGAGCAGCGCGAGCTGGTCGAATTTGAGGCTCACCACGTCCAGACAATCCAAGCCCCCGGCCAGGAATACAG
>JBLHNG010000809.1:0-4026 GCA_047621685.1 Myxococcota bacterium | reverse complement strand
CCGCGAGCTGAGCCTCCCAGACCACCGCGTACCCCTCCGGCAGCGCTATCGATGCCGAGGTGGTAGCCGTCCTGGACCTCCACTCCGGTCAGCTCGCTGAGGGTCTTGCGCTGCTTGTCGATGAGGATGTTGCAGGTCACGAGGCAGTCGGCGTCGGTCTCCTGGCACAGGGCGACGATCTCTCGGGTCTTGCCCGGCCCGAACACGGTCCGCCAGGACAGGGGCTGGTTCATCTTCGCAGCACCGCCGCGAGACACACCGCGCCGCTGGAAGACTCGCCCGACGATCACCGCTCCCCTGGCCTCCAGTGCGTCCGCGAGCTGAGACAGCAGCGCCTCAGGCTGCGGCTGCTTTGCGGAGAACAGACCTGCAACGATGCCCCTTCGTCGGGAGACTCGCACTGGTATCGCCCCTCCTGGTCCACTGTATCTGGCAGCAGTTGGGGGATGGCAGCTTCGATGTTGCCGACCTGTCCTGCTCGCCCTTCGGTCTTCTCAGACTCGTGGCTCTCGACTCCGAAGGGTCCTTCGTCACCCATGCGCTGAGAACCGCCATCCTCCGCGCCATTCTTTTTCTGACCACTTCGCTGAAGTCTCGAGGACCTCCGGTCTGGATCCATCCGCTCGCTCAAGGGGGGCTGCACTCTTTTCGTTGAGTGCCCGCTCCAGCGGCTTCGCTCACCTCCGGGAGTGCCCGCATTGCGGCCGCTCCCCCTGCCACCCCCCCAGCGGCCCCCACCAGGACATCACAACTCACCACATCGCCCACCCACGCCCCAGAGGATAGAGGGGCGCCGGAGGTGAGCCATGCCCCAGAGAACCGACATCAAGACCATCATGGTTCTGGGCTCTGGCCCAATCGTGATCGG
Organism: Myxococcota bacterium; assembly: GCA_047621685.1. Classification (GTDB taxonomy): domain Bacteria; phylum Myxococcota_A; class UBA796; order UBA796; family UBA796; genus JAQXDW01. The sequence continues at coordinate 3,158 of JBLHNG010000809.1, read as the reverse complement.
TCAGGCCTGTGAATTCGACTACTCCGGAACCCAGGCCTGCAAGGCGCTGAAAGCCCTCGGCTACCGGGTCGTCCTGCTCAACTCCAACCCTGCCACGATCATGACCGATCCGGATCTGGCAGACGCGACCTACATCGAGCCGCTGACCCCGGAGTTCGCGGAGCAGGTCATCGAGCGGGAGAAGCCTGACGCCATCCTGCCGACTGTCGGCGGGCAGACCGCGCTGAACCTCGCGATAGCGCTTGCCCGGAGCGGGGTGCTGGAGAAGCACAACGTCGAGCTGATCGGTGCCCGCGTTGAGGCCATCGACATCGCCGAGGATCGCCAGCTGTTCCGCAAGTGCATGCTGGAGCACGGCCTCCCCTGTGCGCCCTCCGGCATCGCGACCTCAATGGCCGAGGCTGAGGCGATGCTCGACCGCATCGGACTGCCAGCGATCATCCGTCCCAGCTTCACGCTCGGCGGACATGGCGGCGGAGTGGCCTACAACATTGAGGAGTTCCGGCAGATCATCAGCCTCGGACTTGACCTCTCCCCCATCCGGCAGGTGCTCGTCGAGCGCAGCGCCCTGGGCTGGAAGGAGTTCGAGCTGGAGGTGATGCGCGACGTCGACGACAACGTCATCATCATCTGCTCGATTGAGAACTTCGACCCGATGGGCGTGCACACCGGCGACTCCATCACCGTCGCCCCCGCCCAGACCCTCACCGACCGCGAGTACCAGACGCTGCGGGACATGTCGCTCAAGATCATCCGCGCAGTGGGCGTGGAGACCGGCGGCAGCAACATCCAGTTCTCGGTCAACCCCGAGAACGGGGACATCATCGTCATCGAGATGAACCCCCGGGTCTCCCGCTCCAGCGCGCTCGCCAGCAAGGCCACCGGGTTCCCGATCGCCAAGATCGCCGCCCAGCTTGCCGTCGGGCTGACCCTCCACGAGATCAACAACGACATCACCCAGGTCACCCCTGCCTGCTTCGAGCCGGCACTGGACTATGTGGTGGTCAAGATCCCCCGATGGAACTTCGAAAAGTTCCCGGGTGCCGACCGCACCCTGGACACCCAGATGAAGTCGGTCGGTGAGGTCATGGCCCTCGGCAGCAGCTTCAAGGAAGCCATGCTCAAGGCGATCTCCTCGCTGGAGGGTGGCTACGCAGAAGCGAGCGGCTGGAGCGACCAGGCACTCCGCGAGAAGCTCGCCATCCCCACCCCCGACCGGCTCCCGGCGATCTTTGAGGCCCTGCGCCGCAACCAGGACGCCTCCGACATCGCCCGGATCACCTGCATCGACCGCTGGTTCCTCCACCAGCTCGCGGAAGTTGTCGCCGCAGAGCGCCAGCTTGATGGCCGCTTCCTCTCGGCGATCTCCACCGAGGAGCTGCTGCGGGCCAAGCGCATGGGCATGCCCGATGCCCACCTCGCCCGGCTGCTCGCAACGGATGAGGACAAGATCAAGGCCCGTCGCCTCGCAGACGGCATCACCCGGGTCTACAAGCGGGTCGACACCTGTGCGGCTGAGTTCGAGAGCCACACCCCCTACCTCTACTCGACCTGGGGCGACGAGGACGAAGCCGGCGAGTCGACCAGCGACCGGGTGATCATCCTCGGTGGTGGTCCCAACCGCATCGGTCAGGGCATCGAGTTCGACTACTGCTGCTGCCACGCTGCTGCCGCAGTGGCCGAGGCCGGGCTGACGAGCGTGATGATCAACTGCAACCCCGAGACCGTCTCGACGGACTACGACACCTCCGACAAGCTCTACTTCGAGCCGGTCACCGCCGAGCACGTCCTGGCGATCATCGCCAAGGAGAAGCCCCTGGGGGTCATCCTCCAGTTCGGCGGTCAGACCCCGCTCAAGCTCTCCCACCTCATCGGCCCGGTGCTCGGCACCAGCGCGGACGCCATCGACCTGTGCGAGGACCGGGAGCGGTTCAACAAGCTGCTGCTTCGGCTCAACGTGCGTCAGCCCGAGGGCGCGATGGTCAACACCCGGGAGGAGGCCTACGCCGCCTCTGCCCGCATCGGCTTCCCCCTGCTGGTCCGCCCCTCCTACGTGCTCGGCGGACGGGCGATGGCGATCTGCTACGACGAGTCTGAGTTCGCCGCTGGACTGGGCGAGGCCCTGGAGGTCTCCGATGGCCACCCGGTCCTGCTCGACCGCTTCCTGGTCGGCGCAATTGAGTACGACGTCGATGCCCTCTCCGATGGCAAGGACGTCCACATCGCTGGCATCATGGAGCACATCGAGGAGGCCGGGGTTCACTCCGGAGACTCTGCCTGTGTCATTCCGGCGGTTGCCCTCTCCGCCGCCAACCGCAAGGAGATGATCCAGACCACCACCCGGATCAGCCAGGCGCTCGGCGTGATCGGGCTGGTCAACGTGCAGTTCGCGGTGCAGGGCGGTGTGGCCTACGTCATCGAGGTCAACCCCCGGGCCAGCCGCACGGTGCCCTATGTCGCCAAGGCCACCGGGCTGCCCATCGCCCGGCTCGCCACCCGGCTGATGCTCGGCAGCACCATCGCAGAGCTTGGCGATCTCACCCCCCGCGGCACCGGGATGCACTTCATCAAGGCCCCGGTGTTCCCCTGGCGTCGGTTCACGGTGCGCGATGTGGTCCTCGGGCCGGAGATGCACTCCACCGGTGAGGTCATGGGTGTCGGCCGCAGCTTCGGCGAGGCATACGCCAAGGCCCTCATCGCCGCGGGCATGGTCCTGCCAGAGACCGGCGGGGTGTTCCTCTCCCTCCGCGACGCTGACAAGCACGCCCTCGCCGACATCGCCGGTCCGCTCTACAGCATGGGCTTCACCCTCCTGGCCACCTCGGGCACCTATGCGGCGCTCCAGAAGCTCGGAGTCCCCGCGGAGATGGTCTACAAGGTCCGCGAGGGCCGCCCCGACATCGTCGACCACATCAAGAACGGTCGGGTGCAGCTGATGATCAACACCCCGCTGGGTCGCAAGGGGGTGCATGATGAGGCAGCGATGCGGCTGGCCGGGCTGCGGTTTGGGGTGCCCTGCATCACCACAGTGCGGGCAGCAGAGGCCGTAATCTCCGCGATCCGAGCACTCCGGGCCCGAGAGCTGCGGGCGATCAAGCTGCAGGAGCTGGTTTAGAGATAGGAGCGGTTGATGGGGTTTGAGCCGGGGACGACGCTGG
>JBLHNG010000808.1:0-4030 GCA_047621685.1 Myxococcota bacterium | reverse complement strand
CGGGGACGGGGTGAGTCCTACGAAGCCGGTCAGGTGGCTGCCCCACGGACCCGCCAGTGAGTTCAGCAAGTGCCGGTCGCAGACGGGCTGATTGCTGATTCGTGGAGAGGCACGGGGACGGGCGGAGTTCAGACGGAGCCGGTCAGGTGGCTGCCTTCCCCCCTAATTTTGTTGATTGTATTGTTTTGGATCGCCTGCTCTGGAGTCTCAGTTCGCCCGGGCGCGCGCAAGGGGACACCGTAGTGGGCCGTGCTGGAGGGGCCGCACGCCAGATTCTCTGGCGGCCCCGGAGGCAGCAAGCGACCCGAGGCTGGGGACGTCGGCAGTGGCTTTAGAATGGACGCCGACAGGGAGTGAAGCGCGGACCGCGGAGGGGACCCGTGGCGATCAGCGCCCAAGGACGGAGACGGGGTTGGCAGTACCGCCGCACTTCAAGGATTCGCCGATCTCTGCTTTTGATAGTGCCGACCTGTCCTGCTCGCCCTTCGGGCTTCTCAGCTTCGGGGCGATGGATCCCGAAGGGGCCTCCCTCACCGGTTTGCTGAGGTTGGCCATCGTCGGCGCCCTTCTTTTTCTGGCCACTCCGCCCCAACGCTGGCCTGACGGCCCGCTCATGGCGCTGCGCTCAAGGGGGGCTGCACTTCCTGCATTCACCGCCTTACGTCGGTTCTCTCCAGTCGCCGCTCCCCCTGCGACCCCCCAGCCGGACACCAGTCGCCGCTCCCCTGGACGACCCGCCCAGCAGACCCCAGCATGACATCCACCGTCCGCCGTCTCAGTTCCGTCCGCACGAGCAGCCGTCATCCTCGTGCTCTCCACCAAACGCGGACGTCTGCCAGTACAGCGGCTCACGCTCAACCTGGGCTGGCCAGACCTCACCCATCGTCGCAGCCTCATAAACCCGTCCGCCAAGCACGGTGTAGGTCACCTGATCACTCACCCGAATGTCCGCCAGCGGATCCCCGGAGATGACCATCAGGTCCGCGAGCTTGCCGACCTCCAGGCTACCGAGATCGGCCTCCATGCCGAGGTAGACCGCCCCATCAAGAGTCCCAGACTGCAGCGCGCGGTGAGGGGACATGCCGCCCTGTACGAGCATCCACAGCTCCCAGTGCGCTGCCAGACCCTCCCGCTGACCGTGGGCGCCGATCTGCACCCCGACCCCGGCCTCAGCCAGCTTTGCAGCGACTTCAGCGACCTGGATGTGGTTGTACTCGTCGTCGGGGACGAGGATGGAGCGACGGGCAGCCGGGTCGAGCACGGCCTGGGGCACGAACGCCTGGAGGCGGGGATGCTCCCAGACGTTCGTCTTGGCATACCAGTAGTTTTCCCCCATCAGTCCGCCATAGGCGACCCCGAGGGTGGGGGTATAGCCGACCTCCGTAGCGCTCCACAGCTGCACCACATCCTCGTAGATCTCCGCCACCGGTAAGGAGTGCTCGATGCCGGTGTGGCCGTCGACGATCATGGTGAGGTTGTGCATGAAGGTCGATCCGCCCTCGGGGACCACGTTGAGGCCCACCTGACGGGCGGCCTCCATGATCTGCTGTCGCTGATCCCGCCGGGGCTGGTTGTAGCTCTTCACACTCACCGCCCCGACCGCAGCCCGACGCCGCAGGTGCCGCAGGGCATCGTCGAGGTCGTTGACCTCCGCGTAGGCTCCCGGGGACTTCGCGCCGTAGAGGATGGTGCCGGTCGAGAAGATGCGCGGGGCCAGGATGAGCCCGGCCTTCTGAAGCTCGGCGGCGGCGAACACGGTCTCGGTGTTGTTGGACGGATCGTGGGTGGTGGTCACCCCGAAGGCCAGGGTCGCGAGGTTCTTCCAGTTCTGCTGCGGGATGATGCCGCCGCTGGCCTGGCCGCCGTGGGCATGGGCGTCGATGAGGCCAGGCAGCACGGTCAGCCCGGTGCCGTCGATGATGTGCGCAGACGCCGGAATCTCCACACTCCCCCGGGCACCGACCCCGACGATGCGATCATCCTGCCAGACCACCACCCCGTCGGTGATGACCTCCTCGCCGACCATGGTGACGACCGCTGCACCGACGATGGCGGCAGTGCCCCCGGGGCGGGACAGCGGCTCGGACCAGCCGAGGTTCACACCGACGGTGGGCGGATCGAGGGGCTCGTCGGTGACCTGGGCAGACAGCGCGGCGGAGATGTCCACGGTGAACAGGGAGGGGCCGAGGGTGTAGGTGAGGGTGTCGTTGTCGGAGAAGTGCAGCGAGAAGACGTCGTCGGCGGAGACCTGCGCGACCGGCAGGGCGGTGCCATCGCTGCTGAGGTCCAGCGCGCCGCCGGTCTGGGGCAGGACCTGGACGTAGGCGGTCTGGCCTTCGACGAACGCCACATGGGTGCCGTCTGAAGAGATGCGCAGATCCTGGCCGGTACTCGCGATGGCGACGGTGCGCTGATCGCCGGTGGACAGGTCGATGGCGTGCAGCTCGGTGGAGCCCTTCTCGCCGTCGACCTCGAAGTACAGCGTCTCGCCCACTGGCTGGGGTGTGTAGCCCTCGTCGGTGATCATCTCCTCGCCGGAGCGGTCGATGCGAACGATGCCGGTGTTGATGCCATGCAGCGGACTGCGCAGCCAGCCGCCCCCGATGCGCTCGACAAACACGCTGCCGTCCTCGTCAAACACTGGTCGGCGGAAGTGCCCCGGAGTGCTGGAGAGGGTGCGACTGCGACCACCCCGGGCGGGAACCTGCCGCACGGTACCGAGGGCCTCATCGCTCCAGGTGACATACGCGATGCTGCGCCCGTCGGTGGACCACGCCGGGTCCTGCTCCATCACCCCGTCGTCTCGGGTCAGGCGTCGGGGGGTGCCGCCGGAGGTGTCCGCGATGTAGAGCCGACCCAGCGCGGAGAAGACCACCTGCTCGCCGTCCGGAGAGACCTGGGCGCCCCGGAGCATGCGCACATCGAACGCATCGGGGGCGACCTCGACGGTGACCCGGTGGGTCTGTCGGACCTCCCGGGTGTCAGCGACATGGAAGGGGATGGTGGTCGCGGTGCCGTCCAGCCCGATCCGCCACAGCCCGCCCTGCGCCCAGACGACCAGCCCGCTGCCATCGGGAAGCCACGCCATGCGCGGGTAGGTGCCATGGATCGCCCAGGTCTCCTGCATGTCCCGGTCGAGGCCGTCCCACAGCGGACGCTCTGCGCCAGAGGTCATGTCTCGCAGATAAATCACCGAGTGATCCCGGACGCGCCGGACGAACGCCAGGGTGTCGCCATAGACCGTCGGCCGACAGGCCCCGCCCGCGCCCTTCGTGACCCGCTCGATGTCCCCGGTGACCAGATCCTTGCGCTGGATCCCGTAGATGCCGGCGTTTGGATCCTTGTTGTACTGAAAGCGACTGCCCCCGCTGAGATCCTGGGACCAGTAGAGGTAGCCATCGGAGACGGTGGGCTCTCCGGCGTCCTGCTGCTCGTTGGGCTTCTCGGTGAGCTGGATGCCCGGCCCGCCGCTCAGCGGGTACATCCACATCTCTCCAGAGCCGAGGCTGCGGAAGCTGGTGAAGTGCTTTCGGCCGATGAGGTAGTCGCCAGAAGGATGCCAGGCGGGGCTGGTGACCAGTCGGAAGGACTCCGTGCTGATCGCGGTGGTCTCTTTGCTGTCGAGGTCGATGATCCAGAGGTTGTCGCCGCCGCCCTGATCGCTGGTGAACGCCACCGATGTGCCGTCGGGGGAGAAGGTCGGCTGCATGTCCCAGGCCATGCCGGAGGTCAGCGACGTGGCTTCTCCCCCGGCGATGGGCAGCAGGTAGAGGTCGCCGAGCAGGTCGAACACAATGCGGTCGCCACCAGGGGAGACGTCGAGGCTCATCCAGGTGCCAGAGGTCACGTCGATGTCGACCTGCACCGCAGGACCGGGGGGTGCGGAGACGTCCCATTCTGGCGCATCATCTTCCGCAGCGGCGGTCAGGCAGAGGATCAAGAACACAGGGGCTCCTCGGGTTGCTGCCGGTCTATCGCGCCCTGACCCGGTTAGCCTCGCCAGATGGAGCCACACATCCGCGCACGGTTT
>JBLHNG010000807.1:0-4033 GCA_047621685.1 Myxococcota bacterium | reverse complement strand
CAGGATGTGGTCTGCTCCGATGTAGTGAAAGACCTCCGCCTCACTGAGCAGCACCCGCCGTCCGTCTGGATCCCGGATCGGTGGGGGCATGCCGAGCCGCTGCACCGCCGCCGGTCGGTTTCGCACCGCCAGCCCCAGCCGCATCCCGCGGGCCCCCTCCCCGCCCGGGTACAGCTCCAGCACCACCCCCGCCAGGGTCGCGCTGTGGTGGATCGGTCCGCTTCCGTGCTGCTCAGTGGTGAACGCCACGCCGAGCAGTGCGGTATAGAACCGCAGGCTGGCGGGAAGGTCTGCACACTCAAGCACAACCACTGAGACTGCTGGCATCGTGTCCTCGGCTTGATGACTATCGTTACCGATACCAGGGAGGTCGACATGGCGGCCTGGAAGACTGCCCCCCGCCCCCTCGTCCTTGCCCACCGTGGGGCCAGCGCGGAGCATCCGGAGAACACCCTGCCCGCCTTTGCCCGCGCGCTGGAGGTCGGAGCGGGCGCGCTGGAGTTGGACCTCCACTTCACCGCCGACCACATCCCCGTCGTCCACCACGACCCCTCGGCCCTCCGCATCACTGGCCACGATGTGCGCATTGACAGCCAGCCGCTCTCGGAGGTGCGCTCCTGGGACGCCGGGCAGGGCGCCCGCATCCCAACCTTCGCCGAGGTGCTCGACGCCTTCCCCGGTGCGCTGCTCAACGTCGACACCAAGGGCGCCACCGACGACAACCTCCGCAGGCTCCTCGCCCTCATCGAGGGTGCCGGGGTGACTCAGCGGGTGCTGCTGGCGGGCTTCCAGAGCGCCCGGCTCTGGCGGCTGTCCCAGCTTGGCTACGACGGACCGAAGGGCATGGGCCGCAGCGATGTGCTCCGGCGGCTGGCCGTGAGCCGACGACTGCGAGGCGTGCGGCGGGCACAGATCCCGCTGAGCCTGGGGATCACCCGCCTCGACAGCGCCCGGGTGATCCGACGACTCCAGACCTCGGGGGTGTCGGTGGACTTCTGGGTGGTCAACGACCCGACCCAGGCCACCCGGCTCGTCGCGCTGGGGGCGGACGGCATCATCACCGATGATCCGGCGACGATTGTGGAAGCGCTGCGGTGATTCGCGCGATCAAATCAAGGCACCGGGGACCGTCGAACAGGGCAACGTGTGCCCCCGCGCGCGGCAGACCAAGCTCCACCGACATCCACTGATACACCTCATCTCGGCTCCACTCCCGGTCGCGACGGAGCAGGCGAAGGTGGTCGTGAACGAGCAGGCGGAGCTGCTTGCACGGCTGACTGGCGGGGATGCCGAGGGGCTCGCCGCGGTGGGTCTGCTTGCCCTCGTCGGGGAAGAAGCGGTCGCGCTGGTGGGCCTCATGATCGCAGCCGCAGGTGCAGATCCACAGCAGGCAGCCGGCGGCATAGCGCTGGATGGCGACACGGTGACCAGACCGGTCGGTGCGCCAGAACAGCCGCTCGACCTTCATGCGCTTGAGGGTCATCTCCAGCCCGCAGGCGCACCACACCCGCCAGCCCTCTCCCACCGCGACCGGATGGCGCTCGGCCACCCCAGAGCCGACCAGAAGGGACTCTGGCGGGGGCAGCGGATCATCGGCGTATTGCCGGACCACCGCGCCAGGCCCAGCCCAGCAGGCCCCAAACAGCCGCGACAGCAGCCCACTCCCCTCCAGGATCCAGCGGCGAAGCTGCGCTCGGGCGTCTGGCCCGGGGGGTGCGGCACCGATGACCTCCCAGCGGCTCAGGAGGATGCGATCGGTGACGGATCGGGTCTGACGGAGGTGTGCGGCGAGGTCTCGACGGGGCTGTGCGACCATCGCCGTCCATGCCGCATGCTGCCGCTCCACCTCCGCGCCGACCGTGGCCTCGAACCGGTCGACGAGTGCGGCGAGCTGGTCGGTGTCGTCTCGCAGCTCAGCGAGCACCGCCAGCAGGGTCGCGGCCTGACCGCTGCGGATGATCGGGGCGAGCAGCTTCGGGGTTGCGATGCGCCAGCCCCGGTACTTCAGCCGTCCCAGCATCCGGTAGTGCGGGCTCTTGACCTTCAGGCGCTCCCCGTCCGCCCCCACCATGACCACGCCCTCAAACAGCAGGTCTTCCTCAACTTTTCGTGCGATCAGGGCATCGACATCCGCCCGGGTGTGGCACTCGGAGAAGATGAGGGGTCGGCGGAAGAAGCCTGCCTGAGCCGCGATGGCATCGAGGTCATCATCAGACACCGCCAGTCGGCTTCGCGTGCCGACCCCGGCGAGCAGGTAGAGGACCGGAGCGGGGTGGGGCTGGATGATGCGGGTCTGCGGGCTGCACAGCTCCAGACACCAGGTCACCGACTCATCCAGTCCGGCCTGCAGTGCGAGGGCATCGAGGCCCGAGCAGCCCGACGCCGCCAGGATCAGCGCCTGATAGGGGGCGTCGATCGCGCAGAAGGTGTGTCGGGTACACGCCACCCAGCGCTGACCATCAAACAGGAGGATGATGTAGGAGCCGTCGATCTTCTCCTCGACCCGCAGGGGCTCAGCGAGCACCACGTCCGTGCGCTCGACCACGTCGAAGAACCGATCCATCGGCCAGCCCACCGGCGCGCAGTCCGCCGCTGAGAGCACCAGCCCCCGACAGTCATTGACCAGCGGAATCTGCGGAGACTGCGGCTCGTAGCACAGCAGGATCAGCCCCTCATGTACCGCCGAGAGGATGCTGTACTCCGCCTCCAGGGCAAGCAGATCGCCACCTCGCTGACGCAACCACTCGCTGACCTCTGGCTCGGTTCCTGGCTCAGTCTCTGCCGTAATCTCGCCCTCCATCAAGTCCTCCCGGGGTCGAAGGTGGACGCAGATGTTCCGATAGATCGGAGAGTGATCCGGAGGATGGCAATCATCTGACGTTTGCCAGTTTGGTGCAAGCCATAATGCTCCCATGCTCCTGCTCACCGCCTCAGCCCTGGCCCGACCCTTTGCCTTCGAGCCGGATCTCTCCTTCCAGCAGACCGTACTCACTGTGCTGGCATGCACTCCAGGCACCGAGCACACCTGGGACGGCGCCTGGCCCATCAACCTCGGCCCCTGGTGGGACTGCCACGGCACGGTCACCGCTGGTCCCGATGCCGCCCCCCGCAGCTACATCCTCGACGGGCGCTGCGAGAACATCAGCTATCAGGGAACCAACCGGCTCAGCGGCACCTTCACCCGCCTCGATGGCGACTTCGGGGTGCAGTCCGCGACCTGGAGACTCCAATCGGTGTGGGAGCACTACATGCTCTACACCGACACCGATCAGGTCATCACCGTCACCCAGCTCGAGTGATCCCCAGCTTCTCCCGGGCTGCAACAACCAGGGCGACCAGCTCGCTGCGGACCTCGCCGGGCGTGGCGATGGTCTGGCTGTATGCCACCCGGATCGGTCGGGGACCATCGGCGGTCTGGGCGGACATCTCAAAGCCGTAGCGATCCACCCCGGTCATTGTGGCAGCCTCGACCGGACCGGACTGGCTGAACGCCTCGCAGTACAGGCGCAGGGCCTCGGCGTGGTCGTCGTTCATGTGGGTGAGGATGCCCTGCGCATGTGGGGCGATCGGGTCGGGGTCCGCGCCGCGCCAGTCGTCGAGATCTGGCCAGGACATCCGGCCGAAGCCGCCGATGTATCGGATCCGCTCTGGTCGCAGCCGCCAGTAGCCGAAGTCGCCAAAGTCCGCATAGAACTTCGCCGCCGGGTTCTTCGCCAGGAACGCCTCTCGGGCCGGCGCAGGGTCTGTGACCGGCTCACACCGCCCCACCAGGGTCACCCGTCCCAGCGCCAGGGGGTTCTTCGGACCCGACTCCCTCACCAGCAGCGAGGCCCGGGTGTCCGCCTTCAGGTTGCGGGTGTGGGCGGCCAGTCCGCTGACCAGGAAGATCGGATCGTGATCCAGCAGACCGAACAGGACCAGGGAGCCATAGGGGTAGCCCTCGGGATCGCTGGTCAGGGTGGAGAGGGCGCCGTCGGGTGCTGACGCGAGCAGGGTGGCGGCCCGCTCGGCGTGGGAGGGTGTGGGGATGCTT
>JBLHNG010000806.1:0-4038 GCA_047621685.1 Myxococcota bacterium | reverse complement strand
GTTGATTGTATTGTTTGGATCGCCTGATCTGGAGTCGATAGGCCGCCCGGGCGCGCGCAAGGGGAGCCCGTAGTGGGCCGTGTCGGAGGGCCGGGGGGCGCCCTCAGTCGGGGACGCCCCTAGTCCACGCCAGATTCTCTGGCGGCCCCGGAGGCAGCAAGCGACCCGAGGCCGATGAGGTTGGCAGTTTCTGAACAGGGGACGCCGACAGGGAGTGAGAGGCGGAACGAAGTGGAGACGGAGCGAAGTGGAGTTGCGACCACGGAGGGGACCCGTGGCGATCAGCGCCGGGGGCGCCCTCAGCCCAAGGACGGAGACGGGGTTGGCAGTACCGCCGAACTTCAAGGCTTCGCCCATCTCTGCTTTCGATAGTGTCGACCTGTCCTGCTCGCCCTTCGGTCTTCTCAGTCTCGTGGCTCTCGATTCCGAAGGGCCCTCCCTCACCCATGCGCTGAGAACCGCCATCCTCCGCGCCATTCTTTTTCTGGCCACTTCGCACCATTGTGCGCCTATCACTTCGCTCTGGGCTGCTCATGGTGCTCGTTCGAGGGGGCTGCACTTCTTGCGTTGAGCGCCCGCTTTGCGGCTGCGCTCACCTCCAGTCGCCGCTCCCCTGCGACCCCCACCAGGACACCAGTCGCCGCTCCCCCTGAACTACCCGCCCAGCGGACCCCAGCCGGACACCCGCACGTCCGCTCAGTCTGAGCGCTACTCAGGAATCACCATCACATAGATGCGCTTAAAGTCCCGAGTAGCATCGCTGGCAAGCCCCTGTGCTGTGAGAGCAATCCAGGTCTGCCCATCCTGACCCTCCACGATCGAGAGATCCTGGTTGCCAACAGTGCCCGTCTCCAGGCGGCGGGCCTTCGTGGGAGCCGCCGTGGGGGCGACGTACACCGGGTTGAAGCTTTCATCGTCCCGGCTGACGTAGACCAGCCGGGTGCTGTCGGGAGTCCAGGCCGGGCCGTGGTGGTTGAGCACGACATCCTCCGCGATGAGCTTCGGTTCCCCCGGGGTGGTGATGAACAGGTCGAACTCGTCGGAGTCGCGGTGGTTGGAGTAGAACGCGATCCGCTGGCCGTCGGGGCTGAACGCAGGGCGGGTCTGGGTCTGGCCGAGCGTGGTGATCGGCTGGGGAGCGGGGCTGGCGATGTCGGGGATGAGGTAGATCTGATCCCCGGTGTCGCTGTGCCCGACGTAAGCCACCGAGCGTCCGTTGGAGGACCACGTGGCGAACAGCTCCGCAGCGGTGGCGTTGGTGGTGAGCCGGGTCGCGGGCGCGGTGAGGTTGTGCACGTCGAGCAGGTAGAGGTCTCCCTGGCCGGTTCGAGCACTGGTGAACACGATCCACCGACCGTCAGCGGACCACGCTGGTCCACCATCCGCCCCGGGCGCAGAGCCGATGGCCCCGCTGAGGTTGAGGTAGAGGTCGTAGTCCTGGCCGGTCCCCGAGGCGCTGTAGACGAAGGTGCCCATCGCCGCAGGGGACCAGCTCAGCTCATGGGTGACCTGCTCGCTGCTGGCGGTGGAGAAGCCTGCGGTGTGGGAGGAGGTGCCCCGAGACAGCGGGGCCACCAAGACCGGCGCGCCACCGCCGGGGGTGTAGATGAACAGCTCCAGCTTCTTGATGTCATGGTAGTTGACTTCATAAGAAAGCTTTGAGCCGTCCGGTGACCAGGTTGGGGCCTGGCAGTTGGCATCGTAGGCCGGGGTGACCAGGCGGGCACCGGCGAGCGCGGTGGTGATGAACAGGAGCATTCCGGGATCTCCGAATCAGAAGGCAACAGAGAGGTTGGCGAGCATGTTCAGGCCGACCCCGGAGTAGGCGGTGTCGTCGCTCAGCGTGCCCCAGGTTCGGTCCGCGGAGAGCTTGATCCCGGTGCCGAGCGCGGTGGTTCGTCCGGCTTCCCGGTACTCCACGCACAGCTCGCCGCCGACCGCATTGAGAGACGCCGGGGTCTCTTGCACACCATCTGCGCCGGAGAGGCCGGGGAGGGCGCCATACCGGGCGGTGAGGCTGGGGCGAACACTGACGGCTCCGGCGAGGTACAGCTCGCGGCCGAGCCGACCACCAACCGACCAGGCGGGACCGCCGGAGACGATGCGGTTCTGCGCGTCGGTGAAGCTGATCGGGCTGAGCTGAACGATGCCGCCGAGCAGGACCGGGCCAACGGGCTGGGTCAAAGAGACCTGAAAGGTGGGTGCGGGGAGGAGCGCCTCGGCGGCATCGCTGAGCAGCAGCCCGCCGCCAGCCGCCAGCTCCAGGCGGGTGACCTGGAGTGCAGCAAAGCCACGGCTGCCGATCGCCCCCATCGGCAGCTCCAGCTCGGCCTCGGAGCTTGCCGCCACGGTGATCGTCTCGCCGTTGACGAGGTAGCTTCCGGCGGGCAGGCCGATCCGGGTCGGCAGGGCGGTGCGATCCCTCAGCCGCAGAGCGGCGGCGTTGATGTAGTCCTTCAGCTCGGCGCTCAGGATGAGCCCGGTGCTCTCCAGCTGGAGGCGGGAGGCCATGCCGGGATGAGGCGCGGAGATGGTGAGGAAGCCGAACTGCTGGCGGTAGCTGTCCGCGATGCGGCGGGCGATCTGCGCCTGCTGAGGGGTGGGCGCGACTGCTGCGGCACCCTGAGCCATGGCGATGGCGGTGTCGATGTCCTGACGCTCCCAGGCGACCTGCCCGGCCAGCTCATAGACCACGAAGGTGCGACCGGCGGGCGTCTCCAGGGCGGCGGCCAGCTCGGCAGCAGCGTCGTCGTGCCAGCCCTTCCGGATGAACAGCTTTGCCTGGTTGATGTGGTGTTCGATGTCTTCGCCGGCCTGAGCGGTCTGTCCGAGGAGAAGCGCGGAGAGCAGGATGAGCATCAGGCCTCCCTGAGGTGGTAGCAGGCGAGCCAGTGCCCTGGCCCGATGTCGCGGCGTCCCGGTATCACCCGATCCCCGTCTGGCCGAGCATGAGGACAGCCTCCGGGGAGAGGACACGCCTGGAGGTCCCGGGCTTCCGGGGAGTCCGGGGCGCCGAGCAGCAGGCGGGTGTAGGGGTGGTGGGTGGTGTTCAGGGCGGTGGTCGGGAAGGACTCGATGATCCGGCCCCGGAGCATCACTGCGATGCGATCGGCGGCATAGGCGATGAGGGGCAGGTCGTGGCTGATGATGAGGTGGCTGTCCGCGCTGCTCAGCAGCAGCTCCAGGAGGTCCGCCCGCTTTGTGGCATCCAGGCCGGTGGTCGGCTCGTCGGAGATGAGCAGCTTTGGGCGGACGATGAGCACCCGTGCGAGACCCACCCGCCTCTGCTCCCCGCCGGAGAGGTGGTGGGGGAAGGCGTCTCCGCGATCTCCGAGACCGACTCGTGCCAGAGAGGTCGCAGCCAGCACCGCAGGATCCTCGCTGGGCCGGTGCAGTCGGGCGGAGTGCTCCAGCATGGTCGTGAGGGTCATGCCAGGGTTGAGGTGGGCGTCGGCGGACTGAAACAGGACCTGCATCTGACGGCGAAGGGGACGCAGCCGGGTGGCCGGTGTGAGGGGGGTGCCGAGCAGGGTGACGGTGCCCTGTGTCGGGGTGATCAGGCCGGCAGCGGCTCGGGCCAGGGTGGTCTTGCCTGAGCCGCTCTCGCCGATGAGCCCGACGACCTCACCGGAGCGGACCGTCAGCGCGGCCCGGTCGAGGACGCGTGGGCCGACGGAGAGCAGCCCCCGGCGGTAGCGGTGGGTGTCGATCTCGACGGTGACGGTGGGTGCCCCGGGCTCGGCTGCGGGCCGGGAATCGGGGAGGCTGGCGCTGCTAACTTTGGTGGGCGGGTGGAGCTTTCCGCCCTGCATCTGGAGGATGCGGTCCGCGAGTCCGGGGAGGAGGCCGAGGTCGTGGGTGATGAGCAGGATGCCGAGGCCGTCCTCGCGCAGCCGACGGAGGCGCTCCAGGAAGGTGCGCTGGATGGGGGCGTCGAGTCCGGTGGTCGGCTCATCGGCGATCAGGAACCGAGCACGCTGGGCGAGGGCAATGGCGATGCAGACCCGCTGGGCCATGCCACCGGACAGCTCGTGGGGG
>JBLHNG010000805.1:0-4044 GCA_047621685.1 Myxococcota bacterium | reverse complement strand
GACGGTGGAGGACCAGGAGATCCGGGTCGCCGTCGCACCGGGACGCATCGCGGTGGGCACGGCTTTGCTGGAGACCGACGAGGCCCTCGCAGGGGTGGGGTCGCCCTGGGTGAGCGAGGCGCTGACGGCGCAGGCAGGGCAGTGGCCGATCGCCGGAGCCCTCAACCCCCCGCAGCTGCCGTTCTCGATCCTGCTCGGGGCGTCGATGTCCGGCGACACCGTCGAGGCTGCCCTGCATGTCACGGGGCTGGCGCAGACGCTCCAGATGGCGATGGTGCTGGTGCCTGATGCCATGAAGAGCCTGCGGACCCGGACTCAGCTGTCCCGGGTGGGCACGGACCTGGAGGCCCTGCGTGCCGCTGAGCAGCAACACTACGCCGTCCACGGAGAGTGGCGGATCCTGGAGCGCGGCGAGGGCTGGGCGGACTTCTCGCCGGTGACCGACGGGGCGCTGTTCTGGACGGTGGACAGCCCGGACGGCACCGTCGAGGTGCACGCAGAGATCGACGCGGACGAAGACGGAGTGTCGGCCCACTACATGCTCGACACCTCCGACCGGTTCTGGACCCTCACCCCCGACGGCGTGCGGTGAAGCGGCTTGTCTCGCTCCTATTGGTGGCGCTGGTTCCGCTGCTGGCGGTGGTGCCGCTGAGGGATGCGCTGAGCCGAGGGCAGATCGCCGGGGCCGGTCCAGACGTGGTGACCACCCTGTGGACGATGTGGTGGTTTCAGCAGGAGTGGGCCGGTGCAGCGTGGGGCGGTCACTCCACACTGTTCAACTTCCCGTTTGGCGGCAGCGGAGCCATCCTCTCTCCGATCACTGCGGTGACCTGGGCGATCCTGGAGCCGCTGGTCGGCATCGGTCCGGCAGCGACCCTCACCGCGCTCTCACAGCTCATCGGCTTTGTGGGCGGGGTGATGCTGCTGGCCCGCACACTCGGCCTGTCCCGCATCGCCCAGGTCGCCGCCGGGATCGCGGTGATGGGGCACCGCTACCTGTTCTTCGCGGTGGGCGAGACCAGCGTGGTCGGCATCACTGCGCTGCCGCTGGTCTTCGGACTCATCGGACTCGTCAAGCTGCTCGGCGGCGACCTCTCCTGGCGGTGGCGTCTGCTGGTGGCGGTCTGCGTGCCGCTCCAGGCGCTGGAGAACCCCTACCTCGCCCCGGTGCTGCCCGGTCTGCTCGCCCTGATGGTGCTGCTGCCCCGCCAGGAGCGTCCCCGTCGGGTCGCGCTGGGGAGCGCGCTGCTGGTCGGGGTGGTCGGAGTGGCGCTGACCGGCCTGCTGCACGCCGGGGCCACCAGCAGCGCCTATGAGAGCGCCCGTCCGTATGGCACCGTCGGTCCCGGGTCGCTGCAGTGGGCGGTCATCGAGCGGCCCTGGTCGCGGGCCGGGCTGGGGGCAATGCTCTGGCCGGTGGAGACCCGCTGGTCGACCTCCGCCCAGGAGAGCATCCACGCCGCCGGGCGGGAGTACCTCGGTCTGACCGGCCTCCTGCTCGCCGGACTCGCCGCCGCAGTGAGGCCCCGCTCCGCCCTGCCATGGATCGGGCTGGCTGTGGTCGGCATCGCCCTGGCGACCGGCAGCGACTGGCTCGGCCTGCCCGGCCCGTTTGCTCTGCTCAACACCATCACCATCCGCCTCGTGCGTGGGCTCACCCAGCCGACCCGCTACCTCATGCTCGCCGCCATCGGGCTGCCGATTGCCGCGGGGATCGGGGCCGGGCTGCTGTGGGAGCGTCGCCGGTTGCTGGGCGGGGTCGCGGTGGGGCTGCTGCTGCTCGACGCGACCACCCTCGGCGGACTGTCCCTCCGGCTGCCCTCGATGAGCCTGCCCGGCGGAGACTGCGTGGAGAGCCTCCAGGACACCGACGGCGCGGTCCTGGTGTGGCCCTGGGACGGCATCGACGACATCGACATGGACGCCACCCTCCACAGCCGCCTCTTTCAGCTGCGGCATGGACGCCCCGGTGCGACCGTCGGCACCGGCTCCTGGCCCCTGGTTGGCGGGGTGTTCCCCGGTCACGTCCTGCGAGAGCTGGGCTGGTCGAAGGCCATCGAGGGCAAGGGCAAGCTCGACGTGCAGACGCTGGCTGACTGGGGCTTCCGCCATGTGGTGCTCGACACCTCCGTCCCCGATCCCCAGCAGGAGGCCGCGATGCGCACCTTCCGGCGAACCGGCATCGTCACGGAGTGCGACGGCGCCCGGATCTTCAGCCTCCCCGACCCCACCCCCGGTGCCGGTCCACCCGCGGAGCACCCGTCTGCGGGCTTCGTCCCACAGCTCTCCCCCGAGCACGTCCCCGACTGGGATCAGACCGGGGTGCGCGGAGAGGTCCACCAGTGAAGCTGCCCACCCCCCACCAGCTCGACAGCCTCGTCCAGCTCGCTGCCCACGACCGCCCCGAGGTCCGCGCTCAGGCCCTGGAGCTGTGTCGGATGCTGCCCGTCCCCGTCCGCATGCTCGCTGCCGCTCGGCTCGCTGAGCAGCACGCCTTCCATGCCGCCGCCCTGTGTGCCTGGCCCGACGATGAGGTGCGGCGTGCCGACCTGCTGCGCGCGGTGATCCGGGACTGTGGCGAGCACATCCATGCCCGCTGGCTGGAGGAGACGGAGGGTGACGCCTGCTTCGAGTCTGCGCTGGCACCGGAGGGGTCGGGACGCAGCCTCCGGTCAATCCGCACGCGGCTGGAGAAGGCGGTGAGCGCCCACCCCAGCCGCGCGGTCTATGCGATGGCGATCATCGGCATGGCCCAGCTCGAAGAGGATCCAGCCGCCGGGATCGCCGCCTGCCACGATCACCTTCCAAAGACCTCCACCCGACCCGACGGCGCACGGCCCTGGATGGCGACCCGGATGTGCCGGCACCTCGCCCGACAGCGCCCGCTCACCCGCGACGACCGCTACCACCTCGCCGCCGCATTCGCCGCTGCGCTCAATGACGACGAATTCGACCGCGCCGGCCTCCTGCTGACCGGGGGCTGCGCCTATGCCGTGCGCGGCGACATCCTCCACGGTCCCGAGGCCATCCTCAGCTCGTACCGGGACAGCATCGTGCAGGGGGCGGCCTACCACACCCGGTTCGACGCGGTCGCCTACGCCAGCAGTGTCAGCGCGGTCGAGGAGCACACCGTGCTGATTGCCTACGCTGATCACCTCATGCTGAACGATCAGCAGCACACGTTTCGGTGTCAGCAGCGGCTCTGGATGGATGCGCTGGGGCGAATCTGGCGGATCGAGCACACCGACCTTCCTGGAGAGCAGAAGGCCATGATTGAGTTTGAACGCATCGCATCAAGTGAGTCCTGACTTTTCTCTGACAAATCGGAACAGTTCAGACTCGCGGCTGTCTGTGGTCCACGGGAGAGTCCACATGAAGAAACACAACCCCTGGTCCGCCATCCTGCTTCCCCTCCTGCTGTCCGCCCCGGCCCTCGCTGCGCCCCCCGCGCTGCCGCCGGTCACCAGCCAGCACGCCGACACCCCGGAGCCCATCACCGACGGTGTCCGGCTGCTTCGGAGCGGACGCGCCCAGTCCGCCAGCGTGGCATTCGCCGACCTGCTCCGCGAGGGCCGCTACCCCGCTGAGACCACGCAGCTGCACTACTACCTCGCCCGCAGCCTCGCCGACCTCGACCTGCTGCACACCGCCCAGCACCACTACCTCAAGGTCATCTCCGCCGGCCCGGACGACCCCTACTTCTCCTACGCTCTCGCCCGGCTCATCGACATCTCCCAGATCACCGGAGACGAGACCACCCTGCGCCGGGTCGCCGCGAAGCTCGACGCCGAGGACTTCCCCCGGGGTGCCCGCAGTGCCCTGAGCCACCTCAAAGCCGTCGAGCGCTACAGCAAGGGCGACACCACCTCGGCAAAGCGCCTTCTCGCCGACGTCGAGGCGTCCTCTCCCCGCTACGATCAGGCCCGCTACCTCGAAGGCGTCATCCTCAACCAGGAGGGTCGATCCCGCGCCGCAGTGCGTGCGTTCAAGGAGGTCGCCCAGCTCGAAGACGCCGACGCCCAGCTCCATGACCTCGCCATCCTC
>JBLHNG010000804.1:0-4050 GCA_047621685.1 Myxococcota bacterium | reverse complement strand
GACGCGACCACGGATCTGAGCGAGGCTCGGTTTCAGATCGGCTTTCAGATGCAGCGACACATCAAGGCGTGGGAGACGGAGCACGACGCCATCGCTGATCAATACGCCACTCAGACCACCACCATCGATGATGAGACCCGCGAGATGCTGGAGACGATGGGGTATGTCGAGTAGCTCAGCGCCGCTCCCCGCCGCATCGCCGCGATCAGGCGGACCGGATCCATGCTGTCGAGCTCCGGCTCCACCCCGGGCGCGACCTGGAGGTTGAGCTGCTCGGTGCTGGAGTACCCGGCCGAGAACGTCGCCGCGAGGATCTCCTCGGTGGGGGCGGATCCTGGTGGTCAGCCCGCCAGTCCCTCTGCCAGCCAGTCGAACACCAGCCGCATCCGCCGACTCGTGTGCAGCTCCCGGTGGCAGACCAGCCAGATGGGCAGGCGAATCGAGGGCAGCGCGGTGAAGACCTTGACCACGCCCGGCTCACGGGCGCCGACGTCGTCCATCATCATGCAGACCCCCGCACCCTGCTTGCACATCGCCCACTGCACGAGGTGGTTGCCGGTCACGATGGTGAACTGCTCCCGGCGGACATCCAGCCCCATCGCCTTGAGGCCGTCGATCATCGTGTCGGAGCGGTCGAAGGCGAACAGCTCGGCCCGTCCCATGTCTTCGGCGGAATCCAGTGGTCCGACCCGCTCGATATAGGACGGGGCGGCGTAGAAGTGTGCGGTGATCTCTCGGACCTTGCGGGCGATGAGGTCGGGCTGCTCGGAGCGGAAGTTGCGGATGGCGATGTCCGCCTCGCGCTGCTGGAGGTCACGTGCATCGTTGGAGACCACCAGCTCCAGCTCAATGCCAGGGTGCTCCAGGCGAAGCGCGCCGAGGATCGGCGGCAGCAGGAAGGCGGCGACCGACTCGCTGGCCGTGATGCAGACCGTGCCCGCGATCGACTCCGACTGCCCGGTCGCCGCCAGCGAGAACCGAATGGCGGCCTCGCCCATCGCCCGAACATGCTCGACGAGATCGAGCCCCGTACCGGTCAGCTCCAGCCGGGTGCCGATGCGCTCAAACAGCGTCACTCCCAGCGCAGTTTCCAAGGCCGCGACCTGTCGGCCCACCGTCGGCTGGGTCGAGCCCAGGGCACGCGCGGCGGCGGAGAAGGATCCCTCGTCCGCGGTCACCAGGAAAGCCCGGGCACGGTTCCAGTCGAAGTTCATCGCGTTCCAGTTCATGCAAAAACGCATATCATAGATACAAAATCTAAGACTACACAAACATCTTCGTATGGCTACCTTCAGAGTGTCACCCACTCCGGAGAACCCCATGCGCATCGCCATCACCCCCCGCTACGGCCCCCCATCCATCCTCCAGCTCACCGAGGCAGACGCACCGACCATCGGCGACAACGATCTGCTCGTCGCGGTTCATGCCAGCCCGGTGACCGCTGGGGATCGGCGGATTCGCGCAGCGGACTTTCCCGGCATCTCCGCGGTGTTTGGTCGGCTGATCATGGGACTGACCGGTCCGAGGCAGCCGGTGCAGGGCACAATGTTCGCCGGACGGGTGGTGGCAGTGGGCAGCAGCGTCACCCGATTTGCGGTCGGCGATGATGTGTTCGGCAGCGTCGATGCCGGTGCCTACGCCGAGCAGCTCGTGGTGTCTGCGGATGGGCCGGTGGCGATGATGCCGTCGGGAGTGGGCTATGCGGAGGCCGCCGCGATCCCCTACGGCGCGGGCACAGCCCTGCACTTCCTCGCGGAGCTGGCCGACGTGCAGCCCGGCGAGTCGGTGCTCATCCTCGGCGCATCGGGGGGTGTGGGTCGCTACGCGGTGCAGATCGCAAAGCACCTCGGCGCGCAGGTCACCGCGGTCTGCAGTCGCCGGTCGTTCGAGCTGGTCGCCGGACTGGGGGCAGACCACCTCATCGACCACGCCACCGAGGACTTCACCGCCAGCACAACCTGCTACGACGTCATCTTCGACGTCGCCGATGCCACCAACTTCCACCGCTGCCGCGACTCGCTCACCCCGACCGGCCGCTACCTCACCCTCTACATCAGCGTTCAGGCCCTCATGATCTCCGCCTGGACCGCAATGGTCGGTGGAAAGCGGGCGATCTTCGCAGTGTCGATGGGCAACCAGGCCCGCACCGAGGTCCAGCGCGACCTGCTCGCCCAGGGTGTGATTCGACCGGTCATCGCCGAGCGCTTCTCATTGGAGCAGGTGGCCGCAGCCCACACCCTCGCGGAGACGGGCGTGCATGGGGAGGTCATGGTGATGCCCGCTCCGGAGCCGGCGCGACTCGCCACCGGGTGCTGATCAGACCATCAGGTCGGCGTGCACGCCCTCCAGCCACGCCTCTCCTCGCGCGGTGGCGTCGCTGGCAAACGGCACCAATTCCAGCAGCGGCGCGGTCTGACGCCGAGTCCGGGCCGCCTGACCACGGCACTCCAGGATCACCCCGCCGGGTGTGGCCACCATGCTCATCGTCGCCTGTGCACCGCCGGGGCCGTACCAGGCGCGCAGGCTCTGGGGGGCGGACTCACGGGGGAGGGTCTGCCATGGGCTGAGGGTGCCGGGCTGGAGCCGGGCGATGCGCTGGAGCCACCGGGTTCCCTGCTGCTTTGCCGAGCCGATGGCACGGGGGGTGTCGTCGACGGCTGGCTCGACCATTCCTGGCGGCAGGCCGAAGCGCAGCACCCCGGGCTGCAGCGCGAGGGCGATGAGGAAGACGCGGTGAGGCTGTGGGGGCGGGAGGTCGTCCCCGGCCTGGGGGTGCCATGACCGGACGAAGCCAGCGGTGAGGCCGTGGGGGGCGACGTCTCGCCAGGGGTCGAGGCTGCCGGGCTCGATGGTCATGGAACTGAGGTAACTGACGGGCGTGCTACCCCCCCACGTTCAGCGCGTACAGGTCCCCGATCAGCTGCGTGTGCCCGAGCGTGTAGTCCTCCCCCCAGCTCACCTGCCACAGCAGCTCGCCCGCGAGACTGACCTCGCGGATCTCACCGCCAGTGCCGTAGTTAATGAGCGTGCTGCCGCCCTCCAGACGCACCGCCTCGCCGGAATACTCCGCCCAGGCATCCTCTCCCTCGCCGTAGCCCCAGACGGCGGTGAAGGTCTTCGCCTCGTCGTCGATCTCATACTCCCAGGCCCGCTGCTGCTCGGTCTCGTCGCCGGGGATGTGGGTGGAGAGGATGAGGGTGCCGGTGGGGGTGAAGTTGGGGTAGTGCTGAAGCTCGATGCCAGCCTCCGCCGGCTCAATGGTCCAGCTGTCGGGACGGGCGCCGATGTGCCGGAGGACCTCGCCGGAGCGGTCGACCTCGACGATGTAGTCGCCCCAGTACGTCGACCACCAGATGGAGTCGGTCTGCGGGCTGTAGTTGACGGTGTTGGTGTAGCAGTTCTCCTTGTCGTCGTCGTACTCCGCCATCCAGGCACCGCAGTCCCAGAGGGTGGTCTGGGTGCCGTCGGGGGCGACCTCCTGGATGGTGACGTCGGGGGTGGCCTGGTTTCGGTCGTAGAGCACGGTGCTGTCGGGCAGCTCGTCCCAGGTCCAGCCCATGCCCGGGGTGAGCACGTCGGTGCTCCAGGTTCCATCGAGGGTCATCCGGCGGACGGTCGAGGGGTTGCCCTCCAGCTCGCCGAAGAAGTCGTTGCGGTTGTCGTAGGCGATGTGAGAGCCGTCCCGGGCGAGGCGGGGGAACATGCTCATCCGGCCCTCCTCGACGGGGTGGTACCAGACGATTCGACCCATTCGGTCGAGGATGAACAGCCAGTATGGTCCGCTGTAGGCCTCACCGGCGTCGGCGTCGAAGCTGCCGAGGACGTAGTCCTCGCTGGCGGTGTCACCCTCCAGCCAGGTCCCCAGGGTGGGCTGAGGGAGGTCATCGGGCAGGGCACCGGTGGTGGCGGACTGCATGGCGCTGCGGGAGGTGACCCCGTTGTGCTCAGCGACCACCTCGACGGTCACGTCGGTCAGCGACGGCAGGCCGAGGATCACCTCTGAGCCGGGACCAGCGGACAGGGCACGGGCCGGGGAGGTGTGGGTGGTGC
>JBLHNG010000803.1:0-4053 GCA_047621685.1 Myxococcota bacterium | reverse complement strand
CGAATCGCCTGGGCGCGGGCGGTCAGGAAGGCGGGCAGGAGCCCCGGACGCTGGGCGGCGCGGTAGTCCTTGAGTGCGGAGCGGACGTCGGGGCGGTCGGGATAGTCGCTGTCGGTGGGCAGGGTGCCCCAGTAGGCCCGCCAGTACGGCGCAGTCAGCCCGTCGAAGTTGCGGCTGCGGATCTCGTAGCGGTGGGCAGTCGCGCCGGGGGTGGTCTTGTCCTTACACCACTGCCCGTCGGGGGTGGCGTGCAGGGTGGTGCGGAAGTCGAAGACATCGCGGGAGAAGGCGCGCTCCAGGTCGACGGACTGGCCACGGTGCCCGACCCGGCGGACCCAGTGGTAGCGCTTGCCGAACCAGCGCAGCGCGGTCGCCACCACCAGGCCCCGGCTCGTCCAGCCCAGGGCGAACCGGCTGCCGACCTCGTCCTGGAGGCAGGAGTAGATGAGCTGCTCGAGGCTCTCCCGGCAGCCGAGCAGCTCCTTGAGGTGGCGCATCAGGCCCGCACCGACCCGCGAGCAGGCTTCGAGCAGGTGCTTCATCTCAGAGCGCGACCACAGGTAGAAGTGGATCGGGGCCTCATCGGCGTCGGCGATCTCGGCGATGGCATCGACCAGCTCGCGGAGGAAGCCCTGGAGGAGCTGCATCTCCGCACCGTTGTCCAGCTCGTAGCGCCCGCTCCACGGGATGGTCTGAAACCGGCACAGCTCGATGGCGTGTCCGGTGAGATCCCGGTCGATGAGGGTGGTCTGCTTCTGGGTCTGCGCATCGAAGGCGCGCTGCTTCTCGCGGAGGTCTGGGCTCGGGCGGAGGTTGCCGTCTTCGTTCTCGGCGAACGGGGTCTCAAGCTGTGCGGGCGAGCGGGTGAGGTGGGCTGCGAGGCCGTTGACCCGGTTCTCAACGTAGTCGTAGGAGACGGTCAGGTAGATGCGGACCAGGGGCACATCGTTGATGGTGTGCTCGGGGAGCTGGCCCTTTCCGGCGTAGGGCAGGGAGCGGACGTGGAAGGTGCCGTCGGGGTCGCCGGGGAGGGTGGCCTGGCGGGTCTCGGCGCGGGTCTGGAGCTGCTCGAGGCTCTCGGTCAGGCGCGGGTCGTTGCGGATGCGCTCGCTGCTCGGGTCGTCGGGGTCCAGCTCGGCGAGGTCGTCGAGGGTGGGCAGCCCGAGTCCGCGGAGGGCACGGCAGGTGGTGGGGCGCAGGCCGAGCAGCTCCAGCCGCCGCAGCCGGGCGCTCTCGGAGAAGCAGTGCACGGAGAAGAGGCAGTCGTCGCACTTGGCGTCGAGCTGGTAGGGCAGGGTGTCGAGGTCGGTGCCGAGGATGCGATCGAGGTGGCCGCTGACCGCGAGGAGACGCTCGGCGTCGGCGGTGAGGGTGTCGATCATCGGGAACGACTCGACATCGAGGATGGGCTGGACCCGGTTGGTGGCCTCATCGATGCGGGCGACCACGCACTCGATGTCGTCGGGGCCGATGGTGTGGGCGCCGACGGTGATGGGCGTGGCGGTGAGCAGGTCGCGGACCATCATCCGGTACAGGGTGACCTGGATGCGGTGGTAGACCCGGTCGCGACGGCTGGCCTTGCACTCGACGAGGCGGAGGTAGGGGGTGCCGTCCTCACGCCAGCGGAGGACCACGAAGTCAATGCGGCCGATGAGGCTGAAGGCACCGACGATGCCGCGGACCTCGACCTCTCGGGCGAACGCTTCCTCGCCCTCGGGCACGTCGGTGAGCCTGCGGACGAACTCATCCCAGAGGACCGGGTCGTGGCGGGACTCGGCGGACTGCAGGGGGAGGAGCCCCATGTCTTCCAGCGCGTTGGACCACTCCTCCTCCCGCTTGCGACCCGCCTCGGTGAGGACGACGTCGATGACGTGGAACGGGCGGTCGGAGAACGGGAGGGACTTGTAGAGCGCCTGGTTGTTGTGGCCGAGCTTGAAGCGGCGCTGGCAGGAGCTGTGGCGGATGTACTCGCCGATGTCGGTGACGCGGGCGATGTGGCGGGGCATCAGGTGAGCAGGTCCTGGTATTTTTGAAGGACATTGGAGAGCGGAAGGGCGCTCCATTGGTGGATTTCTTCCAGCTCTCGATCGAGATTTTGGAAGATTTCGGTGAAGCTTTGCTGATTGAACAGGCCCATCTGCTGCTTGTCCAGTCCCTTTCGAAGTCCCCCCCAGTCATGGGTTGCGGCTGTGTCCAGTCGGAAGTCGGGGAGCAGACAAAGGCGCTGGGCTACTTCGGGGCGGTGGTACTTGCGCAGAGAGCGACGAGGTGCGCTGGCTGCATTGACGACCAACTCCTTAATATCAGCGCTGTGGCTGTCTTCCAGGCTCTGTCTGAGGCCTGGGAAGCGGCTCTGGAGTTGCTGGAGGGCTGGGGCCTGGGCTAGGCGGAGGCGTGCGTTCAGTACCAGTCTTGACTTTGTGAGCGCCTCTCTGGCATGCCTGGCTGCCTTGAGGACGGGCTGGAATTGTTCAGGGGGTGAATCCGGCTTGCCCAGCTGTGTCATCAGCTTTCTGAAGTCGCGCTGGATTCGATTTTCGAAGCCTGAATCCACCTCCCTTAGATTCTTTGAGATCCACTCTTGCTCAGAGCAAAGCCGCGTCTGAATGTCCTCTGTCAGATCTCGAAGTTCCCGAATGGCGCGCTGTGTTGCGAAGCGTCCCCAGGGTGTACGGATGGTGATCTTGCGCACACGGGAATTGCCCCAATTCTGAAGTGCAGCGATGCGCTGGATGACTCCTTCAGGAGCGATGTCCAGAGTCAGACGAACGCCGGTCTGGAGATGGAATCCGCCGATGTTGAGGGGGGCGAGCGGAAGTCCGGCGAGGCTCTCGGTGGGGAGTGGGATGGAAAACCCTTTTGTGGAAACATTCCACTCAACGATCAGCCCCGCGGCCAAGCCCCCGGCGATTTGACTCTGGATGTTGCCCTTCGTGAAGGGCTGTGGAAACACTGGCAGCGGCTTAGCGGTGCTCCACCACCCTGCGAAGACCGCCTGCAGCGGGGCGAAATTGACTGAGGTGATGTTCAGTTCGAGGTTCTGGCTCAGCCCGGCTCGGGTTGTGTTGCTGGAACCGACCAGGGCGTTCTTGTTTCCCTGGTCGTCGGAGAACAGGTAGAGCTTGGGGTGGAATAGGTGGCTGCCGTTTGCTGTTGCACGGCGAATCTTAAGCCTGCCAGAATAGCGATTGACCAGTTGATTCAATTCATGCAGTTCATGGGCATAGTTGCTGTATGAGGGGAGATGCCCGTAGAGAACGCGGACCTGACAGGTGCCGTTCTTCAACCTCTTCTGAAGGGGTTTGAGGACAAGCGAGAGTCCTTTCTCGGTGATGAAGCCGGTCGCGATGTCGAGCTGGGTGGCCTGACTGAGGTGCTGAGTCAGCCAACCCTGTGGTTGTCCTTTCGACGACAAGATCATGTCTCTACTCCTAAGAAGTGTGCCGTTCCTTCCAGATCCAGCAAAAACCGCGACAGCATCTCGTGCTGCGCCCTCTCCGGCATCGCCCGCTGGAACTTACTCAGCCGCCACGACGGCAGCTCCAGCCCCGACCACCGCCCCGCATCGCTCCAGAACCCCGGCTCCCGCAGCATCCGGCGGGCAGCCATAAACTCACCGTGGGCAGTCGCCTCAGAGCGCACCCGCACCGTGAAGTTGTCGGCGGTGACCTTCCAGTCGCCGAGGTCGCGGAGGGCGAACTGCAACGTGGTGTTGATGCGGCCGCCGGCGAAGGTCCACCACCGGATGTCGCCGGGCTCCCAGACGATGCCGCCTGGGCGCTCCATGATCTCGGCGAATTGCGCCCGACGTTCCCGAAGATGGGGAACCACCCCGGGGTGGAGGTAGGAGGGCTCGGCGGTGTCCTTGAGGACTGCCCGGATCTCACCGCAGAGCTCGGCGGTGAGGAACTGCGGGGCGAAGCCGCCCCAACTCGGCTCGATGCCCCAGGCGGCGGGCTGGACGGAGATGAGCCGGTCGTTGTGGTGGATGACCACCACCTGCCACGCCCGACCGGCGAGCAGGAAGCAGGAGTTCAGCTCCAGTCGGTCCAC
>JBLHNG010000802.1:0-4062 GCA_047621685.1 Myxococcota bacterium | reverse complement strand
AGTCAGCGGGGGCTGCCGAAGGCAGGAGGGGGGCAACCCCCAAAAAAGGCTGGGACCAATCGGAAGAGATGATGGGCCCCGAAGGGGCCCATCATCTCTGCCGAGGGGTAGTAGAGTCTTCGGGTGACTGACGACAACACCCTGACAGTCCCCCGAATGATCAAGGTCCAGCAGAAGCTGGACTCCCTGCACATCGCGCTGCCTCGTCGGCATGGCTCTGGCAGCAAGCTCCGTGGTCAGACGCTGCTGCTGGTGGGCGCCGTCATGCTGACGACCTCCTGCGCCGGCTTCTTCAGCACCTTGGTCATCTCACTGCTGCAGGAGATCGAGCCGGTGCTGGCTGTCATCGCGCTCCCTGTCCTGCTGCTGCTGAGCCTCGCGCCGTATGTCGTCATCTTCCTTGCCATCCGAAGGGCCTCTGCGAGGGGCTCGGTCGTCCTGACCCAGCGCATGCTCAAGATGGAGGGGCGCGGGGCCCTGGAGCTTCCGCTGGAGGAGGTTCACGGCATCGAGATGATCACCGATGGAGATCGTGGGAGCCTGCGCTTCGACACTGCACGCGGCGAGATCACCCTGTTCGACGGCCTGTTCCTCCATGAGTTGGAGTGGCTTCACCACACCATCGACGCCCACACTCAGCGGCTGCGGGAGATGATGCAGGGTGACGGCTATGACACCGCAGTCGCTGCCCGTCCTCCGGAAGCAATCACCCGCCTCCTTCATGAGTAGAAGTCCCCCATGTTGCTCTCACTCGCCCCGCCGACCCCCTGACTGCCGCGGAGGTCGCCCGGCACGATGCCCCCGACGACTGCTGGCTGATCATCGATGGGTCGGTCTATGATGTCACCGCCTTCATCGACAGCCACCCCGGCGACGAAGCTATCGTGCGCGGGTGCGGCAAGGACGCCTCCTGGTTCTTTGCCCACCGCGACGACGCTGGCGGCCACTCCGCGGGTGCTCGGGAGCTGCTCGCGGGCTTCCGCATCGGTGCCCTGGGGGATGCGTTCACCCCGAGCAGTGCACGAGAAGCCCCGCATCCCTTCACGATGACCGCCGATGGCCGCCGGGTCGGTCTGCTGGGCAGCACCTATGTCGCGCCTCGAAAGAGCATCGACCTCGGGATCACCCATCGGATCAACACGGTCGAGGCGGAGTCTGCACGCATCGGCTTTGACCTCGGCTTCGGCATGGGCCGCTTCGATGTTCACCTCTGGGATGCCACCGGGGAGGACGTCTCGGGCCTTGAGGTCAAGGTGCGCCCCCTAGATCAGCACGGTGAGCAGCCCCGTCCGCTGTCTGTGGCTGTCCAGGCCGGGGCGGGCTTCTTCCGGGACGATGGTCCCCCGGGCTTCTTCGGCCAGCTCACCGCCGAGCGCACCCTGCTGGACCGTCGGCTGAGCCTTCGCGGCAGCGCCGTCACAACGCTGCGGGAGGGGGTCGAGGCCGCCGCTGGAGGTGGGGTGGAGTTTCGCCCCATCCCGATCCATGGCTTGTTTGTCGAGGTGCTCGTCCCGGTGACGACTGAGGCTGCGCTGGCGTGGTCGGCTGGCGCACGGATCTACACCCGGGGCCACCACTTCAGCCTCTACGCCGCCTCCACCCCCACCACCGCGATCCCGCTGCTCACCGCGCCGGTCGATGCGTTCTCCATTGGCTTTGGCATGGAGCGGGCGTTCAGGCTTTAGGCTGCCGCCACCGATCGACGCTGTAGGCGCCGAGTGCGTGGTCGTTGAGCAGGAAGCAGACCCCCAGCAGGCAGATGTTCTTCACCAGGTTGCTGCGCTGGAGGATGGTCCACATCCACTCGCTCTCCGCGGGCATCGGCGGACACGGCAGGAAGACCGCGGGGAGGTGGACGGTGAGGGTGACCACCACCAGGAAGGCCCCGAGGATGCGTGCTGCAGTGCGGATCCGATAGCCGACGAGGACCATCGAGCCGCCGGTCAGCAGCACAAGACCCGCGAGCACGGAGAACACACGGGGGATGGGGAGCGCGGCGGGCATGAGGTTCTGGATGAGACGGTCGTCGAAGATGTGCTCGCCCCCGAGTCCGAGGAAGATGCTGGAGAACAGCACCCGGAAGATCAGCTCGTTGCTGTCCCGACTGAGCTTCTTCACAGACTCACTCGGACGGCATCATCGCTGGGGGTGACGGCGGGATCTCCGACGCCGAGTCTCCCGGTCAGCCGAAGTCCTCCGGCGATGTACTGCCGGTCGATGCCGGAGCGGCCGTCGTCGTCTCGGGTCTCCCACTGGGTGGTGACCTCGCCCCAGCCCGACAGGATCACCGAGCCCTCCGTCCCGATATAGGCGAGCCCGAGCATCGGCTCGAACCAGACCTCATTGCGCACGGAGTTCTTCTGATCGGGACGGTGGCGGTTCTGGGAGGTCAGCTTGACGATGGCTCGGCCATACACCCCGATCGGCCCCAGAGCCCGACCGATGAACTCCCCGCCAAAGCCGCTTCCGATGGAGAAGTAGTACTTCAGCTTCTCGTCGTTGTCCTGGTCGGTGTTGGACAGGCCGACGAGGGTGAGGTTGGAGGGGACGAGCGCCCGGAGTCGGTATTGATCGCCCTCGGCCAGTCCCCAGGTGCTCATCCAGTGACCGCCGATGAGGCTGAGGTCGAGGGTGTCGCCGAGGTTTCGACGGATCCGGAGGCTGGCGAGCAGGGAGTCGGCTCGGAGCTGATCGAGCTGGATGTAGCCGTCTTGATCCACACCGATGCGGGCGGTGATGGTCTCGGTGTTGCCGGAAAATTGCCCGCCGAGGATGCCGTCTTTGTCGGAAGTGTCCGCAGTGAGCCGATGGTACGAAAGCTCCATCCCCCGGATCGGCGCGGTGCCGAAATCGGGAATGGGGACCGGACCAGGCCGCACGGTGGCGGCATATGGGCCGACGCTGAGCTGGTGGTATTCCGGCGAGGGGAGCAGGGTGAGCGCAGAGAGGGGGACCAGCCACATGCTGTGTGTGTAACGTCTGGACTCAGCGGGGGCCGAGGATCAGGTACGCCACGCCTTCATCCTCTCCGAAGGTCTCCGGGCCGCCGATCAGCGCATCGAGGTATCCGTCGGCGTTGGTGTCCCCGGCGCTGTCAATAGAGACGCCGGCCTCTTCATGCGCGGAGCTGCCCAGCCAGACCGCCACAGCGGCATCCCCCACCGATGCGGTCATCCCGCTCGCCAGCGGACCCGCGAGCAGGTAGACCGCCCCTGCGTTTTCGCCGCCCTCGTCGTCGTTGTTCACGCCGAGCATGAGGTCGTCGTGGCCGTCGTCGTTGAGGTCGCCCACCCCGGCACCACCGTGCCCGCCGAGGGTGTCTTCTGCGGAGTCGCCGAGGATCTTGATGTCGGAGTCGATGAGCGCATGTTCCCCCTCGGGAGCCGAGAACACCACATAGGCCGCACCGATCTCATCCGCGCTGTCGCTGTGGTAGGGCGCACCCATCATGAAGTCGGCCAGCCCGTCGCCGCTGACGTCGCCCACGCCCCGGATGAGCCGCCCGGCGCTGTCTCCGATGCTCTCGGCGGTGAACGAGGCGTCTGCATCGGAGAGCAGGAGATCCCCGCTGAGTGTGCCGCCGTAGACCACATAGATCCGCCCGGCCTGCTCATCCATCGCCCATGCGCCGATGCCCAGGTCGCAGATCCCGTCCCCGTCGATGTCCCCCAGCTCTGCGCTGGTGCTGCCGGCACGGTCGCCCTTGTCGGTGCCCAGGAGCCGGGCATGGGCATCCCCCAGAGACACCTCGCCGCTGATGGGGCCGCTGACCAGGTAGACGATGCCGGACTCCTGTCCGCTGACATCGGAGCGATCGGCGGAGATCAGCAGATCGGCCAGCCCGTCGCCGGTGGCATCGGCGATCAGCGAGACGAACTCACCGGCCCAGTCGTCTGCGGCCTCTCCAAGGAGGATCGCATCGGCATCGCTGAGCGCCACGTCGCCCTCAGCGGGCAGGCTGGTGAACAGGTAGACCGCCCCGGCCTGCTGGGCAGCGGTGCTCTCCCAGTGGGCGCCGATCGCGAGATCCGGCACCCCGTCGCCGTCGAAGTCCTCACCGCC
>JBLHNG010000801.1:0-4072 GCA_047621685.1 Myxococcota bacterium | reverse complement strand
GCGATCAAAGGGAAGCACGGGTTCTCGCTATTTTACGGTCTCAACGAATCGGACCAGGGAGTAGATGAACACCGTGCCTCCCCCGATGCCTTCTCCTCTTATCCCGACCTCAAGACACAAGGAGAGGAAGGCAGCCACCTGACCGGCTCCGGATGCCTCCGCCCGTCCCCGTGCCTCTCCACGAATCGACAATCAGCCCGTCTGCGACCGGCACTTGTCGAACTTCAGGCGGGTACAGAGAAGCAGCCACCTACCGCACTTCAGGCGAGGACAGGCCACAAAGCACCCGCACGATCATCTGCGGAGACATCACCGAACACACACCTGCGATCAATTCCGCTGGATCAAGGGCAGCACCATCAGCGTCACCCCACCCATCGTCGACAGCCAGCCCGCCGAATACAAGGCCGTTCCCGCTGGCTTCACCTCGGCTCCCCGGCTCCACGCCGTCGCGGTCGCCCCCACCACAGCCCCACCAACGACCGCCAGCCCTGCCCCCACCCAGACGCTGCGATGCTGCGCCCAGGGGATGAGGTCCGCACGGGGATCCGGCAGCGGCGGGGGCAGCGGGCGGAGAATGAGTCGCCCCCGACTCGGCCCGGTCAGCGACCGCATCTCGTAGACCTCCCAGCTCAGGTGGAGGCGGTGCTCTCGTGCCTGGGGGTAGATGTAGAGCAGGGCGGCGGCTTCGGTCGTGTTGAGCCGGCTCGCCAGGGACATCGCCATCATCGGGGGGCGGTCGTGGTTGGTGACCTGAAGCTGAGCGAGGATCTCCGGGGAGAGACTGCTGTCGCCGTACCGCACCAGCCCCCCGGCATCCAGCCCCTCTGCCCAGCCCTCCAGCTCAAACCAGCTCGGGACCTGCCCGGCACAGTCCGGTGTCGGACAGTCCAAATACACCACCACGCCCTGCTCCGGCAGGTCGCTCCACACCGCGTCCAGCAGGAGGATTGCGGTGTCTCGGGAAGGGGTCTCTGCGGAGACCCGGTCGTCCTGGGCGGCGGCAGGTCTGAGGAGGGTGCTGAGGAGTGGGAGTGCAAGCATCGATCCCCACCGTAGCCGGACTCACAGCCACTCCGCCATCGCCCGAACCGTCGGATGCTCCGCGCCGAGCTGCTCCGTCAGCCGCATCCGGGCGGCCGTCATCCGGGCGAACCCACGCTCAGGGTCTCCGCAGTCCACCTCCATCCGCCCCAGCTCGAACCGGGTGATCCAGGTGTGCATGTGGTCGTCTCCCTGACGCTGCTCAGAGAGGTGCAGGGCCTCGGCGAGGTGGTCTCGGGCCTCCACGAACCGCCCCTGACGGTGCATCGCCTGGGCCAGTCCGTGCAGGCAGGCGGCGAGGGCGGGGTGGCCGGAGTCGAAGCACGCCCGGAAGATCACCATCGCCTTGCCATGCAGCTCCACCGCGATGCCGAACAGCCCGAGCCGCCGGGCCGTCAGCGCCATGCCCGACAGGGTGACCCCGATCTCAGGGTGGCCCGCCTTGAGGGCCTCCCGGCGCAGCGACAGGGTGCGACTCCAGGCCTCGCTGGCCGCACCGTACTGGCGGGCGACGTGGCAGGACTCGGCGAGGGCCTGGGTGCCAAGCGCGATGTCCCGGGGGCGGGTCTCTGCGTCGGTGAGCACCGCGATCGCCCGGGTGGCGGTGGCGATGGCCTCGGGACCGCGCCCGTGGGCGTGCTCTGCGGAGGCCTGAGCGACCAGGGCGACGCCATGGGAGGTGGGCACGGAGCCGGTCAGTGCGACCGCCTGGAGGGCCGCCGCCAGCGACTCACCGGGTAAGCCGACCGCGACGAGGGACTCGGAGAGCACCGTGTAGGCCAGCCCTGCTGAGATCCCATCCGCCTCCGCTGCGGCCTGCTGCGCCGCGACCCGCCCGGCCTCGTAGCGACCCAGCCAGATCAGCGCGCGGCTCTCCTCGATGCGTCCCCAGGCTCCCTTCGCCCGCTTCGCACAGGTCAGCGCCTGGGAGTAGTCTCCCGCCTCGCGGTAGCTTCTTGCGGTCTCCACCCAATTCATCGCTATCTCCTGGAGGGAACCATGGCCGGTGTTGCCTTTCTCTGCGTCGCCAATTCCGCCCAATCCCAGATCGCCGAGGCCATCGCCCGGCACCTCGACCCGGACCTGGAGGTCTACTCCGCAGGCTCCCACCCCAGCCACGTCCGCCCTCAGGTCTACACCATCCTGAACTTCAACGGGATGGACTCCCGCGGGCTGCGCAGCAAGGGGCTGCTGGAGATCCCGCTCGGCGACGTCGATGTCGCGGTCGTCCTGTGTGCGGAGGAGGAGTGTCCGCTGCTGCCCGCCCACGTCAAGCGCCTGTCCTGGCCGCTTCCAGACCCGACCTTCTACCCCGACGACGAGCTCAAAGATGCCTTCCAGGCGACCTTCGACGAGCTGATGCGCCGGATCCCCCCGCTGCTCAAGACGCTGTAGCTCAGCGCTCCGCCAGCCACTCATCGACATGGGCGAAGGTGTCGTCGGCGCCGTTGAGCAGGAAGTTGCCAGCGGCATCGGCGTCGACGAGGGCGTAGTCTGGCTCGGTCCAGATCCCGATGAACCGACGGGTTTCCTCCCCATCGGGCAGGTACACGTCGATCTCGTAGTGCTGCCAGATGTGGTTCTTCTCCTCGGCGTCATGGGAAGACACCGTGAACCAGCCGCGCGCGATCATCGCCAGCCCGGCGTCGGTCTCGATCCAGTGGTAGTCCTTCGTCAACTCGGTGGTCATGGTCGCCAGGGGGTTCTCCCGGACGACGACGTTGGTGGTGCGAAGGACCGCGCAGCTCTGGTCGAGGAAGCACTCCGGATCCCCCTCGAAGCTGCGAAGGAAGGAGGTGGTCTGGGGAGAGGCTGCGGTGAGGTCGGGCAGGATCTGGTAGCTGGCATGATCGGCGACCGACCAGATGCTCTGCGCCCCCAGCCCGAGGCCGATGCAGTCCGACAGAACGCGATCCGGGCGCTCGATGTCGCCGATGTCATCGGCTTCCAGCAACGGGAGGGTGTAGCTGCGATCGTCCTGAGCACCCTCCAGATCGATGTCCGTTAGCACCGCGTCGAGGTTACTCGCGCCCGCTGTGAGCAGCGTGTCGTCTCCGGCATCCAGCTCCCGGAAGAAGAAGCGAGACAGGCTCCCAAGCTCCGCCGGGGCCGCTTCTGGCGGGCGGCAGGCGAGCAGAAACATGAACATACTGCTCCTTGCTGTTTATCGGCACCAGTCATCGCGGTGGACAGTGATCCCGCTTGACTGGTGGTCTTTGTCTGAGACGGGGGCTTCACCCCCACCCCCCCGCTTCGCGCTGACATCCTCTCACACAGACGGTCCACGAGAAGGGGATGAGATGACCGGTGCCTGTTTTTCTTGCCTGTTCAGCAGGCGGTCGAAGCAAGTTTTGCCAGACGGGCTTCTGGTATTTCTGAATTGGCCTCACCGATGGTGGTAGCCAGATGAGTAGACATCGCTGGGTGAAGTGTATTCTTAACCTGGCGATTGGGCTTGCAGACAGGCTGGGTTGAACTCCTGGCACCCGTGATGAGGTGGCTGTTGTACCCTTCGGTGAAGTGTCGGCTGGGGCCGGTCGTAGACTCGCTGAATTGCCGGGGAGAGGTGCGGGGACGGGCGGAGTTCGACGAAGCCGGTCAGGTGGCTGCCTTTTCCCCCAATTTTGTTGATTGTATTGTTTTGGATCGCCTGATCTGGAGTCTCAGTTCACCCGGGCGCGCAAGGGGACACCGCAGTGGGCCGTGTCGGAGGGCCGAATGCCAGATTCTCTGGCGGCCCCGGAGGCAACAAGCGACCCGAGGCTTGAGACGCAGGGTGAACGAGGAGCCTACAGCCCAGACCCACCAAAGAACAACCAGACCGTCGAACCATTATACGCACCCACCGCGAGGTCATCGACCCCGTCACCGTTGATGTCTCCGACTCCGGCGATGTCGTGGCCGAGGAAGATGGCGGAGGTCGGCATGAGCACTGCATCGGCGCTGTCGAGGGTGTAGGCCGCATCGAGGGGGCCAAACGCGACGCCGACCGCACCACCGGAGCTGACCGCGTAGTTGCTCAAGAGCT
>JBLHNG010000800.1:0-4074 GCA_047621685.1 Myxococcota bacterium | reverse complement strand
AGTCGCTCCAGCAGCACCATGAGCATAGTCCCCTTCGCTGATGCGCCGGGATGACCGCAGAGTTGGTCATGTAGTAGGTCTCCCGGTCGGTCTGCCTGCCGAAGGTCCAGCCGACGAATTCCTCCTGGTAGAACAGCCCCCAGGTGAGCAGGAAGGGCTTCCCCATGTTCTGCCTGAGTCGTTGGGTTGCCTCCTTCTCCCAATCGGAGAGCACGCCCTCCAGGTTCAGGCGGAACCCCTGGGAAAACAGCGGCTTGCTGTGCTCCTCCCACAGCGGGTGGAATTCAGCACTCTTCATCGGGCGAAGGGTGTGCCCGGGGTGGTCTCTCAGCGCGATGGTCGTCATGGCTTCTCTGAAGAGGGGGCTGAGAATGATACATCGCACCCGGGAGGATCAGCCGGCGATTATCCAGCGCCTGGCAGCCGCCTGGCACTCCCCCGGAGTGCCAGGGAGATCAGAGAGGACCGCGAGCAGGCCCTGGAGGGGCTCGGTGGGGTATTCCTGTAGTTGAGCCTGTGCTCAGGTTAGCGCTGCTTCGGCGACGTGCTGGCGGTAGACACGGTCCTGGTGCTCGCCGATCATCGACAGGAATTTGTCTGGGAGCGGCTCACCTGAGCTTCGAACCACTGCTCAACAAGCGATGCGGAGGGCATCAATGTAGAGGTTGTAGGCGCAGGTTCAACGGGAATCTGCAGACTCGATCTGATCGGATGGGCTTCCGTTCTGCCAGAGTCAGATGTGTGTAGCCCGAGCAATGAGGTATGCCCCCGCTGCGATCAGGACCTCATTGTTGAGTCGGGCCTGTGTGGATGAGGTTTCCGATTCTCGAAGGTACGCTACGAATCGATGGAGTCGGGTGTGGTTCATACGAGAGAGCCTCTCTGGGACGCTGAAGAGCATGACCCCTCACGAAGCGAGAGCGGCTTCCGCAGAAATCACCTCCTGTCGACTCATCGCCACGAGGCAGGGTGTACGACTGAGCGGTGCTATTGTCACAGCAAGAGGCTCAGATGACCGATACTTCAGCGACCCGTCGGGGGGTTCTCCTAGGCTCAGCGGCGCTGGCTCTCCTGCTCGTGGGGTGCGCCAGGACTCCACCCACCCCGACAGTCCACACCAACGCTGGGCCGATCGCAGAGAAGCTCCTCCGCGTCGGGCATGTCCGGGCAGGGCAGCTTGTCTCGGAGAGGCTCATCCCGGCCGGCGCATCGGTTACGGTCGGCTCAGGTGCAGAGGCGACCTTTTCCGTCAATGGACTGGCGGAGATCTTCGTGTTGTTCTCGGTGGAGAATGGGGGCCATGCCCTGCACTTCCGAAGCGATATGCAAGGAAAGATAGCCATCGACGGCGAGATCCTGACCTTGGAGCAGCTCCGGGCGGGAGGGCAGACCAGCGAGCGAGGGGACACGGCGACTTTTGCGCTCCAGCCGAGCGCAAGGGGGAAGGTCAACATCGGCGACAGCACGATCCTGTTTCAGTTTGTTCCACCGCCGCCCGAGCCGAAGTAGTTCGTCGAATCCTGACCATCTGTACACCACCGTCACTGCATCACCCGGGAAACCCTCCGCAGAAAGGCGCCGATGGGGAGCGTCCCGAGGTCAGGCCGGACCGTGGGCCCAATACACCATCCGGCCGTACGCCGTGAACCCCTGCGCAGCAACGATGGGCGCGGAGGTTCCCAGCACCACGTACCAGCTCCCCGCCCCGGAGGCGGAGAAGCTCGTGAGGCTCGCGCCCACGGCGAAGTCGGCGTAGCCATCGCTGTTCACATCACCCGCGGGGCCCACCGAGTTGCCCATGCTGCCGCTGGTGGCCGTGGTGGTCCAGGTGCTGTCGCCGTCGTCTGCGTCGCGGTCCGTGCTGATGGGGCCCAAGTGAAGGAAGACCGAGTCATTGGTGCAGCTGTGGCAGCCGATGCCGAGGTCGTCCTGCCCGTCGCCATCGAGATCCCCCAGGCCAGCCAGGGCCTTGCCCACGCCAGCGCTCTTCTCGTGCCCATCGATGATCACATCGGCATCCACGGTGTTCACGCTGCCTGCGCTGAGCCCACCGTAGAACAGGTAGGCGATGCCACTGTTGGACGCGACGCCGTCGTAGAGCCCGGTACCCAGCAGTACATCGTCGAGCCCGTCGCCATCGAGGTCGCCGGCGGCCCAAAGGTTGTAGCGTCCCAGGGAGTCGTCATCGGCCCCACCCACGAAGGTGTGGTCGGCAGAGGCGACCCCCAGAGAGCCAGTGACCGGTCCGAGGAAGAGGTAGGCGTTGGCGGCCCCATAGGCCCCCATCAGCAGGTCGGCCGTGCCGTCGCCGTCGCCGGGATCGAGCACCACGGTGCCAAAGACCCCCGAGCTCGTGTCACCGGTGAGCTGTGCGTATGCATCGCTCAGCGCCACGCTGCTGCCTGAGGTGGTCACGCCGCTGAAGAGGTACACGCTGCCGCTGCTCGAGCCATTGTCGTCATCTCCAGGCACCCCGATGGCCAGATCCATGACCCCATCCCCGTCTCCGTCTGGAATCACGGCGACGCCTTTTCCCACACCATCGTAGGCCGTGTCCCCCGTGAGCACCCAGGCCGCCTGGCTGGTGTCATACTGTGTGCCGCAGCCATCGCTGTGGGTAAGTCATTCAAGCAGCTTTTTTCCCCTCCGCGCCCGGTCCGAAGCCGTACTGGTGGATGGCAACCTCGACCCCGACAACCCCGACCACCGAGCCTTCAGCGGGTTCGTCGATGCCCCCGAGACGATCCTGGACGGCGGCGGCGAGGTAGTCCGCCTGGAGGGGAGAGACCTCACCGCACTGTTCCTCGACCACACCTGGAGCGAGGGCGCCTTCCCCATCGACGAGACGCTGGGGTTCCTCGTCGCCTACATCCGCGACCGTGTACCCCGCGCCGAGGAGATCCCCCTCGTCTTCAGTGAAGGGGCTGTCGATGCACTGCCGGCGGTGGTGCTCGGGAAGGCGCTGTTCACGCCCCAGCCCAACGATGACGCCTGGACGGTGCTGGTGTCGCTGTGTGAGCTGGTGGGCCTCATTCCGGTGATCCGCCTCGACGAGCTCCGCATCCAGAGTCCGAGCGATGTCGCCGACCGTGAGGTCCACTTCCGCTACGGACTCAACATCCAGCGCCTGAGCTTCACCCGCAAGTTCAATGAGGCGACCACCCGGCAGATCCGGGTCGTGTACTGGAACCCTGCCACCCGCTCCAGCAGCGAGGCGGTCTACCCCACCGCGCCCATCGTCACCCGGCGGAAGGTCTCGGCGGCGGGCAAGGTCACCACCGAGACGGCGCCCGAGGTCCGATACCCCATCGAAGGCGCGTACACCGACGAACAGCTCGCAGACCTCGCGCAGCGTTTCTACGAAGAGTCCGCGCGCCGAGAGGTGGAAGGCACCGTCGTCACCCGCGAGCTTCGAGACATCGCCGGCGAGGCCATTCCCACCCTCGCAAACGGCGACCAGATCGGTGTCCGGCTGGCGGCCAACCTCCCCAACATCGCCGGCCTCTCCCAGAGCGCGGCGGTGGCATTGCTGACGGGGGCGCGCTGGGGACTTCCCGGAGCCCTCGCCGCACAGCTGGTCAACGCCTGGACCCAGGCCGAAAGCCTCGCCGCCCTGTTCTACGTCCGCCAGGTCCGCCACAGCTGGTCGATCACCGATGGCTACGAGGCCGAGATCGCCTTCAACAACTTCATCGTGGCCGGCGCTCGCTGACAGGTCGGAGCAGATTTTTCCCAGAATCTCGTCACACCTCACCGATGGTCGCCCATCCCAAGGCAACCACAACGAGGTGAACCATGAACTTCCGCACGCTCATTCTGATCTGCATCGCCGCCATCGGCCTGACGTTCTCCCTGGTGGCTTACGCCAGCAACGTCTCCGGTGTCTCCGGTGTCTCCGGTGTGTCGCAGTCCTCGCGGGGGACGGGTGCCGGTTGTGCGGTCTCTCGTGCCGGCAACGTCTGGTGCGGTCGATACCCCCACACCGGGTGCGCGACCTCCAGGGCTGGAAACGTCTGGTGCGGGCCCAGCGGGGGCGGTCAGTGCGCGGTCTCCAGCGCCGGCAACGTCTGGTGT
>JBLHNG010000799.1:0-4074 GCA_047621685.1 Myxococcota bacterium | reverse complement strand
AGCGCACTGCAGAAGTAGACCAGCACGAGGTAGCCTGGCAGGGTCGAGATGAAGATCGACGCCTTGACCCCCCGACCCAGCCGCCCACCGATCAGCAGCGGGTAGGCGCCACGGGCCAGCAGGTAGATCGTCCCCGCCACCGTCGCCCCGGTCGGCCCGACGAACACCGCGTGCAGCCACAGCAGCACCAAAAACGGCGGCATGTGCTCCAGCATGTTCAGCTGCACCCGGTCGACCGCGAGCATCTGCCGGTCCTGGCCGAAGTAGCGGTCGAACTTTTCATTCCGTTTGCGGTACTCCCTGGCGAGGCGGGCCTTGGTGAGCGCCACCCGGATCTGGAAGGCGTAGTACAGCGCCACATAGGCGAGGGTGACCAGCACGGGGCCGGCCTGGTGACTCAGCTCAAGGGGATGTTCCATTCGCGGAGGATACCGCGTGCTGCCGGAAGAACGCCTCGGTCTCGTCATCGGCGGGGAACACCCGCTCGACGCGGATCTCTGAGGCGGTGACGTCGGCGGCCTTGTCGAACCGCATGACCGTGGAGGTGGTCTGCAGCGGTCGCCCACCCAGCACCATGGCTGCGCAGAGGACGGGGGTGTCGGGCACCTCGGGGGTCTCGCCGAGGCCGGCAGCTCTCGACGGAGGGCGGTGATTGCCTGATGGACCGCTGTGGCGACATCGGCTGGATCAGGCTCGCCGACCACTCGCAGATGGTGCCGAATTGCTCCCGAGGATCTGCCAGGCGGTCGATGCCGGAGCCTGCAGGGGGATCGTGAAGTGCATGTCCATGGGGCCTCCTGACGAGACTGGAGGGAGCCGCGACACCAGGCCCCATTCCCGAAGAGGGAAGGGGGAGATTCCCCACGGGCTGTGTGAGCGGACACACCCACCGAAGCAATGCCCGGTGTTCTCGGCGGATCGGTTCATGCAGTATCGTGGTCCCTGTCCCCTGCTGTGGAGCCGCCGATGATGAACGTGCTGCGGATGGCCTGGCGAAACGTCTGGCGCAACCGGCGCCGCTCGATGGTCACCATCGCCGCGATGACCCTCGCGTTGAGTGTGGAGCTGCTGTACTCCGGGCTGGTCACCGGAATGTTTGTCGACATGGAGAACGACGTCACCGAGATGGAGTCGGGTGACATCCAGATCATGTCGCCGGACTACCTCGACCGCCCCTCGCTCTACACCGTCGTCGAGGACCACGAAGCGATCCTCTCCCGGCTCCATGAGGCTGGCTATGCGGCCACCCCCCGGCTGATGAGCGGCGGGCTGGCGGCGGCGGGGGAGATGTCGGCTGGTGTGGCGTTTGTGGGGGTCGATCCGGTGGCAGACACCACAGTCCTGCGACTGCATGAAGCCGTCGCGGAGGGGCAGTGGCTGGATGCGTCGGATTCAGAGGGGGTGCTGGTCGGACGCGGGCTGGCGCGGACCCTGGATCTGTCGGTCGGCTCCGAGGTCCTGGTGCTCTCCCAGGCCGCCGACGGCAGCACTGCCAACGCGCTGTTTGAGGTCCGTGGGATCCTGATGAGCGTCGCCGCCGGGCTCGACCGATCGGCGATCCTGATGCTTGAGCAGACCTTCCGGGAGCTGATGGTGCTGCCGGAGGGGGCGCACAAGATCATCGTCAGCCGCCCGGATGACGTCGAGCTGGCCGATGCTGCGGTGGCGGTGGCTGGGATGTCGGCTGGGCAGAAGGTGATGACCTGGGCGCAGCTCAACCCGATCCTCGCCCAGATGCTCCAGGGCGTTCGCGGCATGATCGTGGTGGTGTTCGTCATCGTGTATGTCGCCGTCGCCATCCTGATCCTCAACGCGATGTTGATGGCGGTCTTTGAGCGGATTCGAGAGTTCGGGGTGCTCAAGGCGATCGGGTACAGCCCGGGTCAGGTCAT
Source organism: Myxococcota bacterium (assembly GCA_047621685.1). GTDB lineage: Bacteria > Myxococcota_A > UBA796 > UBA796 > UBA796 > JAQXDW01. Next base: position 2,182 of record JBLHNG010000799.1, on the reverse strand, counting down.
GTCGATGATGGTGATCGAGGGCATGCTCCAGGCCACTGTGGCGCTGTTTGCCGGACTGGCGATCTCCGCGATCCCGATGTGGTACCTCCAGACCTACGGCATCGACGTGGGCAGCCTGGCAGGCATCTCGATGGTCGGCATGACCATGCCGCCGGTCTGGCGTGGCTACTACACCCTCGATGTGATGCTCACGCCGATCATCCTGCTGTTCTTCATCGTCTTCTTCGCGGTGCTGTACCCGGCCATCAAGGCCGCGCGCATTCAGCCCGTCGATGCCATGCACCACCAGTAAGGCCACTCCTGGAAAAGCCCTGTCCACTCTCCGCGCCAATCTGCATCGCCCATCAGCTTCCGAAAACGTTGAAGTATCCAGATACGACTTCAGTTTTCGGAAGCCAATGGACTGGCACCTCAACACGGATACCTGGACCGTTCTTTTCCAGAATCGGCCTAAGCGGAGGACTCTATGACTGGAATCAAGCTCATCGCGCTGGCGTGGCGGAACCTGTGGCGGCAGCGCCGTCGCACCATCCTCACCCTGATCTCGATCGCGTTCGGCGGCTTCCTGGCGGTGCTGATGACCGCGATGCAGGACCAGTCCTTCGCCGACTTCATCGACACCGCCGCTCGGCTCGGTGCTGGTCACGTCACCATCCAGCATCCCGACTACCAGGACCGCCCGGTCCTCACCAACACCGTCACTGAGACCGACGACAAGCGCAGCACGGCGAGGACGGATCCAGACGTGATCCAGGTGGTCGATCGGGCCAGCGGTCAGACGATGGTCTCCACCGCCACCGACAGCTTCGGCGCGGTGTTTATCGCCTACGATCCGATCCTGGAGACCGCCGAGACCTTCGAGTTTGCCGACGGGCTCACCGAGGGCGTCTTGTTTGATGCCCCCGACAGCGACGGCATCATCCTCGGCCAGCGGCTGGCGAGCAACCTCGGGGCGGAGCTTGGCGACAAGATCATCTTCACGATGACCGACCGCACCGGAGAGATCGTCACCGACATGGAGCGGGTCACCGGGCTGATCTCCACCGGAGCGCCGAGCCTGGATGCTGGCCTCGTGCTGCTGCCCATCGACACTGTGCGCCGGGTGGTCGGCTACGACCCCACCGAGAGCACCCAGGTCGCCGTCTTCCTCGGCGACGGGCGCCGCAGCCTCGCCGCTGCTGAGCGACTCCGCGGCGAGCTTGGGGCAGACGTCGCGGTGCTGACCTGGGACGAGATCCAGCCGGAGATCAAGGCGTTCGTGGCCATGAAGGTCGGCGGGGGTCGGGTCATGGAGATCATCATCGGCCTGCTGGTGGCCGCCGGGATCTTCAACACGATGTTCATGTCGGTCATGGAGCGGTCGCGGGAGTTCGGGATCATGATCGCCATCGGCTACACCCCCGGCCAGCTGTTCGCCCTGGTGATGGCGGAGAGCGGCCTGATGGCGAGTCTCGGCCTGCTGACCGGGGTCCTGGTGACCGCCGGGCCGTACTACTACCTCTCGACGAACGGCCTGGACATGTCCGCGGCCTATGCAGAGACCGGCAACATCGACATCGGCGGGGTGAGCTTCGACACCATCCTGCACGTCGGCATCTTCCCCGAGAACGCCATCGCCATCGGCGTCGCCATTGTGGCCGCGACCCTGCTCGCCGGCATCTATCCAGCCTGGAAAGCGGGCCGGGTCAGTCCCGTCGAAGCCATCAACCTCGCCTGAGGATCCCCCATGTCCACCCCACTGATTCAGCTCAACGGCGTCACCCGGATCTACCGAAAGGGCTCCGTGGAGACCCACGCCCTGCGCGGCCTGGACCTCACCGTCGAGGAGGGCGAGTTCGTCGCGATCTGGGGTCCATCGGGCTCTGGAAAGACGACGGTGCTCAACCTCATCGGCGCACTCGACCAGCCCACAGCCGGCACGGTGAAGCTCGAAGGCGTAGAGCTTGGCGGCCTGTCCCGTAAGGCCCTCTCCCGGCTGAGACGCGACCGCATCGGGTTCGTCTTTCAGGCCTACAACCTCATCCCGGTGCTCACTGCGTTTGAGAATGCCGAGTCGGTGCTTGCGCTTCAAGGGGTGGCGGCGGCGGAGCGAAAGGAGAGGGTGCTGGGGATTCTGGAGCAGGTTGGGCTCGCAGACATGGCCGACCGTCGGCCTCATGAGATGTCTGGGGGGCAGCAGCAG
>JBLHNG010000798.1:0-4077 GCA_047621685.1 Myxococcota bacterium | reverse complement strand
GCCCGGCAAAGACGAGCTGACCCTGGTGGCCGAGATCGATCTGTACGCCTACAAGCTCGGCAACTACCGGGTGACCGGCGCGGACTGGGACGACACCGGCGAGCGGCTGGCCATCCGGACCTACGCCAACATCCTGGAGTGGTCCACCGATCCAGCCGACTCCACCGCTCACTGGGACTCCCCGCCCGACACCCTGATCGCCTCCAGCACCGGCCAGCTGGAGTCCATCGCCTACGACCACGACGGCAACCTCGTGAGCATCTCCGAGGGCGAGCTGACCCGGATCTTCCGGTGGGCCTGCGAGAGCCGGGTGAAGGGCGAGGCGTGCCCGGCAGACAAAGAGCCAGCGGACACCGGAGACTCCGGCACCCCGACCGACACCAGCGAGCCCATCGACTCCGGAGATCCCGTCGACTCCGGAGAACCCGTCGACTCCAGCGAGCCCACTGACTCCAGCGAGCCCACCGACTCCGGCACCCCGACCGACAACGAGGACGACGGCTGCGGCTGCGGCACCGGCTCTGCGTCTCTGCTCCCGCTCGCCCTGCTGCTGTGGACCCGCCGCAGGCGGTAGCTCCGTCACACCGCGCGCTGTCGGCATTCCGGGCGGATCTTCCTCGTACCGTCGGTCACTTATGATATTACGGACTCAATTCTCAAATTTGGAGTCCCCATGTCTGACGAGTCCAGCAAGAAGCCAACCGGTCCCATCTCCAGCGTGATCAGCGGTCTCGTCGATCGGGTCCACGACGCCCTCACCGAGGAGCCCCTGCTGGAGCGGGTCGTCGACACTGTGCGCGATGCCATCGGCCGGGACGACACCACCTACGAGTACGCCCACAGCTACACCTACACCCTCTCCGACGGCTCCCCCCTCGTCGCCGAGCCCTTCTCCATCCTCAAGGTCGACGACGACCATCCCTTCCCCGAGGATCAGGGGCTCAACTTCGTCCAGATCGCTGAGCTGGCCGAGATCGCAATCGACCTGCTGGCCAACCTCATCGTCAAGCTGACCAACCTGCTCAACATCGGCGGACTGGAGAGCGAGGCCCCCGAAGGTGCCACCGAGGCGGCCAGCATGAGCCGCAAGGATCTGGCGCTGCTGGTCTCGGTGATCAACGATCTCATCGGACACAAGAGCAAGCTGAGCGACTCCAGCAGCTCCGCCCACAAAGAGCGTCGGGACGGAAACAAACGCAGCGCCTCCGCCAGCCAGTCCCTGCTCGACAAGATCATCGACGCGTTCAAGTTCATCCTTGAGGAAGCCGTCACGCTCATCCTGAGCTTCGCCGGGCTGTACGGCACCGCAGTCGACATCAAGCAGTTCGCCGACCTCTTCCAGACCATTGTGGTCCCCGACGTGCTCAGCGCCTGGGACAGCGACCATGAGTTCGCCCGCCTCCGCGTCGCCGGTCCCAACCCCAACAGCATTCGACGGGTCATCACCGCGCTGCCGGACCACTTTCAGGTCACCGAGGACGGCTACCAGGGCGTGATGGGGGCAGACGACTCCATCCAGCAGGCCATCGACGACAAGCGGCTCTACACCACCGACTATGTCGCCCTCTCCGTCCAGGAGCCCGGCAGCACCGGCGGCCTCGACAAGTACGCCTCCGCTCCCCTCGCCCTGTTCGCGGTGCCGAAGGGTGGCGGCGCGCTGCAGCCGGTCGCCATCCAGCTCGGCCAGACCCCGAGCACCCGCAACCCGGTGTTCTACCCCACCCACGACGAGACCTGGGCCCTCGCGAAGCTGCACGTCCAGGTCGCCGACAGCAACTACCACGAGCTGATCAGCCACCTCGGTCTCACCCACCTGCTCATCGAGCCGTTCGCAGTCAGCACCCACCGCAAGCTGCAGCCCGACCACCCGCTCTACATCCTGCTCATCCCGCACTTCCAGGGCACCCTGTTCATCAACAACGCCGCATTCGCCGCCCTCATCAACCCCAACGGGGTCATCGACCGGCTGCTGACAGGCACCATCGAGACGGACTGGAAGGTCTCCTCAAACGCACTCACCGCGCTGAACTTCGACGCATGGATGCTGCCGGCGGAGCTGGCCGCGCGCGGGGTCGATGGGGCAGACCTGCCGCTGCAGTACCCCTACCGGGACGACGCCATGCAGCTGTGGGACGCCATCGCACAGTGGGCCCGCAACTACCTCGCCATCTACTACGCCGGTGATGCAGAGGTCGCCGCCGATGCCCAGATCCAGGCCTGGGTAGCGGACCTCACCGCAGCGGACGGCGGACGGGTCGGCGGGCTGGGGCAGTGCCAGGGAGACACCGTGGGCATCCACACCTTCGACTACCTCGTGCAGGTCGTGACCATGGTCATCTTCACCGCCTCCGCCCAGCACGCCGCGGTCAACTTCCCCCAGAACACCATCATGTCCTACACCCCGGCGATGCCCCTGGCCGCCTACGCCCCCGCCCCGATCCGCACCGAGGGCATCAACCCTGGCGAGGGCATCCTGCCGACCCTCCCGCCGCTCCAGCGGGCCGCCCTCGGCCAGCTCATCCTCCAGGCGCTCGGCGGGGTCTACTTCACCCGGCTGGGCGACTACGACCGCCACCAGCGCGACAGCTACTTCAAGGACGCCCGGGTGGTCGGCGCCCTGGAGCAGTTCCAGCACGCCCTGGAGGGCGTCGAGCGGGCCATCGGGGTCTCCAACCGGACCCGCGAGTCCTACACCACCCTGCTGCCTTCCCGGATCCCGCAGTCTATCAACATCTAAACCCAGACACCGATGCCCAGGGAGGCAGCTGACATGTCCGAGACCGATCGGTTGATCCGAGGCGCGGCTGGATCGAGCGGCAGCGCTAAAGCCCAACGGAACCGCTCACCTGAAGGCCCGGGCCTGGTGGGCATCCCTCGCGGTCCAGGAGCGTCGCTCTCGAATGCTCGCCCGGAAGGTGCTCGATGTTCGGTCGTGGCTGAAGCGCTCTGCCGGCCTGTGAGCTGAACCATGCCCCTCACCCTTCACTGGCGCTCCGAAGACCTCGTGATCGCTCGCTTTCCGCCCGCCGCTCCCCTTCCCCCAATCCCGGCAGGCGCTTTCTTCAGCCTCACCCGGACCGGCTCCGAGCTGTCGCTGGTCATCGCCACAGAGCACCTCCCCGCCGGGGCGACTGCGGTTGAGGCCGGCTGGCGGGCAGTGGCAGTGGTCGGGCCGCTGGACTTCTCGCTGGTCGGCATCCTCAGCGGGCTCGCCAGCACCCTGGCGGCGGCGGGGGTGAGCCTGTTCGCGCTGTCCACCTACGACACCGACCTCATCCTGGTCCGCACCACAGACAAGGAGCGGGCCACCACCGCCCTGCTCGCCGCCGGCTATCGGCTCACCGACGGGCTGGATCATGCACCACGGCTTGAAGAGACCGTGCAATGCGAAACCACCTGAAATAGCCCCTCGCACCGTGTGCTTATAGGTCTTCTCCAGAGAGATTCACTCGGAGACCGACATGAAGACACACACCCTTCTGCTCATCGCGCTGACCACCAGCCTCACAGCCTGCTTCGACTCCAAGTCCGATGACGATGATGATGACACCTGGGAAGACACGACACCCGATACGATCGACACGGGCGAGGAAGCCGACGCGGACACAGATGCCGATTCCGATGCCGATGCAGACTCCGACGCGGACACAGACGCGGACACAGATGCCGACTCCGATGCAGATACGGACACCGAGCCCGATCTCCGAACAGTCACCATCAACTCAATCACCCTGACTGCTGTGCAGGATGTGGTCAGCGACACCACCTGGGGAGAGGGTCGATCCGACATCTTCCTCACGCTGGACCAGAACGTCTCCGACTCATCCTGTAGCGACATCAGTGGAAACACCTACGTCTACAGCGAGGCGGTCCTCCCTGTGACCTTCACCCAGGATGTCCTCCCTGTGACGATCGAGAGCTGCGGCTTCGGCTCCAGCATCACCATCGAGGCCTGGGATTCTGACAGCATCCTCAATGACTACATGGACGAGGTCTCCTGGCGCCCCTCCAGCGACAGCACCGACAAGCCCAGCAGCGTCATCGCGACCAGCGGCGCAATGAGCATCACGCTGGAGC
>JBLHNG010000797.1:0-4087 GCA_047621685.1 Myxococcota bacterium | reverse complement strand
CCGCACCCCGTGCCCCCGCGCCCCGTGCCGCCGCGCCCCCTCGCCAACCGAGAACGCCTCCCCCAGCCGAGAAGCCACGCCGGCGACCACGGAAGTCCGCACCGGCTGCTCCCCCCGCGAAGCCTCCGAAGAAGAAGCGCTCGCTGTCTCGGCGGCTGCTTCGAGCGGCGGCTGTGCTCACCCTCCTCGGCACCGTGATCGGTGCAGCGACAGGCGGCGGGATCTGGTGGAAGTACAGCCAGGACCTCCCGACCATCGACGTCCTCAAGAGCTACCGCCCCCCGACCGTGACCGTGGTCTACGACCGCAACGGCAAGCTTCTGGGAGAGATCTACGAAAAGCGCCGCTACGTGCTGCCCAAGGATCAGCTCTTCCCGGTGCGCGAGGTGCCGGCCTCTGAGACGGAGGAGTGTGTCAGCGAGTGCGAGGCGGAAGGTCTGCTGCCCGAGCAGTGCGCCTGCCACATCCCCCGGCACGTCATGGACGTCTTCATCGCTGCGGAAGACGCCAACTTCTGGGAGCACGGTGGTGTGGACTACGAAGGCATCCTGAGGGCCATCGGCCGCAACCTCGCCCAGGGCAAGAAGGCCCAGGGCGCGAGCACCATCACCCAGCAGGTCGCCCGAAACTTCCTGCTGACCAATGAGAAGACCTACGAGCGCAAGATCCGGGAGATCATCCTGTCGGGCCGGGTCGAGGAGACCTTCGACAAGGAGCACATCCTCTACCTCTACCTCAACCAGATCTACCTCGGCAGCGGGGCATATGGCATCGAGGCTGCGGCGCGGACCTACTTCGGCAAGCCCGCCTACCAGATGACCCTCGCCGAGGCCGCCATCCTCGCCGGCCTCCCCCAGCGCCCCAGCGACTACTCTCCGCACCAGCACTGGGAAAAGGCCCGAAACCGTCAGGGCTACGTGCTCGGGCAGATGCTCAAGAAGGGCTACATCGATCAGGCCACCCACGACGACGCTCGTGCAGAGGCCGTTGTCATCGCCGGACGAACCAACGAGTTCCTCCTCCAGGCGCCCTACTTCGCTGAGCATGTCCGCCGCTATCTGGTCGAGACCTACGGCTTCGACAAGGTCTACAACGACGGCCTTGTGGTCACCGCCACCTGTGATCTCGACCTGCAGAAGGTCGCCCAGGACGCCGTCGTAGACAACGTGACCCTCGCGGACAACCGACGGGGCTGGCGCGGGGTGGCTGAGACCCTCGAAGAGTCCGCCATCGCCGGCTGGCTCTCCGAGCAGGAGGCCACGCTCATTGAAGTCGAGAGCGCAGCCACCCTCATCGTCGGTCCCGATGGTGTGGGCGGATACGGCACGTCCCCGGCGAAGTCCACCCTCGTCGCCGGGCAGCGCTACGCCGCCGTGGTCCTTGAGGTCGAAGAGAAGCACGCGATCATCGGCATCGGCGCCCACAAGACGATCCTCCCCCGCTCCTGGGCGAAGTGGACCTACACCGTCAACCCGGCGCGTTCCTACCGCTACCGCAGTCAGGATGACCTCGGCAACGCCCTCAAGCGCGGCGACCTCGTCGAGATCACCGTCGAGAACCTCGACTCTGCCGACGCCGACAACCTCAAGGGCTACGCACCGGCCGTCGGGCTCCCCGCGATCAAGCTCTACCAGTCCCCGCTGCTCCAGGGCGCGATGTTCAGCTACCGCCTCTCCGACGGCGCGGTCCTCGCGATGGTCGGTGGAGTGAACTTCGAGAACTCGGAGTACAACCGCGCCATCCAGGCCCGCCGTCAGGTCGGCTCGACGTTCAAGCCCATCGTCTACGCCGCGGCCATCGCCAGCCGGAAGTTCACCACCGGCACCCTCGTCCAGGACGCCCCCACCTCATTCGCCACCCTCGGCGGCAGGACCTGGAAGCCGGGCAACTACGGCGGCGACTACCTCGGCAACATCACCCTGCGGCGGGCGCTGCAGATGTCCCGCAACGTGGTCACGGTTCGAATCCTCGACCGACTGGGCCTCGATCCGGTCTATGAGCTGGCCGGCCCCGCGCTGCGCATCGGCTACAACGAGCCCTCCTGCTCCCGCACCCACATCCCCTCTTCCGACGAGTGCGTCGGCACGACCTCAGCCTCCCCGGTGCCCGGCATGGTCTGGTGCGAGTACTGCGACGCCAGCTCCTGCCCCCTGGTGGAGTCCGAGATCCCCCGCATCTGGAAAGACGGCGAGCAGATCCCGGTGGGCGATGCCAAGCAGTGCCTCGACGAGCCCATTGAGCAAGCCGGTCGGACGTGGTGCCACAGCTGCGACGTCAACCTCCGGGTCTGCGACTGGCTGCCGATCGAGCGCATCCCCCAGACCGATCCCTGCGTGGATGCCCGGCAAGACGACAACGGGCAGGTCTGGTGTCGAACCTGCGACCTCTCCATGGGCCTCGGCTCTTCCTCGCTGACCATGCTGGAGTTGTCTCGGGCCTACAGCGCGTTCGCCACCTACGGCACGCTCGTCGAACCGCACTTCATCGAGTCAGTCGCCGAGCGGGACGGGACGATCATCGAGGCCTATGAGCCGCCTGCAGAGTGGCCCCAGGTCATGGACCCGTCGGTCGCTGGCATCGCCCACTGGCTGCTGCGAGAGGTCGCCACTGGCGGCACTGGCGCGGCCACCAACCGCCTCGGCATCCACGTCGCCGGCAAGACCGGCACCACCAACGACTTCTTCGATGCCTGGTTCGTCGGCTACAACCCCGACGTCATCACCGCAGCCTGGGTCGGCTTCGACAAACCTGCCTCCATTGGTGTGTCGTTCACCGGCGGCAAGACCGCCCTGCCGATCTGGATGGACTACATGAAGGTCGCCGCCCCCAAGGACCAGGATCGGGCCTTCCCTGGCATCCCCGGCGTGGTCCATGTCTCCATCGATGAGAGCACCGGGCGGGTTGCCCGAGGCGGACGGGGGATGCCCATGCTCCCCGGCACCGTGCCCCAGAACGTGGTCGGAGACATCGGCCAGACCACCGCCGAGGATCTGCTCAGCGAGGGCTTCTGAGGCCACTCCTGGAAAAGAACGGTCCCGGAGTGGCCTCAGTCCCGGCACGGATCTCGGAACACCCCTGAGCCCTGGCGGGTTAAGGGGCGTCCTCACTTCTCACAGGCCACCATGATCTCCCTGCTGACCGTGCTGCTTGGCTGCACCACCTCCACCTCCACCAGCCTGCCCGTCTGCGATGTCGAGCTGACCATCGCAGAGCCCACCACTGGAGTGGCCGGTGACAGCGTAGTGCTCACCGGTGGTCCGCTGACCGACACCTGGGACACTGCGGTCTACTTCGGCACCGCTCGGGCTCTGATCACCGACATCGATCGCGACTCCTGCGGTGACTGTGATGCCTGTCGGGAGACCAACAATTGCACCGCATGCGGCGACTGTGATGTCTGCGATGTGCTCTGTGACACCGACTGCATCGAGACTGCAACCGTAGAGGTCCCTGCCCTGGAATCCGGAGCCGTCGAGGTCCTGCTCTTCAACGGATATGGGGTCTCGACTGCTGTGACGTTTACGGTCGATGCTCCCGGTGACACCGGAGATACATCGACGGCAGACACCGGGGACTCAGGGAATGGCAAGGACACTGCAGCGGACACCGCAGCCGACACCGGCGCAGCAGACACTGCCGATTCGGGCAAATGATTCCGGTCTGATCCCCCCTGACGGGTTGCATAGACAGCCATCCTTCTGCTATGTCGTGTCGAAATCAACCCTGCGGTCCCCATCCGGAGTTCCGATGCGCAAGCTCACCATCCCGGTGCTTCTCTCAGCCGCCACCTTCTCTGCCCCCGCCTTTGCTGGCGGTGTCGGCATCATGACCACTGGCGGCCTGCACGAGGCCAAGGCCTACTACTACGACGACCTCGGTCGTCAGGGCGTCGACACCCAGCAGCGCCCCAACGCCGGGTTCGGTGCTGAGGTCATGCTCGGCGACAAAGACGACCGCATCATGGGCTTGATGCGGATCTACTCCAACGTCGACTGGCCCAAAAACGAGCCCACCCTTGATGGTGTCAGCGAGGACGAGGCGATCTACCCCGCCGCACACCTCGATGCCCCCCGCCAGGATGGCACCA
>JBLHNG010000796.1:0-4093 GCA_047621685.1 Myxococcota bacterium | reverse complement strand
AAGAAGGAAGACAGCCACCTGACCGGCTTCGTATGCCTCCGCCCGTCCCCGTCCCTCTCCACGAATCAGCAATCAGCCCGTCTGCGACCGGCACTTGCTGAACTCAGCGGGAAGAGCATTAGCCAGCCACCTGACCGGCACTTGCCAGACGTCGTGGTCAGTGAAAGCGTCAGCCTCCTGGCTGCCTCCGTTCGCCTCTCGGCGCCCTCGATCCCGCAGCACCTCAACAGCGGTTGCTCTAAGGAGCAACCACCGGTTCCCGAAACTCCAGACCAACCCGTTCATAGCCAGCGCGGAGCTGGTCAAGTGCTGGACGGGCAGCGTCAGAGGAAATGTCTCCGCTGGAGACCGCGGCCTCAATCACCGCCTGCTCGGGCAGCACATCAGACACCTCAACCCCCTGCTTGCTGGCCATCAGCTCCAGGCGCTGCATGTTGGCCTCGAAGTAGGCCCGCAGCACCTCCTGCTCACCGGAGCTGGCTGCGCGCTCGGTCGGCTCGGACGATGCTCCGGTCTCGCCAAGCTCAGGGAACGGCAGATCGAGTCGGGCGTAGCCGTTCTTGAGCGTGTCGATGACCCACCGGGTCTCCTCGGAGTCAATGCGCCCGCTGGCGACTGCGGCAGCGACCTCGTCGTCGGTGGGGATCAGCCCGGCCTCGCTCTCTCCCTTCTCGGAGAGGACCTCGCGGAGGTGGGCGATGGTGGGGGTGGCCCAGGCCTGGATCTCGGGTCCCTGGTCCGTTCCGCTTGAAGACGGCGCGGTGCCCTGTGAGGGCTCCGTACCGGGCGGACCGGGGATCTTGATCTCAGGGAACGGCATGTTGAACTGCGAATAGCCAGCCTTGAGCTTCTCAATGACCAGCAGGGTCTCAGCGGACTCCAGGCTGTCAGAGTCCACTGCGGCGGCGATCTCGGCGTCAGAGGGCAGGATGGCGGGGTCGGTCACCCCATGATCCGATGCGGCGTCGGACAGGGGGGAGACGGTTGCCTCGATGAAGCCAGCGACCCCCTCCAGGGTCGGCCCGCCCGGTGCGGTGCTCATCGGACGGGGCTCCTGCACAGCAGACGAGGTGGTCTGGGGTGCAGTGGTCGCGGGGGAGGTCGCGGGTGTTGGGGATCCGCCCCGGAGCAGAAGCCCGACGAGGAGGAGGGTGTTGACCGCGAGCATGCCGGTGTTGAGCACCGTCAGTCGGGACAGGTTGGCGGCACTCAGCTCAGCCATCGGGCTTCTCCTGGTCATCCAGCCACTGGGTCAGCCGGGTCAGCAGCGGCTGTATCTCGCTCGTCCATCGACGCTCGATGACGCCACGGGTGTAGGCGAAGGCCACGCAGAACAGCGCGATGCCCACCCACAGGACATGGGCCATGCGATCGGTGCCGCCGAGGCTGCTGCCCCCGCCGCCCTCAGAGGGTCCGTCTGCTCCGCCGAGTGCCTGGGGCTCGGTCTGGAGCTTGAGGCCGTCCCCGGTGGTGCGCACCCGGATGGAGGCCTCCGAGGTGCTCGGCAAAAAAACGGTCATCTCCCCCACCGACGCCCCGGCGTTCTGGAGGGTGAACCGGAGGTGCTCGGCCCGGCCGACCGTGAGCTTGCCGACGAAGATGCCATCGGCGGTGGTGTCGTCTTCGAGGGAGCCGTCGTCGAGCAGGGTGGTGGGGGGCAGGCCCTCCTGGTCGATCAGGACGGTCGGCTCGGTGAGGCGGCCGACGCTGCGATCATCAACAAACAGGGTGATCGCGATGCTGTCGGTATCTCCGAGGTCTTCGCCGCTGGGAGCAGCCTGGACGACCAGGGGCTCCTGTGAGGCCGCCGCGATCTCTCCAGCGAGGCCCCACTGTCCGACTGACAGCCGGACCAGCGCCCGGGGAACAGAAGGCAGGACCACGCTGACCTCGCCGAGATCGAGATCGTTGCGCCAGGCGTGGAGGGTGACCAGCTCGCTGCGGGGCAGATCGAGCACCCCCCAGTACACCCCATCGTCGCCTTCGGTGCTCAGGCGGGTGTGGGTGCCGTCGCCGGCCTCGATGTGCGCGTCGTCCAGTTCGCCGGGACTGCTGGCGACCACCCGAAGGCGGAGGCGGACCAGCCCATCTCCGGGAAGCTCGCCCTCCTCGCTCGCGACGGCCTGGAGCACTGCGTCGCTGGTCGGGGACGGGCTCGACGGGGAGCCGGGCATCGCCGGGGCATTGAGGTCGAGGACCACCGCCGTGTCGCCCTCGGCGGTCTTGAGCTGAAAGGTCGCCGCGCCCTCTGCGGGAAGACTGACCTCGAACGAGCCGATCGTCTCGCCAGCATCGACGATGGAGAACCGCACGGTCTGAGAGCGCAGGGCGGTGGTGGCGGCGACGAGGATGCCGTCGCCGGGAACATCGCCGTCGATGCTGCCGTCGTCGGTGAACGTCGCAGGGGTCACCCCGGCCTGATCGATGACGAGCACCGGATCGGTCAGCCGACTCAGCGCGCGATCATCCAGGGCGACCCGGACGGGCAGTCGGGCGTCCTGTGCGAAGGCAGTAGAGAGAAGCACCAGCGGCGTCATCATGGTGAGCCTACCTCACCGAGCACCCACAGCACCCAGCGGTCGTCCACAGCATCCGGCTCACCCAGCCGCTCCCGGCCCCACACCAGCCCCTCGTCGGTGTCGGCGGGCATCAGGATGTAGCGGTAGTCGAGGCTGTAGATGTGGGTGAGCCCAAAAGCCGTCTCAGCCTCACCGGGCCACTCTGGACCACCCCGGGCCGACAGCCCATCAACCAGGGGGTTCTCATCGAACAGTCGAGTGGCTTCCGCTCCGGCGCGGCGGTGGATCCCACCATCGTGGACCGGCTTCCCATGAACCGTCTGGGCGAGCAGCAGCCGCCCGAGGTCCCCGAGGTTCTCCCGCTCCATCGGCACCGTCAGCACCGCACCGGCGGGCATGTCTCGCAGCGTGGTGAGCACGGTGGAGTCCGGGATCGGGGTGGTCGGCGCGGGCCAGGGAACCGGGGCGAGCAGGAGCGCCTCAACGACGATGAGCCCCGCCCACCATGGACGCTTCGCCCCACGACCAGCCAGCACCGCCAGGGCGAGGATGACGACAGCGGTGTAGCGATAGCTGTGCATGGCGGTGACGATGAACGGCGGGAACAGCGCGGCGAGGGTCAGACCGGGCAGCGGCAGCTTCGCCCCGAGCAGGGTGACCGCCTCTCCGCCGATGCGCAGGTAGGGGCCACACGCGATGAGCACGCTGATCACCAGGAGTGCTGGGAAGGGTCGGGCGCTGTCGGTGCGACGGGCGAGGCCGAGGCCGGCGAGGAGGAGGGCGGTCAGGCCGAGGTAGACGGTGCAGGTCGTCCAGTACTCAAACATCAGCCCGTCGTGCATCGGCATCAGCGCCGGGATGTCCGCAGCACGGGGATCGATCCAGTCGAGCAGGTCGGCGAAGGCGTCGGGCAGGGGCGGATCCTGGGTCAGCCAGCCCTCTCGACGGGAGAAGGTCTGACCCGCACCATGAGTGAGGTGAAGCCAGCCGACCGGCCCGGCGAACAGCATGCCCACCGCCGCTGCGGCCCCGACCGCACGGCGCATTGCAGCCGTGAAGATCGGGCTCGGATCGGTGACCGCGCGGTGGATGAGGAACACCCCGAGGAGGAGCAGCAAGAAGAACGGGTTGTACGCCGACATCGAGATCGCCGCACCAGCCAGTGCGCCGACTGCGAGGCCGCGCTTGATGGTCGGCTCAGCGATGGTCGCCATGAGCGCACCGGTGAACCAGGGCAGGATCGCTGCGGCGATCAGCTCGGAGGTGCCGTTGAGCAGCTCGTGCTGGAAGAACGGTGCCGTCGCAAACACCGCCGTCCCCGCTGCCGCTCCACCAGGGGTCGCACCGGCCCGTCGACACAGCCAGCCCGCTCCCAGACCGCCCGCAACCAGCAGCCCGAGCACCCACAGGTTGTAGAGCAGTCCCGGCGGGATCGGGAGGCCAGAGAGCAGCAGCGGGCTGAGCAGGTCGGAGCCATACAGCTCGATGACGTCCGCACCGTAGGGGTGGAAGATCATCGGCGAGGTGAAGTCGCCGAGGTGATGCTGCGCCCACCACAGCACCCAGACATGGCA
>JBLHNG010000795.1:0-4108 GCA_047621685.1 Myxococcota bacterium | reverse complement strand
AGTCTGGAGCCAGCGCGCGCCCCTCAGGACCACCACACAGCGCCCCGGCACCGAGCAGGGCCGAGAGATCGCCGTCGGTCAGCGCGGCCTCCAGCCAGAGCCCCTCCGGTGCATGGGCCGCCCTCAGTGCCTGACTCAGCAGTCCGGTGCGCTGGGTCTGCGGCAGGCCATCCTGAATCCAGCCGGCGAGCAGCTCTGCGGGGGTGGTCCGCTTGAGGTTTTCCGTCATGCCCAGCTCAGCGGAGGCCAGGGCGGAGGTCACGTCGGCGATGGTGATCAGCCGCCGGGAGGTCCAGTGGGAGAAGACCGCTGCGAGGGCCTCGATGTGCTCGGTGACTGCGGTGGCCAGATCGGCGCTGAGGATGGGCTGGCAGAACTGACCGGCCAGACCCGCGATGAGGTCGTGGGCCTGGAGCTGGAGCGGGCGGCCGAGGTAGGCCCGACCGATGAGATCCAGGGGCAGGGCCATGCCGTCGGGGAGGATGGCGATCAGCGGGACGTCGTCGAGCAGGGCCTCCCGGAGTGTGAATTCCCCGGTGACCCGGACCACCTGCCAGCCCTCGCCGTCGAGCATCAGCCCTTCAGGTGAGGCTGACAGCCCCGGGTGATCTCGGAGGAGGATGAGATCGGTGTGGATCGGGGTGCCCTGTCGCAGTCGACGGAGCAGCCAGGAGAGTGCCGCGCTGCTCACTTCTTCACCCAGATCGACACATCAAACCGGCCGCTGCTGTCGAGTGAGTCCACCAGCGCTTGAAGCTCGTCACGGGTGGCGCTCCTCAGAGAGTGAAGTGTCCCGTCGTTTCCTGGGCCGTCTCCTGGACCTGGGCCGTCTCCTGGGCCTGGACCGTCTCCCGGACCTGGACCGTCTCCTGGGCCGCGGATGAGCTTCCGGGCGCGCTTGTTCGCCTCCTTGAGCCAGGCGTCAGCCTTGTCCTGGAGACGGCTGGTCTGGATCGCATCCCCCAGCAGGTTCTGGAGGCGGGTGACCACCACCCGGATGTCATCTTTGCTGCCCTGGCTCTTGACCTGAGCAAACGCGATCTCGCCGCCATGGATGCGGACCAGGGCACCCTGTTCGCCGGTGAGGGCGTCGATGAGGGTGATGAAGTGGGCCTTGTCGGCGTGGGTGTCGAGGGCGGCGAGGCGCCGGACGCGCTCGTCGTTGTCCAGGGTGCCGGTGAGGGTGGCGAGGGCGTCCTTGAGGCGGACCGCGAGCTGGTGGCGCTTGCTGGCGTCGGGCAGGACGTCCGCCCAGCGGCAGACCCGCTCCAGGCTGGCGAGGAAGTCGTTGATCTCCTTGAGGCGCGTCTTTGCAGCCTGTGCGACGTCTCGGCTGAGCTTGGACTGCTCCGGTGAGGAGGGCAGATCCGCGCGACCGGTGGCGCCGAGCAGGGACTTCGCTGCGGACAGGGCGTGGTCCCAGGTTGCCGAGTCCACCACGCTGTCCTTGACCAGCTCGAAGCTCTCCGGGAGCCGCACGAGGCCATCCATGGTGACGCTCTTGCCGTTGACCCGGGCCTCGAAGCCCTCGACCTGGAGGAGGTAGTAGAGGAAGAAGTTGGCGACCTCTCTCGTCAGGCCGAGTGCCCAGCCGTCCTCCCCGGTGAGCTGCGCGCGGAGGTCGGCGGCCATGAAGCGGTTTCGGCCCTTCAGCCAGTCCTTGACGGGGGCAAGGTAGCGACCATCGGCCCGCGGCGTGATGCTGCCAGAGCCCTTGTAGACCAGCTCCATGGGCTCAGCGATGGCGTCGATCTTCGACAGGTCCCGCTCGCTGAGGGTGATGGGCTGGCCGGTCTGTGCAGAGCGGATCACCCAGCCGGCGACCTGGATGAGATCGGCTGCGTTGACGGTGCGGCCGAACCGGGGGTGGTTCGGGAAGCGCCGATCGAGGACGTAGTCGCCCATCCGGGTCAGCGCCCGGCCCTGATCGATGCCCTCCAGCTTGAAGTCGCCCAGGCTGGCGTGCATGCCGAGGACCATGCCCTCCTGGAAGTACAGCCGGCGGATAGCGGTCTTCAGCTCAAGCTGCCGACCGGCGAGGTAGACCTCCAGGGCGTGGGCGATCTCCCGGGCCTGTCGAGCGCCGAAGTTCTCGTCGAGGTACCGGCGCTTGTCGCGGCTGATGAGGTCGACTGCGGCGGCGTTGTTGAGCGCCTCCAGCTCTGCGTCGGTGAAGTGGGCTGGCAGCCAGGCGAGGGTCCACTGGCTGCTCCGGGTCCGGGCGCTCTCCAGGGTCTCGATGTCGTCCTGGCGTCCACGGCCGCGCTCCTCGTCGAACGGGTAGTCGACCAGCAGGAGGAAGTCGTCGCGGCTGCCCGGGGCGAACTCATTGACCCGGCCGGCGTAGGTCAGCTTGCGCACGTTGGCGAGCCGCACCGAGCCGCTGCGCTTAGTGCCCCGCCAGGTGGTCTTGACCTGCCCCTCGATGGTGGTTCCGAGGTCCAGGCCCAGCTCCAGCTTGAGCAGGCGGTGGATGTAGGCGAACCGGTGCTGGTGGCGGACCTCGGCCCGGGCGCGTGCGAGCACCTGCTCGATGTCGACGTTCTCGATCTTGATGATCAGGCGCGGGTCGCTCTTGTTGTCGCCGTCGATGACCTGGACCAGCGGGGCGACCGAGCTGAGGCGTCGGAAGAGCTGGGTCGTGGTGTCTGCGCCGAGGTCGTCGAACAGGTCGTCGACCTCGATGTCGGTGCGATTGAGCCAGTAGACCGTGGAGGCGGTGACCTTCTCGCGCAGGGAGCGGCCGTCGGGGAAGTAGGGCCGCTCGGAGAGCTGGCAGAGCAGGACCGACCAGACCAGCCGGGTCAGCTCGTGCTCGGTGCCGAGGTCGGGGTTGGCCCGGATGACCACCGCGACCTTCCCCGAGAGCCGATCCCAGGTGTCGGCGGTGTCCGACATGTTCTGAGCGAGCCGGCTGGAGACGTTCTGGCGGAGGGACTGGATGTTGTCGGTGGTGAACAGGATGTCCCACAGCGCACCGAGGGGGATGAAGTCGCCGACCTCCAGGTCCTGATATTTGCGCAGCAGGGCGTAGAGGGCGGCCATGGCGGTCCGGCTGCGGGAGAGCGCGTTGGTGACATCGACCAGCACCCGCAGCAGCGCCGGCTGGAAGGGGTAGAGGCGGCGGCTCAGCTCGGGGGGGATGTCGCCGGAGATGGCCCGCAGGGCATCGGCGTTGTCCCGGAAGGCGTCGTCGATGCGGGTCTCGAAGGCGGCGAGCTGGGCGGGAGTGAGATCCTCCCGACGGGCGAGCACGCGCTGGGCGGCGACCTCGTAGAGATCCTGATCCTCCAGCTCCAGCCGGGGCTGGAAGCGGTTGGAGATGTGGCCGAGGTGGGTGCGGAACTCGTTCTCGGAGATGTCATCGGGGCAGGTGGCGGCGATGTCCTGCTGCACGGCGAGGGCGACGAAGAAGGGCAGCACCCGGGGCTTGTCGTGGTCGACCATCGAGGAGAGGTCGTTGAGCTGCTGGATGTACTGCTCCCGGCCCTTTCCCCGAACCCAGATGACCAGCTCGTCGACCAGCCAGGTGATCGCGGTGTAGCCGTGCTCCTTGGCGTGGCGGGCGATGAGACCGAGGCCCTGGTCGGCGGGCAGCCAGAGGTCTTCGGGGTGGACCACCCGCTCGCCGAAGTTGCGCCAGGTCTCCAGGGCGGCGGCGAGGCTGAGCCGGGCGTCGCGGTCGGGGTCGGTGCGCAGGTCGTTGTACAGGTCCGTCAGCAGCTCCAGGGGCAGGTCGGGCGGGAAGAGGTGGGTGATGCGCTCGGTGCCGTCGTCTGCCTTCTCCTTGCGGGTCACATTGGAGAGCAGGCCGGTCTTGCTGGCCAGCTCCAGCACCTTGTCCAGCCCGCCCATCGCCTCGGCCTGTCGCTCGATGATCCGGAAGATGCGCTCCTCGTCGGTGAACTCCAGGTGCGGGATTCCGGCTGGCAGTGCGCTGTTGTAGGCCTCGTACAGCGCGCTGATCAGGCTGCGCTTGCCCATCATGTTCAGGCGGACGACCAGCGTCTTGTGGCGGTCCATCCATGGGTGGCGGCTGCGGAGGGCGCGCAGGGCGGGGTGGCCGATGTCGTAGACTTCGTCGTCGCTCTCCAGCATCTTGCCGAGC
>JBLHNG010000794.1:0-4113 GCA_047621685.1 Myxococcota bacterium | reverse complement strand
CCGGGCGGCCGCAGCTTAAAGCGACTCCAACACCGCCAACGCCAGATCGATGCGTCCACTGGGAGCCGTGACCTGGATGCCCTGCACCAGCGGTCGGATCTCAGCCGCCAGCTCCTGGCAGATCCGCAGGCCCTCGGCTTCCTCATCCCCCCGGGCCTCAGCCGCACGCATGCGCTCGATCAGCGGTGCGGGCACGGAGACGGAGGCGAGGCGCTCCTCGAAGAACTCGGCCTCCTGAGCGGTCCGGATGGGCCAGATGGTCGCGATGATCGGCAGGCGAACCTGGTCGATGTGCGACAGAAGCTGCCGCAGCGCGGTCACATCGAAGATCGGTGCGGTGACAGCAAATTCCGCGCCGGCGTCGATCTTCCAGCGCAGCCGGGACAGCTCACGCTCGACGTCGTAAGCGGTCGGATCGATGTGGATGCCGATGTGGAAAGCGGTCGGGCTGCCGATGGCGTTGCCGCCGACATCCTCACCGGTGTTGAGCCGGTAGGTAAGGTTGATCGCTCCGATAGAGTCGATCTCAAGGTCTGGAAGCGGGCCCTGCTCTGCGATCGTGGTCAGCGGCGAGCCGGTCACCAGGAGCAGGTCCTCCACCCCCAGCAGCGAGGCACCGAGCAGGTCGGACTGGATGCGGGGCAGGGGACGACCCCGGCAGGTGTACATCACCAGCGGAACCACCCCAGCAGCCCGGCACAGCGGTGCGATGCTGACTGGTGGGGCGTATGCGCGGGCTCCGGTGCCCTCGGGCAGGGTGACGAAGTCGACCCCGGCCAGCGCCAGCGCTCGGGCGTTTGCGGCGGTCTCATCGCCGTTGTGGCCGCGAGTGGGGGGCAGGCCGACCCCGGTGACCAGCCGACCCCGGGACAGGGCCGCGGCGAGCCGGGACTTCTTGCGCAGCGGCACGGGCTGCGCGGGCGGGGTGTGGGTGGTGGGGCGGGCGATGCGGGCGTTGGCGGAGGGCGGAACCCCCTCGCCGATGGCGCTGCGCAGGGCCTGGATGTGCTCGGGCCGGGTGCCGCAGCAGCCACCGATGAGACGCGCACCGGATCGCACTGCACGCCGTCCCCAGGCGACGAGGTACTCGGGGCTGCCGAGGTGGAGGTTTCGACCCGCCACGCTCCGGGCTTGTCCGGCGTTGGGCTGGCCGCACAGGGGCAGCCCGCCGATCTCGTGCATCTCGGAGATGGCATCGAGCGCCGCGAGGGCCTCGCAGCAGTTCACCCCCGCCGCATCGACCCCGGCCGCACTCAGGGCAGCGAGCATGTGGGCGACGTCGACGCCCTCGGTGGTCACCCCGCCGTCGGTCACCCGCATCTGGGCGATGATCGGCACGGTGCTGACCGACTGGACAGCAGCGATGGCTTCGAGCAACTCGGGGAGGTGCTGGAAGGTCTCCAGGACAAACAGGTCCACCCCACCCGCAGCCAGCGCGGCAGCCTGCTGCTGGAAGACCGCGCGGGCCTCCTCCCGGGAGATGTGACCAAACGGCTCGATCCGGATGCCCAGCGGACCCATCGCGCCCGCCACCCAGGCCCGATCCCCAGCGGCCTCTCGCGCCAGACGGACCCCGGCGGCGTTCAGCTCATCGACCGCGGACTCCAGGCCATAGGGGGAGAGCCGAAACCGGTTGGCCCCGAAGGTGTTGGTCTCGATGATGTCCGCTCCGGCAGTGACATACGCCTCATGGGTGCGGCGGACGAGGCCGGGGTCGGAGCGGTTTAGCTCCTCAAACGAGCGGTGGATGAATGCACCGCGCTCATAGAGCATCGTGCCCATGGCCCCATCAAACAGGGCGATTCCGCTGCCGCTCAGGAATTCCGAGAACGGCTCCTTTCCCGGGCGTGCGGCTGGCTGAAGTTCAAACATACCCCTCGACTAACCGGTTTTCTGAGCCCGGTGCGGGGTCGGGCGGGGTGCGCGAAGTTGACGATCGAAGTAACCGAACACTCCCCCAAGCCATACCAATCCGTCGTGCCCAGGCCGATCCCACCGCCCCCACCGCAGCCCTCCATCGAGGAGACCACCCGTGCCGTGCGCATCCTCCGGGTGGTGCTCGTCGTCCTGGTGTTCAGCTTCGGGCTGACCGCCTCGACCTATGGGCCCGACCGCATGATGGTCCGCTATGGCCGGATGACCGCCCAGAGCTGGGTGCTGTGGAAGATCCGTCGGACCAACCTCGTCAAGCTGCGCAGCCACGAGGGCGGGCGGGTCGCCTGGATCATCGGCTCCAGTGTGCTGCGGGATGCGTTTGACGAAAAAGCGATCAACGCCGCGCTCGCCGAGCAGGGCAGCCCCTGGCGGGTGGCGAAGTACGGCATGGTCCGCGGCGCGCCGTTTCCCTCCGTCGGCCTGCTCAGCAAGCTCCCGGTCCAGCCCGGCGATCGGGTGATCACTTCGGTCTCGCCGGACAACTTCCGAAAGGACTGGCTGGAATACAGCGAGCTGCCCGACGACCGACTCCTGATGCTGTTCTCCCCCGGTGACCTCTGGGCGATCGAGGCGCTGCCGGTGCAGAAGCGCCTGGAGCTGCTCACTGCGGTTCCGCCAGATGTCCACCGCTACCACAGCGAGTACATGCGCGGTGTGGCGAAGTGGGCACGCGCGCTGGTGCGTTTCAAGACCCCGCGAAGGGCCCGCCCCGCCCACCACACCACCTTCCGAAAGACCGAGTACGAGCCGCAGATCGCTCGAACCCGGGGCAATCCCCGCGCCAGCTACCACTACATTGATTCTGAAGAAGCGGACTACAGCGACGCACAGCTCAACATCCAGGGCATTCAGACGCTCCGGGAGCGCACGGCGGCGGCGGGTGCGGAGCTGATGCTGTTCGATCTGCCGCATCGCCGGGAGTACTACGACCTGTTCCTGCCCTCGGAAGTGAGGCTTGCGTGGGATGGCTGGCGTGCTGAGCAGCCGGATGTCTACGGCATGCCCCAGGTGCCTGATGACGACTTCTACGACTTCAAGCACACCAACGTCCGCGGCCGAGAGACCCTGAGCGACTACCTGGTGACCTGGATGGCGGAGACGCCGAAGGGCGAGCTGGTGTGGTTGAGGAGCGAAGGGCAGTGACGGACGTCCGTCACTTTTTTCGACACCCTTTCCGGTCGTGTGGTGTAAGTGGCTGAAATTACGGTGGACCGGTTCCTGCATTGAGGGAGAGCGAACCCACAGGAGCACACCATGACCCACCGGACCGCCCTCTTCTCTCTCGTCAGTCTCGCCCTCATCGGCTGCGAGGACTCCTCCGCCACCTCAACCGACGACCTCTCCGAGATCCTCGCGACCCTCGATGCCCAGACCACCCTGATCGCCGAGCTTCAGTCCGAGCACGACGCCATGGCGAACGAGCTGCTCGCCCTCGAGGCCACCGACACCGAGCTGACCTATGACCTCGTCGCCCTGCTCGATGAGGTGGCAGCCCTCAGCGGCGGCGTCGATCTCACCGAGCTGATGGCGGCCATCGGGGAGAACGAGCTCGCCATCACCACCCTTGATGCCGAGCATGACCAGTTCGTCACCGAGGCCTGGGTGGGTCTCCAGGGCTTCGCCGATGCCGACATGGTCTCCACCAACACCGACATGGTCTCCGCCAACACTGGAAGTATCGCCACCATCGCCGCCGACTACCTCACCAGCACCGCGCTGTCTGGCTACGCCACCGAGGGCTGGGTGTCCGGTCAGAGCTACGCCACCAGCGCCGATGTCTCCACGCTGTCCTCCAGCGTCTCCACCAACGCGAGCGACATCGCCGCGATCCAGGTCGACTATGTGCTCTCCAGCGACCTCTCCGCGATCGACGATCGGGTGAGCGACATCGAGAGCGACTACCTCGTCGCGGCGGACATCGCGGACTTCGCCGACGATGCCGACCTCACCGCAGTCAGCGATCGGGTGAGTGGCATTGAGAGCGACTACCTGGAGGCTGCGGACATCGCGGACTTCGCCGACGATGCTGACCTCATCGCAGTCAGTGATCGGGTGAGTGGCATTGAGAGCGACTACCTCGTCTCTACGGACCTCACCGGCTACGCCACCCAGAGCTGGGTGTCTGGCCGAGGCTACGTTGAGGACCTGTCCGACTATGTCTCAGTGGACACCTCAAGC
>JBLHNG010000793.1:0-4114 GCA_047621685.1 Myxococcota bacterium | reverse complement strand
GGGTTGTCGGTCAGCGAGGCGTGGTCCATCACCTGGAGCAGCAGGTTGAAGATGTCGGGGTGAGCCTTCTCGATCTCATCGAGCAGCAGCACGCAGTGGGGGGTGCGGTTGATTGCATCGGTGAGCAGTCCGCCCTGATCAAAGCCGACATAGCCGGGAGGCGCTCCGATGAGCCGGCTGGCGGCGTGGCGCTCCTGGTACTCGGACATGTCGAACCGGTGGAAGGCCACGCCCATGGTCGCGGCGAGCTGTCGGGCCAGCTCGGTCTTTCCAACACCGGTCGGACCGGAGAACAGGAAGCTGGCGACCGGTTTGTCGGGCGCCTTGAGTCCGGCTCTCGACAGCTTGATGGCGTTCGCAGTCATCTTGACCGCTTCGTCCTGGCCGTAGATGACCTTGAGCAGCTCGGTCTCGAGGTCGAGCAGGGCCTTGGACTCCTCGGTGGTGACGCTCTTCGGCGGGATCTTCGCCATGCGGGCGATGGTCGCTTCGACGTCTGCGAGGGTGACGGTGTCGCGGCCAGCGAGGTGGACGGAGGCGCCGGTCTCGTCGATGACGTCGATGGCTTTGTCTGGAAGCTTGGACCCGGTGAGGTGCTTGGCAGCCAGGGTGGCGGCGGCCACGACGGCCTCGTCGGTGTAGGTCACCTCATGGTGCGTGGCGTAGGCCGACAGCAGGCCCTTGAGGATCTCGATGGCCTCTTCGAGGGAGGGCTCGTCGAGATCGACGATCTGGAAGCGACGGGCGAGGGCGCGATCCCGACCGAAGCTCTGCTTGTGCTCCTTGTGGGTCGAGGCGCCGATGCAGCGGAGCTTGCCAGACTGTAGCGAGGGCTTCAGCAGGTTGGAGGCATCCATGGTGCCGCCGGTTGTGGCGCCAGCACCGACGAGGGTGTGGATCTCATCGACGAACAGGATGCCGTTTTCCTGCTCCTTGAGTCCGTTCATCACGCCCTTCAGGCGCTCCTCGAAGTCGCCCCGGTAGCGGGTGCCGGCCATGAGCGCGCCCATGTCCAGTGCCCAGACCGTCGCACCCTTGAGCATGTCAGGGACGTTGCCCTCGTGGATGCGGCGGGCGAGGCCCTCGATCAGCGCGGTCTTGCCGACACCGGGATCGCCGAGGAGGAGGGGATTGTTCTTGCGACGCCGGGCGAGGATGTGAATGATGCGCTCAAGCTCCCGCTCCCGACCGATCAGCGGATCGATCTCACCCGAGGCAGCCTTGGCGACCAGCTCGGTGGTGTAGGCCTCCAGCGGCTCGGCGAGATCCTTGCTGTCCTCGTCGTCATCTCCCGCCGAGACGCGCTTTCGCTGCGGCACGAGGCCGTCCTTGCGCACTCCGTGGGAGAGGTAGGCGGTCATGTCGACGCGCTTTACCTTCTGGGTCTCCAGCAGGTACACCGCGTAGCTCTCTGGTTCCCGCATCAGCTCGATGAGCACAGCGGTCCCTTCGAGGGTGTCCTTCTCGGCGTTCTGGACGTGGAACGCCGCACGCTGGAAGACCCGGGAGAAGGCCATGGTCTGCTGGGGATCGAGATCTTCGCGATCCTCGGGGAGCTTCTCCACCTCATTGTCGAGGTAGAGGGTCAGCTCCTTCTCCAGCTTGTCCAGCTTCGCTCCGCAGGCCTCCAGAGCAGCTGCGCTGGTGGGCTCGTGGAGGAGCGCGAGGAGGACATGCTCCAGGGTGAGGTATTCATGGCGGCGGCGCTTGGCCTCGTCCATCGCCCGGGAGAGGGCGACGCGCAGGTTGTCTGCGAGCTTCATCGGTTCACCTGATCTTGAGACGGATGTCGTGCGGCGTAGTCTGCGGCGTAGTCTGTGACGTCGTTCGAGCCGATCACTCGGGCTCGGTGGTCACCAGCAGCGGGAAGCCGGCTTCTCGAGCAACTCGTATGGCACGGTTGGACTTCGCTTCGGCGATCTCATGAGAGTAGACCCCGGCGATGCCAATTCCAGTGTTGTGGATGCTGAGCATGACGCGGGTGGCTGCTGCTGGGCTGTGGTGGAAGATCTGCTCCAGAATCTGGACCACAAATTCCATCGGAGTGTAGTCGTCATTGTGCATGATGACTTTGTGCTTTTTGGGACGCTTGAGCCGGTCGAGGACCTGAACGTCCTCCTGGTTGTCTCTGCGCGTATCCTTCTTCTTGCTCATGCCTTCATGCTCATTGAACTGCGCTCCGTGACTTCAGTTAGGCACCGCTGGACAGGACGACCACCCGCTGTCCCACACTTCGACCAACAACATTGCTCACATTCTGCCAGGGCCAGTCCTCCGTTGGGCTCAGCGCGCCGGGAGCGACCTGCTCAATGACCGCGGGTATGGCGACGGCGAGGGCGTCGCTGTTGCCGGAGAGCACCTTTATCGCGATGCCGATCCGGCGCGCGGGCAGGCTGATGCAGAACACACCCGCCGCGCCGATCTTCCCGGCGTAGGGTTCGCAGGCTCGCTGTGCGATGGCGAGGTCGATGCGGTCGTCGCCGCTGGTCAGGAATGGATGGGCGCAGATGGCGTCACCGATGCGCTGGCCGCGCGGGTCGGGGGTGTTCTTGAAGTGGCCATCCTCTGTGACGCAGGCCAGCCGCGCCCAGGCTGTGGCCATGCCGGCGATGGAGAGGATGAAGGTGGGCACTCCACAGCCGTCGACTGCGGTGTCTGGGGTCTCGCCGGTCCAGTCGGTGGTCACGGCGAGGATGTTCCGCTGGAGAGGGTGGCTCAGCGCGCGGTATTCCAGCGACCAGTCGTTTGCATGACAGGCGCCGAGCATGAAGGTGTGCTTGCCGGAGCAGTCGTTGTGGATGTCCAGTGCTGGGGATCCGGCTCGGATGAGGGCCCGCCGGGTGGCGCGGTGGACCGGCGCCTCAGCCCCGCAGAGCAGCTGGGACTCCTCCGCTCCGAGCC
Source organism: Myxococcota bacterium (assembly GCA_047621685.1). Taxonomy (GTDB): domain Bacteria; phylum Myxococcota_A; class UBA796; order UBA796; family UBA796; genus JAQXDW01. The sequence goes on along the minus strand of JBLHNG010000793.1, from coordinate 1,213 downwards.
GTCGAAGCAGCGCGCGGATTCGGGCGAGGTGGGCGTCCTGACCGCTGTGGCTGGAGGCACCGATGGCGAGGTCTTCGGCAGGCAGCTCTGGATCCCCCAGCGCCTCCAGGCTCGCCCACAGCTGGAGCACCTTGCCCGCTGAGCGCCAGGTGCTTCGGACCGGCACGCCGCTGGCGAAGACGACCGACCCGGTGTGGGAAGCGTCGTACTGGATTGCAACGGCGCGGACATCGTGGACGGTCTCGATGAATCCGCCGCGGAGGGAGTGGACTTGCATCAACCATCCTGTATCACTGATTTCATCGCTTGCTCACCGCGATATATAGATGCCCTCTGGAGGAGAACATGAGCGACACCGTCACCAAGGGCGTGCGGATCAACATTGACCCGAAGTACCTGGAGCACCAGTCCGATCCGACCCTCAACCACTGGATGTACCTGTACAACGTGACCATCACCAACGAAGGTGAGCACACCGTTCAGCTTCTCTCCCGGCACTGGATCATCACCAACAACAAGGGCGAGGAAGAGCACGTCCGTGGTCCCGGTGTTGTCGGCCAGCAGCCCGTCCTCCGCACCGGCGAGAGCTTTCGCTACACCTCGGGCTGCCCGATGGACACCGCGTTCGGCACGATGCACGGCACCTACCAGATGATCGTGGAGGGCGGCGAGAAATTCGATGCTGAGATCGCGCCGTTCACCCTGGCTGAGCCCTACGCGCTGAACTGAGGGTTGCGAGGATCTCCATGCTCAAGTCTGAGAAAGTGGCCCAAATCCACGCCCAGCTGGAGGCGCTCTACCCCGAGACCCCCACGCCGCTGAGGCACACCGACCCCTACACCCTGCTGGTCGCGGTGATGCTGTCGGCACAGACCACCGACAAGAAGGTCAACGAGGTCACCCCGGCCCTGTTTGCGCTCGCGAACAACCCGGCAGACATGGCGAAGAAGAAGGAGTCGGAGATCCTCAAGCGCATCAAGGTGCTCGGGCTGTCTCGCGGCAAGGCAAAGCGGCTCAAAGGGCTCAGCAAGATGATCATGGAGGACTTCGGCGGGAAGGTCCCCCGGGACATGGCGGACCTGGAGAAGCTTCCGGGGGTCGGGCACAAGACCGCCAGCGTGGTGGTCTCTCAGGCCTTTGGGGAGCCGGCGTTTCCAGTGGACACCCACATCCACCGGCTGGCCTGGCGCTGGGGGCTGTCGGTGGGCAAGAA
>JBLHNG010000792.1:0-4123 GCA_047621685.1 Myxococcota bacterium | reverse complement strand
GATGAGGTCGGCAGAGATGACTGCGGGTGTCGGAGCGGGCTCCTGCGCGGCCGCGATCGAGGACACCACCGCCCAGAACATCTACTGGCTCTCAGGCCGCGCTCCGAGGAGGTCGCGCACGGCGCCGGCCAGGAAGATCGAGCCGGTGGCGACCACCAGCGAGCCGTCCCGGGCCAGGATGATCGCCTGCTCGATGGAACCGGCGGGCAGCACTGGCATGCCGACATTGATGAGCCGGCGGGCAATCTCACCGGCTTCTGCGGCCCGGGGGTGGCGGCACCGGGTGGTCAGCACCCGATCGAAGTGCGGGGCGAGCTGGATCACCATGGAGCGCACGTCTTTGTCTGCGGACGCCCCCAGAAGGAGGGTGCGTGGGCGGTCTCGGGGCAGGGTGCGGAGGTAGTCCGACAGGCTCGCGGCACCCTCGGAGTTGTGGGCACAGTCGAGCAGCACGTCGTCCCGAATCCACTCCAGACGACCGGGGTGTGCCGCAGTAGACAGTCCGATGCGAATGGCCTGCTCAGAGACCGGCAGCACATCGGCGACCTGGGCGAGCAGAGTCACCGCGACCCCGGCGTTGTCGATCTGGTGGTCCCCGGCGAGGGAGAGCGGGAGGTCGCGCAGGGTGTGGTTGTCGCCGGTCCAGGTGAACCGCCCGATGTCGCTGCGCAGGGTCCGGTAGTGCTCGCCGGCCTCCAGAAGCGGCGCATTGCGCTCCCGGGCGATGAGGCGGACCACGCGGAGGGCGTCGAGCTGGAGCGGACCGACCACCACCGGGCGATGCGGCTTGATGATGCCAGCCTTCTCCGCCGCGATGCTCGCCTGATCCGGTCCGAGCACCTCGGTGTGGTCCAGCCCCACGCTCACGATCGCGCAGGCCAGCGGATCCACGAGGTTGGTGGCGTCGAGTCGTCCGCCGAGCCCGACCTCAAGGACCGCGACATCCACTTTGCTGCGTGCCATGTGGAGCAGCGCGGCGGCGGTGATCATCTCGAAGTAGGTCAGGGCAACGTCGCCATCGACCTCCCCGCCGGTGACCTCAGCGGCCCATCGACGACGAGCCTCAGACAGCTCGTGCAGCAGGGCGTTGAGGGTGTCGTCCGAGATCTCCATGCCGTTGATGCAGATGCGCTCGTTGATGCGCTGGAGGTGTGGCGAGGTGAACTCACCGACCCGATACCCGCCCGCCCGCAGCATCGAGCCGAGCATCCGCACCACGCTGCCCTTGCCGTTGGTTCCAGCGACGTGGATGACCTTCATTCCCGACAGGGGATCCCCGAGGAATTCGAGGAAGCTGCGCATCCGAGACAGTCCCATGCGGACCCCGAACCGGGCGAGGTCGCTGAGGACGGGGTGGATTATCACGGACGGTCCAGCAGCAGCGCCAGGCTCCGCGCCACCATCATCCGCATCTCATTGCGGGGCACGATGCGATCGACCATGCCGTGCTCCAGGAGGTACTCGCTGGTCTGGAAGCCCTCGGGCAGCTGCTCGCCGATGGTCTGCTCGATGACCCGGGGCCCGGCGAAGCCGATGAGGGCATTGGGCTCGGCGAAGATGAGGTCGCCGAGCATCGAGAAGCTCGCCGCGACACCACCGGTGGTGGGGTGGGTGAGGATGGAGATGTAGGGCATGTTTGCTTCGTCACGCAGCTTTGCCAGGGCAGCACAGGTCTTGGCCATCTGCATCAGCGAGAGAACCCCCTCCTGCATGCGCGCCCCGCCCGAGGCACTGATGACGATCGCCGGCTGACGCAGCGCGCAGGCCCGCTCGAACTGTCGGGTGATCGCTTCACCGACCACCGAGCCCATCGAGCCCCCCATGAAGGCGAAGTTGAAGGTGCCGATCTGCACCGGACGCCCGTCGATGGTCGCGGAGGCAGCAATGTAGGCATCCAGCCGCCCGGTCTTCTTTGCGGAGGTCACCAGCCGGTCAGCGTAGGGCCGGGAGTCCACGAAGCCCAGCGGGTCCAGGGGCTTGAGGTGGGTGTCCTCAAACCGTGCCGAGTCGGGATCGATCAGCGCGTTGAGACGGGACATCGCGTCGATTCGACCGTGGTGACCGCACTTCGCGCAGATCTGGAGGTTCGCCGCCAGCTCCTCTTTGTAGAGGACGGTCTTGCACCCGGGGCACTGAAGCCACAGGTTTGCCGTGGTCAGCTGCTTGCTGCGGGGACGGATGCGGGGCTCTGGGGGAGCCTGCTCAAACCAGCGGGGTCCATCGGACACGGCGCTCTCCTGGGTAGACACTCCCCGCGGACTATCCCATGGAAGATTCTTCGGCACGGACGCCGCTGCGGGCGGTACAATGCCCCCCTCGACTCAGGACCGGTTGTGAAGCCCCGAATCGTCCTCCTCATCACTCTTCTCAGCACTCTCCTCAGCACCCTGTCTGGCACAGGTTGCTCGGACTACACCTTCAACACCGATGAGGGTGCTGGAGACGGCGAGCCGTGGTTCCCACCGGTCGAAGAGCAGTTCATTGGTGGACTCTCGCCTGCGAATGCCTGCGATGTCGTCGAGCCGACGGTCACGGAGGTCTCACTCGACGAGTCCTGCAACGTCGAAGCATCCGAGGGCCCACTCGACGCCGTGATTGAGTGGCAGCTCCTGAAGTTCGCGAACTACCGGGAATATAGTCAAGCGGTGATGTCACCGATGGTCGGCCAGCTGACCGATGACAACGGCGACGGGGTCATCAACTACGCCGATGTCCCAGACATCGTCTTGATCACCGACGACGACGGTCAGAGCTCCAACGAGCACGGCATCCTCCGGAGAATCTCCGGGGACGGCGAGGGCTCCAACGACTACACCAACCGCTCCGATCTCACCGTCGATGGCGAGAACCTCCAGCTGTATCCGTACCGCTATTCCAACGCCGCGCTCGGAGACGTCGACAGCGACGGGGAGCCAGAGATCGTCCTGGTGGTCCACGTTGTCGCGGGTGAGTCCAACGGGGGCGGCGGTGGCGACAAGGGCAGCAAGAACAACGACACCGGTGTCCCAGGCGGCGGTGGAGACTCCGGCGATCCCGGCGGCAACCAGGGCAGTGACCCAGACGACGACAGCATCCGCCCGCCCCCGCCCTTCAGCGAAGGCGGCACCAGCAGCAGCGACGCCACCAGCAACGGCAACCTCACCGGCGAGAACTGCCAGGTCGCGGCCTTCGGGACTGACCTGGAGGCGAAGTGGACGACCTCCGGGGTCAACCTCGCCTGCGGTGGCCACGCCCCTGCCCTCGCGGATCTCGACGGCGACGGTGTTGTCGAGGTCATCCTCGGCCCCTACGTCTTCAGCGGTGTCGACGGCTCCCTCATCAAGAAGGGCCAGGGCGACACCGGGCGCTACTACGCCTACTCCGAGATGGGACTCCACGCGATCGTCACCGACATCGAGGGCGACGGTCAGCAGGAGATCATCGCCGGGCGCACGGTCTACAACAGCGACGTCTCGACGCGCTGCACCGGCGAAGGCATCGGGGACGGCTTCTCCGCTGCGGCAGACCTCGACATGGACGGCGTCGGCGAGTTCCTGGTCGTCAGCAATGGCCAGGTCGCCACCTTCGAGGGCACCGACTGCTCCCTGATCCACACCTGGAGCCTCCTGGGCGGCGGCACCGGCGGACCACCGACCATCTCCGACTACGACGGCGACGGCTTCCCGGAGATTGGCCTGGTGGATGCCTCCACCTACACTGTCTACGAGGCCGACGGCACCCTGCTGTGGAGCGCCTCGGTCACCGACGAGTCCAGCCACGCCACCGGCTCAGTGGTGTTCGACTTCGAAGGCGATGGCTTCCCAGAAGTGGTCTACGGCGACGAGGTCACCCTCTGGGTCTACGACGGCCGAGATGGCACCGTGCGGCTCAGGGAGGACTCCAGGGAGTCCCGCACCCTCCACGAGTTCCCCACCGTCGCAGACGTCGACGGCGACGGCTCTGCGGAGATCATCATGGTCAACGGCGGCAGCCACTACGGCACTGACGCCTACGGCATCTTCATCATCGGCTCGGAGTCCTCGACCTGGGAGGCGGGCCGGCAGGTCTGGAACCAGCACGCCTACTCCATCGTCAACGTCAACGACGACCTCTCGATCCCCGCCGCACCGACCTCCAACTGGCC
>JBLHNG010000791.1:0-4129 GCA_047621685.1 Myxococcota bacterium | reverse complement strand
TGGCGCTCATCCTCGGTGCTGCAGGCATCGCGATGATGGTCTACGCCAACGCTGGTGCCTGGAAAGAGACTGGCGGCTACTGAGCAGCGCGCTCTGGGTGGATGCTCTGGGTGGGCTGCCGCTCACCGGGTTGCCACGACCGTTCACCACAGTCTGCCACGGCACTGTGCACCATCCGGGCTATAGAAGCCTGACTGCGGATATTGTGTCTGCTGTGTATGGAGTGAGCAGGTCTTGCCAGGAAGAGTCGTACCGGGACTGAGCCGCCGACTGCTCCGCCGGGGGGTTCCCCGGGAGCTGGAGCTGCTCGTCGGAGAGCTTCTGGAGCGGCTCGTCAGCATTGACGCGGCGTTTGGAGACCTCGTCCTGGGCGAAGACGCTCCCCCGGGCTTCGCACCGGATCGCCAGCTCGCCCCCGGCGTGCCTCGGATTCGTCCGCTGTTGCTGCTGCTGTCTGCTGAGGTCGCTCGAAAGCAGAGCCTGGGACCAACCGATCCGCGTCGGGCGGAGGAGCTGGCGGTGGTGGTCGAGCTGCTTCACCTCGCCATCGCGGTCCACGACACCGCACTGGGTCGCCAGGGAGGCCGCCGTCGCCGTGCGGCCCGTCGGCTGGTCGGCGGCGCGGTCGGCTGGCTGGGCGGACACCACATCACCCTCCGTGCCTTGGAGATGACCCGAAACGAAGGCCCCGAGATGCTCGGCGACCTGCTCGATGCGCTTCGGGAAGCCGCCGAGGGCCACGCCCTGACCCAGTCCCTCCAAGGCCGCCCGGCGACCGCTTCGGAGGCCATCAGCCACGCCGAGACCCACACCGGGGTCGTGTTCTCGTTCGCCTGCCGTTCCGGCGCCCGGCTCTCCGGTGCGGATCCGGCCATCGTCGGCTCGCTGGGGCGCTACGGTCGCCACGCCGGGGTCGCCTGGCACCTCGCTGAGGATCTCTCGCTGCTGGAGCGTGGCGACGAAGACCGCCTCAACCTCATCGCCGACCGGGCCGCATCGGGCCGACCGATGCTGCCGGTGAGTCTCGCCGCAGAGCGAGATGAGAGCGTCGGTGCGCTGTGGACGGAGCTGACCCGGACGGATGATCTGGAGGTTGTGCGTCGGATGCTGCTGTTGTTGGAGCACAGCGGGGCGATGGAGGAGGGACGGCGGCGGCTGGTGCAGCGGTCGTTCCGGGCGAGGCGGGTGCTGAACACGCTGCCGCCGAATCGGTATCGGGAGGCGTTGGATCAGCTGGTGAGAATGTGACGCTTCAGCACAGAGTGCTGTTGCGAGCGTTCTCAGTGACAAGATGGCTGTGCTCTGTGAGCTGAGGGGTTTCGTACAACCCGCGGGCAAGCCCCACAGTCAACTCCCAAAGCCCCACAGTCAACTCCCAAAGCCCCACAGTCAACTCCCAAAGCCCCACAGTCAACTCCCAAAGAAAAACCCCGGCGATTAGCCGGGGCTGAGCTTCACTGCGGAGTGTTGCTGCGGAGTGTTGCTGCGGAGTGTTGAGGGTGCGCTTCACTGCGAAGCGCTGGAGCCTACACCTCACTCAGAGCCGCGAGCAGCCTCGTCAGCTGAGAATGCTTGCAATGCCGCTTCGGGCAAAGCGGCGCATTCTCATGGAGGACACCCATAGTTCCCAATACTAAAGTCCGCGACGTACAGCGTGAACTCATACCACTCCATCGGTGACCCAGTTGCATCCTCCGGATTCGTCACCTTCACGTAGTACGTGTCTCCCCCAATCACCTCGACGTTCTCAATCACTGCCGTCGGGTACTCATCCTCGCTTCCCTCGACCTCCTCCAGCACCGTCGTGCCGTCCTGCTCGATCAGCGACAGGGTCGGGGTGATCGCGGAGCCGTAGTAGGAGGAGCTGAGGCAGACGACGAGGAAGCCGTCGTCGAACGCCTCGATGCTGTACCAGTCCTCGTCGACCTCGTAGCCGTCCTTGCCCTTGGTGGGGTCTGCGAAGCCGAGGACGTTGCTGACGGTGTAGTCGCCGGAGGAGTTGGAGTTCTCGGTGAACTCCAGGGGGGTGGCGAGGATGGGGAGGCCGTTGTCCTCGTCCTCGACCGGGCTCGCGGAGTCGCCGCCGTCCTGGAGGAGGAAGACGAAGAACCACTCGTTGTCTCCGCCGTCGCCGTCCTCATCGGACAGCTCCAGGATGTAGTCGCCGTCCTGGGTCGCCGGGTAGTAGGCCGAGGCGCCGCCGCTGAGCGGGGCGACGTCCATGAGGGTCTCGCCGTCCTCGGTGTGCAGCTTCACCTGCGGGTTGACCCCATCGAGCACGTCGACCTGGCCGAGCACATAGAACCGGTTGTTGTCGAAGGCCATGTTCAGCTCGACATAGTCGATGTCGCCCTCTTCCTCCAGAGCCACGCCGATGGCGTAGTAGGAGTTCGCGGAGTCCATGTCGATGGACAGGCCCGGATCGTCTGCGGCGTCTTCGTCCTCGGTGTGCTGTCCCCAGGTCGCGATGGAGATGGCGTACTCGTAGCGGTTGTCGCCGTAGGCGCTCTCACCGACGTAGGTGCCGTTGTCCTCGACGACCAGGGTGTAGGTGCCGGCCTCTGCAAGGTAGGCGTAGAGGATGGAGTCTGCCGAGGAGAGGCTCGCCCCCGTGGGGTAGTTGTCGACCTCGGCGATGACCCGCAGGTCGGGATCGCGCAGGGTGAGGTAGGTGTCGTAGACATCGACGTCCGACTTCGACTCGTCGGGGCTGGTGACCGCGATCCGAATGAACTCCCCGCCGTTGCTGGTGTAGGAGTAGTAGTCCTCGTCACCGGATGGGTTGATGAAGTAGCCGTCGCTGTCGTCGTCGGGCAGGAGCGTCTCGGCTTCCTCGACGCTGTTGTTGCGATCACCATCGACGCACTCATTGTCTTCGCAGATGTCTGAGCTACCGCAGTCGCCGTCGCTGTCGCACTCCTGCGTGTCGATGACGGTGTCGCCACCGCCCTCGTCGTCATTTTCAATTGGCTGGTCTTTGTCGCCGCATGCCGTCATGAGCACCAGCATCATCATCCAGGGACGCATCAGGCATCTCCCACATCAGGGTTCTTTCACCATTGTAGCCGCCGGGTTGCAGTCCGTGGGCTGGTGTGCAAGAAGGGGTAGCTCAATCGAGGAGAGAGAGGTCATGAAGAGGCGCGCGCTGACCGGCATCCAGCCAAGCGGAACCCCCCACGTCGGAAACTGGCTCGGGGCAATCGAGCCAGCGCTGGCGCTCTCGGAGAGCTGCGAGGGGTACTACTTCATCGCCAGCTACCACGCCCTGACCACCTCTCGGGACCCGGAGCTGCTCCGCCACCGCATCCTCGACGTCGCCGCCACCTGGCTGGCGCTGGGACTGGATCCAGCAACGACGGTGTTGTGGACCCAGCAGGATGTCCCCGAGGTCACCGAGCTGGCCTGGATTCTCTCCTGCGTGGCCTCCAAGGGGCTGCTCGACAAGGCGCATGCCTTCAAGGACGCTGTCACCAAGGGCAGCAAGTTCGTCAGCGCCGGGCTCTACACCTACCCAATCCTCATGGCGGCCGACATCCTCGCCTTTGACTCTGACCTCGTGCCGGTCGGTCGGGACCAGAAGCAGCACGTCGAGATGGCCCGGGACATGGCCCAGAGCTTCAACCACATCTACGGTGACCTGCTCAAGCTCCCTGAGCCACTGATTCAGGACAGCGTCGCGGTCGTTCCGGGACTTGATGGGCAGAAGATGTCCAAGAGCTACGGCAACATCGTGCCGCTCTTCGTGCCGCCCAAGAAGCTTCGCAAGGTGCTGATGAGCATCAAGACGGACTCAAAGACCCTCGAAGAGGCAAAGGACCCAGACACCTGCACTGTCTTCGCGCTCTACAAGCTGTTTGGCACGCCTGAGCAGCAGGCGGATCTTGCAGCGCGATACCGCCAGGGTGGGCTTGGCTACGGCCATGCCAAGCAGGAATTGTTCGTTTTGATGAACGATCGACTTGCCGTTCCACGAGATCGTTACAACCAATTGATGGCACGACCGGACGATATCAGAGATATCCTCACGGATGGTGCACGAAAGGCACGAGTCACGGCGCAAGCAACGCTAGACCGAGTCCGAGGCGGCATCGGCCTCTAAAGCTCACAATCGAAGAGCGTCGGGCTTGTA
>JBLHNG010000790.1:0-4131 GCA_047621685.1 Myxococcota bacterium | reverse complement strand
CCCACCCGGATCGACCCATCGAATGGTCCGTGCCGCTGCTACGCCGACCGGGTGCAGAACATGAACCCCGACATCGCCCTGGCCCGGGGAGTGGGCAGCCGGCGGATCTGGTTCCACAGCGCCCGGAATTGCGGACAGCACACCAGCCGGACCCGATCGCTGTGCGCGGTGACCTGCTGCGCGGTGGTGTCGGTGGACATGTTGTCGACCACGATCAGCTCGGTGTCTGCGGGCGCCGCCTGGAGCGCGCTGCGCAGGGTGGTCCCGAGCCGGGCGGCCTCGTTGCCGACGTCGAGCATCGGGCCGGACAACAGGTGAGGGGCAATGGTCGCGGCGAGAAGCGTGGCCCGGCGGGTCATGGCGTGGTGGATCAGCACAGGAGAGCCTCGAAGCGGGCAGGGGTGTGGGTGGCGGCGAGGGCGTCGATGCGGCGCAGTGCCCGGGGGAGGAGGCCGCGAGTGACGTCGGCGGGGTGCAGCGCGACGCACGGCACGCTGTCGGGTCGCAGCGCCAGCAGTCCGCCCAGCCCCTCGCCCAGCCGGCTCACCGCCCTGATCGGCCCCACGTCCCAGGAGAACGTCGCCAGCCGACGCGAGCCGGTGCGGTGGGTCAGCCGGTCGAGGTGAACCACGAAGTCCATGTCCGCTGGGTGCCTCGCCCGTTCCATGCGCCAGGCGGCAGGAAGCCCCGAGGCACCTCGCCGGTCAGCGCCGTCAGCGCGGAGGCCCCCTGTGCGATGCGTGCCGCGGCCTGCTCCGTGGTCAGCCCGACCAGCTCGTCGGCACCACCCAGCCATCGGGCGATGGGCGATCGACTTCGCCGTCGGTGGGTGCAGCCATGCAGCAGCACCTCCGCCCCACCAGGCTCCGCCAGCAGCCCCCGACTCGTCCACGCCTGCCCGCCCGGCAGCGGCACCACTCCCGCCGACCACACCGATCCGAGCCGCTGACGCAGCGCGGCGAAGAGCGCCTGGAGCTGCGGGGCGAACCCGGGGTGGACGTCGTGGACGCAGACGTTGAAGTGCATGTCCCCAACGTCACCGCAGCTTCCGTCTGTCGGGTTGCCCATCCCAGCCGGCGGTCTGGGCAGCCCGGCGAGCAGTCTCAGTCGCGGCTTGAGGGATCGCTACAGCACGAACCCTTCCAGCACCACACCCCACTCCACCCCATGCGCTCCGGTGCGATTCATCGGGACCACCACCGCCTCCTGGGGCACCGTGCAGGCCGGCTCGGCCTCAATCAGCAGCCAGAGGCGATCGACTGGAAGGTCCGGCTCGATGTGAAGCTCTGCCATCCCCGCAACCTCATGCTGGGGGTAGACGGCATAGACCGGGGCATCCGGGAGGTCCACCCGCCAGGCCTCCACGAAGTCGTCGACCTCTGCGGCGTTGAAGCCGTGGTCCTCCATCAGACCGGCCAGTGACCACAGGGCGTGCTTCCCGGAGACGCAGAAGCCTTCCTCACGCTGGAGCAGGACGCGGGGCTGCCAGGGGGCGAGGCTGACCTCGTAGAACAGGAACGGGGCGCGATCATCGCCGATGGTGAAGGTGCCGTCGGGGTGAGCGATGCCGTGCCAGCCGCCGTCGTAGGGCGGGTCTGAGGCGACGAGGGCCTGCTTGCGGTCCACAGACAGCGACACCGAGGTTGGGGTGTCGACCTGGGGGTAGAGGTAGAGGTTGGGCTTGTCGGCGGTGTCGCAGGACTTGATGAGGATGTCCTGGCTGTGCTCCTCACACTCCACCACACTCACGGTGATGTCCTCGGAGTAGCAGTGGTACTGGTTGGCGAACAGGGTCCAGTCGCCGGGGTCGAGGTTCAACTCATAGCTCCCGGCCGAGGTGGTAACGGCGGTGACCTGAGTGCCGCTGGTATCCTCGGCGAAGACGGTGCCCTTTCCCGCGGGAGCGCCATCAAACGTCACCGTCCCATAGACGAACCCCTGTGTGCTCCCACAGGCGATCCCGGAGTCGATATCACCGCTGTCATCTTCCTTCTCGCCACATCCGATCAGACCTGGCAGCAGCAGCCAGCGCATACACACCTCCATGGCCCCATGATACCCGCTCGGTTACCGACTCGATACCCAATGAACGAGCGAACCCCACTCCAACAACTCGGCTGGAACGACTACTTCCAGCAGGCCTTCGACGCCCTCAGCGACGACACCCTGTTTCCCGCCCGGGTGATCACCGAGCAGCGCGGAGAGTATCGGCTCATCAGCGAAGACGGTCCGCTGCGTGCCTTCCCGCCGGTGACCATGCGCCGGAAGACCGACAGCCTGGAGAAGCCGGGGGTCGGAGACTTCGTCGCGGTGGCCCCGGCATCATCGGGTCTGCCCAGCATCTCCTCGCTGCTGCCCCGCCGCACCGCGCTCACCCGCCAGGCGGCCGGTGAGAAGGCCGAGTCCCAGCTCGTCGCCGCCAACCTCGACGTGGTGTTCGTGGTCACCTCGATGAACCAGGACTTCAACCTCCGCCGCCTGGAGCGCTACCTCGTCATCGCCCAGGCCAGCGGTGCGCAGCCGGTGCTGGTGCTCAACAAGTCCGACCTCGCCGCCGACGACCGGGAGCGGTTTCTCACCGAGGTCGGTGAGGTCGCCGCCGGGGTGGACACCATCGCCACCAGCGCCATGACCGCCGAGGGCATCGACAGCCTGCGCAGCTACCTCAGCGCAGGGCGGACCATCGGGCTCATCGGCTCGTCGGGGGTGGGCAAGTCCACCATCGTCAACCGCCTCATCGGCGAGGAGGTCCAGGAGACCGCCGCCATCCGAGCGCACGACTCCCGGGGCCGCCACACCACGACCCATCGCGAGCTGTTCCTCCTCCCCGACGACCTCGGCATCCTGCTGGACACCCCGGGAATGCGGGAGCTTCAGATGTGGAGCCGGGAGGGGCTCGCGGAGGCGTTTGTGGATGTCGAGGCGCTGTTTGGCACCTGCCAGTACCGGGACTGCCGCCACAACGGCGAGCCGGGCTGCGGCATTGATGGCGCGATCACTGAGGGTGAGCTGCCTGTCGAGCGGTGGGCCAGCTACCAGAAGCTGCTCGCCGAGATCGTCGCCCAGGAGGCCCGCCGGGCGCGCATTGCGGAGCGGCGGCGGAAGTTCGGGCGGTATGGGCAGAAGCGCAAGAAGCGGCGGTGAGGCTCACTACAGCCCCAGGTCCGCGGCGAGGTCGAGGGCCTGCACTGCGCAGCGCTCATGGACCGCCTGCATCCGAGGCGTCAGCGCCTCAAGGTCGATGGTGGCGTGGTGGGGGATCATCGCGTTGAGCGAGTACCAGACCGCCGCCGCCAGCCCGCTGGTGTCCCTGCCCCAGGCCGCCAGCAGCGTCCCACCGGCCTCCCGGCGGACCGACGTGGAGACCCCCTCCATCAGCAGCCGCACCGCGTCGATGATCGGCGGACCGACTCGCGCGGTCTCCCAGTCGATGAGCACCGGCACCTCGCGGAACATCCAGTTGTCGAGGTGGCAGTCGCTGTGCAGGACGCCGACCGGCAGCGCGGCGAGGATGGACTGGTGGCGGGCGACCTGGGCGGGCAGATCCAGCAGGCGATCCGCGAAGGGGTGAGGATGGCGCGCGGTGAACGCCGGGACGTGGTCGATGGTGCCTGGATGCCATCGGGGCGGCATGTGCGACCAGTCGGGGACTGACAGGGCGTGGATGGTCCCCAGCGCCGCGAACGTTTCCACCGCGACGCTCGCCGGAACCCCGACCAGGATGTCGCCGGGGGTGGCATCGCTGAGGTCTTCGAGCAGCAGGATGACCCGATCCGCCTCCTCGACCGCACCGATCAGCCGGGGAAGGTGGGGGGAGGGCGGCGCATGGCGGAGGAAGCGCAGCTCCCCGGCACCGCGATCCCGCTTCCGGCTGATCTTGAGCACCGCAGTGTGTCCATCCGGCCAGGACACCCGCCACAGCGCCGCCGACATGCCCCGGTCTCCCCCGAGGGGAGCCCGGTGGGGCGGCGGGCGTCCGGCGAGCGTGTGCCAGGTCTCCGCGGAGAGGTTCATGCCTCCAGTCGACTCTTCAGCAGCTTGCTCAGCAGCCCCGGGTTGGCCTTGCCCCCCGATGCCTTCATGACCTGCCCGATCAGCGCGCCCATGCGACGACGGTTGCCGCCACGGTAG
>JBLHNG010000789.1:0-4158 GCA_047621685.1 Myxococcota bacterium | reverse complement strand
AATGCTGCCCATGTCTTCTACGATCTGTGTCGACCTCGCTTGAGCGTGTTCATCGCAGAAGACATGGGCAGCATTACCATCCCGCACAACAACTTCTACGACCACGCGGCTCGCCCTCCCAGGACACGTCGGAAACGCAGACACCCCCTTCATCGGGGGTGTTTTTCTGTCTCAGATGACCATTAAAGATTGGTGCATAGTTAGCTGCATGGTATTATAAATGATTAGAACATAGGCTGTGGCATAGTCTGCCACAGCATCATGCGGCAATCACAGGAGCCCTGACATGGCGAGCCGAAAGAAGACACCGGACCCGAAGCGGGCGGCAGCCATCAAGGCCGGGCTTGAGCGTCGGAGAGCACGGGGTGGGAAGCTCGGGCGGGCATTCCGGTACACCGCAGAGCAGGTGGCTGAGGTGGTCCGCCTTCGAGATGAGGGGCTGTCCTGGGGGGAGATATCCAGCGCGCTGAGCCTCCCAGTCTCCACTGCTCGCACCCTCTACCTTCGAGGTGTGGCAGACCTGTCGGATGCTCCTGGGGCTGGTGTCGTCAGTAATCATGCGGTTGTGATAGGTGCTAAACATGCGGCTATTGATTGTGGCATGAGCGATGCGGCAATAATGAGCCTGTCATCTTTAGATTTAGACCAGCACGATGGAGCTGAACAGCACGAACCCGAAGCGGATCTACCGCAGCCTGACGATGCTCTGCTGAGCACAATTCTGGCGTATGATCCCCGCCTGGGGCACCCGGAATACCTGGAGCGGACTCGGCGGCTCCTCTCGCAGATGTTTCACTTCCCCAACGACAGCAATGCCGAGGCCCGACTGGCTGAGAGCCCTGATCCCCGGCAGCGGGTCTGGACGCTGGCCGAGATCAACACCGTGCGCGCGCTCTTGGCCGACGGGCTGGCCCAGCTGAAGATCGCGAAGACAGTCAACGCCAGCCCCAACGACATCTCTGCCATCAAGCAGGACCGGATCGATCGGGTCCGCGGTGGGTACATCGTCCATCGCACGAAGGCGAAGATGAAGCGGTATCGGGCTGCTGCTTCGGGCTGAGGCCAGGGTGCCCGTGGCTCACTCGATGTACCCCATGGAGCGCAGGGCGTCCTCGGTGGCGTAGCTGACCTCATCGGAGAAGGCGAGGGCCTCGCCGGCTGCTTCGCGACGGACCCGCTCTGCCTCCATCCATCCATCCCGCTCGATGACCAGCGCGCTGATCTCTTCCTGGAGGGCGGCCCGCTTCTCTATCCGTGCGGCAATGTCCGCCGAGCGGTCTGTGGGAGACAGGGCGCGGAGACGCAGTGGGAGCTCATCTTCGGGAATCGAGGACAGGTTGACCTCGCCCGAGGCCACTGCGCTGACCAGATCGCCCCGGGTGTCGGTGAGGTTGTCGCCAGTGCGAGAGCGAAAGGAGAGCCGGGCTGCAGCGACCGCTGCGGAGACGGGGGCTGCGAGTGTGTTGTTGAGGGCCTCGCCGTCTTGACCGTAGGGCAGCGCGAGCTGAGCGAGGGCGGTGTTGAGTCGGGCGAGATCGGCATCCATCGGTGCGACGGCCCTGGCCACGGTGGCGGTGTTCTGGATGAATGTGCCCTGACCCAGCGCGGCGATTTCCTGGAAGCTGCCCTGTGCGATTGTGCTGCCGCCGCACTGGATGGCGCTGACGAAGATGCCGTCCTGTCGGGCTGCGGCGATGGTCTCGGTGTAGGGGACGTCGTCTGCGTAGTCCATGTGCGGTGGGGCATCGCCGACCACGAAGACTGATCGGAAGACACGACCATCGGGGCTCCACTGGGTGGCAGTGACCGCTTCATGGAGTCCCTGGTTTACTGACTCTGGACCGTCTCCACCACCACCGGCTGTCAGCTGGAGGAGGTCGCCATACACCGCGTCGAGGTCTTCGGAGAGCGGTGTGTGCTGGGTGACATAGGCATCTCCCCGATCCCGGTAGGCCACCAGCCCGATGCGCACGGTCGGGCTCGGGGTCTGCGCAGCGAGGTGATCGACGATCGACCAGATGGTCTCTTTGGCATCTGCCAGCAGCCCGCTCATCGAGCCGGTAGTGTCGATCACAAACACCACCTCAACGATTGCGGCCTCAGTGATCGGCTCCTGAGAGGACTGGGACTGGGACTGGGACTGGGACTGGGACTGGAGGGTGAGGTCCTCGACATCGCCTGGCAGTGTGACCTCGACGGGAGGTGAGGCGGGTGGGCCAGGCAGGGCTGCGACCACCGCGAGTCCGGCGAGGCAGAGCAGGGAGGTGGTCATCAAGGCACGGTTCATGGGGGCTCCTCTTTGTGAGGACTCACCGTAGGTCACCAGCGGGGCGAGACTGCGCAGGAGATGTGCCGAAACTGCGCAGTGTTACCTGGGAATATGTGTCTGTATTTTCAACTGGAGGGAAGATAGTTGATTGTGTTTTAAACGTGCTTTAATTATGTTTTTATTTACTTATCATACATGTGGTATTCATGTTGTATTCATTTATCCATCCATAGCTCCTGGAGCCCATGCCTGTCGCACTCCACAGGTCGTCCTGGACGCCTCCCGACGACAGGTGCTGTGTGATGTGGTGTACGAGGGCGGCACGATGCAGACAATCTTCACTGCGTTTCGAGCCCGAACACCTGGCGCTGGCAGCAGAACGCCCCCTGGCTCGACGACCTCCCCGGCCTGATCGTGGAGAATGTGTCGACGACACCGCAGTGCTGGAGTCATGTCGGCGATCGCCAGGAGAAGGTGTGCCTGTGGAACCCACCGCCGTCCTGGGAGGCAGACAGCACCGAAACAGAGCCTCCCTCACCCAAGCGGCGGATCGCCCTGGCCCGCGCGGTCCGACTGTTCGATCTCGCCCGGGAGCGCAGCGAGCGTGAGCGGTTCATCCAGGCACTCTCTGGGACCGGTCGCCTGGACCGCCCCTGGCTGCGGAAGATCATCTCCACCCTTCGCGGCAGCAGCATCTCGGACTGAGCGCATCATTCTTCCTATAGACTCACGGGAATCACGCATCCCACTGTGCAGAGCAGCCACGGACTGTCTTCCCCCTCTCCGCCGTGACGCCCTTCTACAGACAGGCTCCAGCTCGGCATCGCCGTCGGAAGGACCTCCAGCGATCTGGGCGGTGATCAGGGCTCCCCGAACGTCGCTTGTTCGTCTACCCGCGATGCCGACACGATGGATGTGGTTACGCGAGCACGCTCTGCGACTCCGACTGCAGCGGCGTAGGTTCTGTGCAAGAGTCCCGCCCCCGTCCTGCGCAGTATGTGTTTCTCAAACCGGAGCCATCCATGCACTCGTTCGCCCTCCTCTCACTACTTCTCACCGCCTGCGACAGCGAAAGCGCAGAGCCCGCCGCCAGCGTCCCCCCGCTGCCAGCATCCGTCGCAGCACCCGCAGCGCCCGCCGCAGCGACCGCAGTGCCCGCCGCAGCGCCCGCCGCAGCCACAACCGACCACCACTGCCGGGTCACCCCATCGTTCAACTGCGCGGTCGGTTCGAAGGTGCTCAGCGTCTGTGAGATGGAGACTGGCCTGTCCTACCGGTTCGGTCCCATCGGCACCATCGAGAAGCAGTACCCGCCCCCCAGCACGGAGTCTCACTTCGAGTACAGCGCCGTGACGACGGTCTCGGCTGAGGGGCACAGCCTCAAGTTCACCACAGAGGGGCACACCTACGAGGTCACCGAGATGAGCGGAGCCGGCGGCCCCAACGCCGAGGCCAACAACTTCACCGGGGTTGTGGTCTACAAGGGTGACGAGCACCTCAGCAGCATCGCCTGCACTGGTGCAGCCCAGAGCGACTGGGAGGCCATCGAGCGCATGGCCGCCTTCGTCTTCTCGGACATGGGCGCGCCCTGAATCAGACCTCGGGTGTCCCATTCATCACCGTTCTGCTCTCTGGGCGATGTCCAGGAGTAGGTTGCTCGTCAGCTCTCGGGCGACCATTCGGGCCAGAGAACCACCGAAGACGCCACCGGGCTCCGTGTCGCTGACGTAGACAAATCGGCAGCCCTCCGGCGTGGGCAGAACGGTGTAGGAACCATTGACGAACGTCAGATCGGACCTCGGTCATTGTTCCGGACAGTGTCCAGAACAATGACCGAGGCTGCTTTTTTTTGATGGGGAAGCGGTATCTTCCCCACTCCCTCGTCCCTT
>JBLHNG010000788.1:0-4158 GCA_047621685.1 Myxococcota bacterium | reverse complement strand
CCGTCCGCCGGGAACCCGGGGGCTGCTCTACACCGAGTAGTGCCAACAGCCGCGCGCTCCCCGGATAGAGCAGGGGCATGGATCTCCGCGCTGCCCTGCTCGACGCTGTTCGACCCGAATCCTTCCGCGACCGGCTGAGGCTGCGGTTGACCGGGGGGTACACCGCGGTGCAGGTCTTCAACCGCCTCACCACCGAGGTCCAGCATTCGCTGATGGAAGGGGCCGTCAGCAAGAGCGCTGGCAGCCATCAGGCGATCAGTACTCTCCAGCAGACCATGGACGAGATGGTCCGAGAGGGCACCCTCCGTCGGCAGACCTCCAAGCTTCAGACGAGCGACGGGCGCGGTCCCCGGTCTGTGATGGTCGACGTCTACCGGATTGACAGTCGGAAGGGATGAGCGTGCAGGACCCATGGGGCGCAGGTTGAGGTTCAGGAAGGTCCTGTGAGGCTGCGGTGGGTGGCCGCTGGGCGGGGATTCGCCATTGGTGTCTGGGTGGGGGTCACAGGGGAGCGGCGAACGCAGTCGCTGAGCGAGTATTCGTGCAGCCCCCTTGAGCGAAGCGACATAAGCCGCTGGAGCGGGCACAGCCGAAGGCCGGCGTTGGAGCGGAGTGGCCAGAAAAAGAATGGCGCCGACGATGGCGAACCGCAGCGCATGGGTGAGGGAGAACCCTTCGGTATCGAAAGCCCCGACGCTGAGAAGCCCACAGGGCGAGCAGTCCAGGTCGGCACTATCGAAAGCAGAGATGGGCGAATCCTCGACTTGCGGTGATTCCAACCCCGTCTCCGTCCTTGGGCTGAGGGCGCCCCCGGCGCTGATCGCCACGGGTCCCCTCCGCAGTCGCAGCTCCGTTGTGCGAGTGCCGGCTCTAGCCGCCTCTGCGAGTGCCCGCTCCAGCGGCTTCGCCTCTCACTCCCTGTCGGCGTCCCCTCTTGTGCGACTGCCGACGTCCCCAGCCTCGGGTCGCTTGCTGCCTCCGGGGCCGCCAGAGAATCTGGCGTGCGGCCCCTCCAGCACGGCCCACTCCGGTGTCCCCTTGCGCGCGCCCGGGCGGTCGTTCGACTCCAGACAAGGCGATCCAAAACAATACAATCAACAAAATTAGGGGAGAAGGCAGCCACCTGACCGGCTTCGGCTGCCTCCGCCCGTCCCCGCGCCTCTCCACGAATCGACAATCAGCCCGTCTGCGACCGGCACTTGCCGAAACTCACCGAAAGCTCGAAACAAGCACCCACCGGCGGCTCCGTCGAACTCCGCCCGCCTTCGACCGCCACCTGCCGCAAAGGACAGTGGAAAGCCGAATCAGGAAGCGTCAGATCCGGGTCGGCAACAACGCCATCCCCCAATCAGGAGCGCCAGCCGGAGACCACGTCCACCAACAGCACGCCGTAGCGGCTCACCCGCTTCTCCCCCATGCCCCCGATCTCGGAGAGGGCCGCGAGGCTCATCGGTCGCTGGGCGGCGATCTTCTCCAGGACCGCATCGGGGATGACCGCGCTGGCGGAGCTGCCCTCTGCCTGGGCGACCTGGGCACGGGCGGTGGACAGCGCAGCGAGGAGTCCGGCGTCGATGGGCTGGGAACGGATGTGGGACAGCAGGCGCAGCTTCCCCTGAAGCTCGGGGAAGATCATCGCGAAGTCATCCACGCCGTCTCGCATGATCCGGTCGCCGGTCGGGGTCAGGGACAGCTCGCGGTAAGTGTGCTCGCGGCCCTGGAGGGAGCGGGTGGTGTAGACCGCCCGGACGGCGTCTGCATGGACCAGCTCGGTGAGCAGCTTCTGGATGTCGCGGGTCTTCCAGTCGTTGAGGATGCCGTGGGTCGAGAGCCGGTCGAACCGGAAGCTGCGCACCGACTTGTCGTTGGATCCGGTGGCGACCCGGGCGATCATGTTGCTGGAGAACGGCTTCTTCATGCGCGCCATGCACGCCAGCAGCTTGCGCACCGCCAGGGCCTGGTCCTCAGAGAGCGGCAGCGGCTCGCGGATCAGCGGGCGGCCCTCTCGACAGGCATCGCAGGTGCCACACCGCTCCCACGGGGCTTCCTGGCCGAAGTACTCCAGCAGATACCGCCGCCGACACCCGGCGCGGACGTAGTCGACCAGCAGGGAGAGCTTGCCGTACTCCTGCTCCCGACGGCGCTGGATGGCGGCCTCGTCGAGCAGCAGCGTCTCGCCGGGCTTGAGGATCTCCAGGCCGATCCGGGGATCCTCATCCTCACCGGACAGCCGGCGCACGAAGCCCTCGCGCTGGAGGGTGTAGATGCAGCTGAGCGCCTGACGCTCGCTGGCCTCGGCAGGCATCCCGCGCAGGAACTCCTTCGGCTCAAGCCAGACCTCTCGCTCGCTCGCTCCCCGCAGCACGCTCCACACCCCGCGCACAAACGACGCCGGGGGGTTGCCGGCCCGGATGAAGAACTCCTGGGTCCGCTGGTCGGACTCCCGGTAGAACAGGGCGATCCGGCTGTCCTGACCATCGCGACCAGCCCGGCCGATCTCCTGGTAGTAGGCCTCGACCGTGCCGGGCATCTCCCAGTGAACGATGGTTCGCACGTTGGGCTTGTCGACCCCCATGCCGAACGCATTGGTGGCGACCACGACGGGGTGGGTGCCGGCCATGAAGCCGTCCTGGACCGCGATGCGGTGATCGTGCTCCATGCCGCCGTGGTAGGTCGCGGCGGGGATGCCGTTGTCGTGGAGGATCTCGGCGACCTTCTCGACGTTCTTTCGGGTCGCGCAGTACACCAGCGCCGGGGCTGTGGAGACCAGCTCTATGAGGCGCTTCTTCTTGTCCTTGAGCTTTGGGGTCTCGATGACCTCCAGCAGCAGGTTGCTGCGATCAAAGCCGGTGACAAACCGCCGGGCATGCTCGGTGCCGAGGGTGGCGAGGATGTCGTCCTGCACCCTGGGGGTGGCGGTGGCGGTCAGGGCAACCGTAGGCACCCCACCCAGTGCTGCGCGGACCTCGCCCAGGCGCAGGTAGTCTGGCCGGAAGTCGTGCCCCCACTGGGAGAGGCAGTGGGCCTCGTCGATCGCCAGCAGACGGATGTCGACGTTTGCCAGCGAGGCGAGGAAGACCGGGGAGAACCGCTCCGGTGCGACATACACCAGCTCCCACTCCCCGCGCTGGAGCTGGCCGATCCGGGCGGAGCGCTCGGCGGAGGAGAGGGTGGAGTTGATGAAGGTGGCCCGGACTCCCCGGGCGACCAGGCCATCGACCTGATCCTTCATCAAGGACAGCAGCGGAGAGACGACCAGGGTGGTGCCACCCCGGGCCAGCGCCGGGAGCTGGTAGCACAGCGACTTGCCCGCCCCCGTCGGCATCACGACCAGGGTGTCCTCGCCAGCACAGATCGTAGCGATGATGTCGCGCTGGCGGGGACGGAACGACTCCAGACCGAGCCGGCTGCGCAGGAGCGACTCCAGATCGACGCTGACCTCGGGGATCGGCTCTGTGGGCTGCGGGCTGGCCCGAACCGGGGCGGGTCGTGGGGGCTCGGGCGGCGGAGGGAGCGGCGAGGTGAGCGGCGGGAAGATCTCCTCTCGCTGGGGAGGCGGTGCAGGCTCATCGGCCCGGTCCCACCACGGTGGGGCCTCTTCCGCCAGGATCGTGCCCTCCAGGTAGGCCGTCTCCAGCTTTGCCCCCGACAGCTCGACATCATCCAGCTTTGCGCCCTCCAGCTCCGTCTCGTCGAGGTTGGCGTTGGAGAGGTCCGCTCCGGTCAGGTCCGCCCCTCGGAGGTAAGCCCCCTGGAGCAGAGCGCCGGAGAGGTCTGCGCCAGAGAGGTCCGCCCGGTGCAGCTCTGCGCGGATGAGGCTCGCCCCGCGGAGGGTGGCCCCGCTGAGGTTCGCGCCCTCCAGATCCGCGCCCTGGAGCCGGGTGCCGTTGAGGTCCGCGTCGGAGAGGTCCGCGCCCTGAAGCTCGACCCGATGGAGCGATGCGGTGGTCAGGCTCGCACCAGACAGCTTCGCGCGCGGCAGCCGGGCGTCGCGCATGGAGACGTCTCGGAGGTCGGCGTCTCGCAGGTCGGCCCCGCCCAGCCACGCCCCGGACAGGTCCGCCCCCTGGAGGAGCACCCCGCGCAAAGCAGCATTGCCGAGATCCACCTCACACAGCCAGGCCCGGGAGAAGTCCAGCCCGATCACCGGGCGCTTCTCTC
>JBLHNG010000787.1:0-4166 GCA_047621685.1 Myxococcota bacterium | reverse complement strand
GGTGTCGCGGTCCATGAGCTGATCGGACCTGCACTGCTCCAGGTCGCCCTGGACAAGGCTGGGGAGATCCCCCACGGCGATCCCCATGAAGTCGCAGAAGCCGAGACGGTCGAGTCTCCGGCAGGACCAGCGCCGATCTGGCAGCCCCTGGAGGCGGTCGATGATCCGTGGGGAGAGCCGCTCAACATCGGCTCTCCTCCGCTCCAGCACGAGGCAGAGCGGCTCGAAGAGAGCCTCAAGGGCATGGTGGATTCGGTCATCAGCGGCCACCTCGCACCGCACCGGGGCTCCGCTGAGCAGCACCTGAGGGATCTCCAGCAGGTCTTCCTGCGCGAGCACCGCAAGATCATCGTGGCCTCTCAGGCCATCGGTGGTCCGGCGGCTGTTCGTCAAGGGCTGGCTCGGCTGGCCCGACAGTGGCGGTCCCTGGTCGCGGCACGGGCTGCAGGACTCTCGGGACGGGCCTGGAAGCCGATGTCTCTGGTTGCCCAGCTCGATGCTCGGGTGGACGGCAGCTCGGAGGGCATCAGCGCCCCCCTGGAGCCCGAGACCCTCATCCCGAGGAAGGAGTCCCGGGTGATGTCGTCTCGGCGTGCCGCACTGCGTGGGGTGCATCGGGTCCGCAAGGTCGAGCGCACTGTCAACGCCCGCGAGCTGTTCCGCTACCACCTCTGCGGGCTCACCCCGCAGCGCCTTGAAGCCGTCAGTGCCGCAGTGGCCCATGGCGAGCTGATCCTGGCAGAAGAGATCGGCGATCTGTATGCCAGCATCGCGGCAGCAGCGATCAGTGCTGCGGAGAGCACCGAGCATCCGCAGTCGGCACTCTGGGCGCTCCGTGGAGAGACCCGGACGGCGTTTCAGCGCATCAATGCGGCCCTCGGAGAGCGCTATGAGGGCGGTCGCATCGCGATCATTGAGGCCCTCGGCGGTGGAATGCGTGCCATCAAGGCAGACCTTCCGGTGGTCTCTACCCTCGACCTTCCTGGCCGTCATCGGCGGTTCGGTCGGGTCTTCCAGGAGCGCAACCAGGGCATCCAGGTGCTCACCGAGGGCGTCGGCGCGGCATCGGATGCGCTGGTGGCCCGCTACAATGCCCTGGAGCTGATGCTGGAGGTTGCTGCTCTCAACGCCAGTGCTTTAGAGGCCTCCGAGCAGTATGGTCACCAGCTCTCAGAGCGCATCACCGCAGAGGGCATCGAGCCCCTCCAGCGCACCATCGACGGTCTGACCCTGGCCCTGGAGGGCGGCGAGGCGCTGCTGGAGATGGGGCTGGACGGTACGGTTCTGGTCGGACGGCTGAGAGAGGCCGCCGCACCGCTGATGTCTCGGATCGCCGAGGAGGCCACGCTCACCGCTGAGCTTCGGAAGGCACTCCAGGCTCCGACTGCCAGCAGCGCCCTGCTCGACGCGCTGCTCAAGAGCAGCCAGCAGCTCTCCCCGAGCTATGTCGTGCCCGCCGGAGAGCTGATCTCCGATGAGAGCCACCTGTTCAGCGCCGAGGTCATCGAGGTCCCGCTCCAGAAGCTGATCGTCTCCGCAATTGAGACCTCGGTCAGCCGTCGTCTGATGGGCGTCTCCCGAGGCTTCGCGGCCCGTCTGGAGGAGAGCGCCCGGCTGCTGGCGGAGCTTCAGCGGGTCATCCCGTTCAACGTCGAGCTGGCCTGCTCGGAGCTGGAGGTCCACGACGGTCCGGTCCCCGAGGAGGTCCTCGCCCTGGTCCGGGAGATGCTGCTCGGCGCGATCCGGCGAAACCACGATCGGATGAGCCGACTGCTGCAAGACGTCTCCCCGCTCGCTGAGGACGCCGCCACAGCGATCCCAGCGGCGGTGCTGGAGGAACTGGAGACCCTGGAGGCGGAGCTGAGTTCCGCGGATCGCAGCGAGCTGCGCCGGCTGTCCCTCGCCGATGAGGACGTGCGACGGCGTCTGGTCGAGCGTGCGGAGGAGTGGGGCGGGGTGCTGTCCCAGGCCGGCTACCAGCTGGAGGGTGCCTTCCGGCTCGCGCTCGGTGAGGATCGGCTGGCGGACCTGCGGGTCATCCTCGGACTGCCTGGCGGTGACGAGCCGCTGCTCAAGGAGGCCCTCACCCCGCCCACCATCCATCGGGCACCGGTGGTCTACCGCAGGCTGTTTACCGACGGTGAGCTGGGGGCAGGGGACATCCTCATCGGCCGCGAGGGACTCATCGCACGGGCTGCTCAGGCGCTCTCCGGTCCCCCCGGTCAGCTCCGAACGGTGGCGATGATCGGGCAGAAGGGCGCTGGACTCCGAGCGGTGGCCCTCGCCGCTGCCCGGGGGCAGACCGGCCTGCGACGTCGAGTGCTCACTGCACCGGCAGGCATCGAGGAGATCGAGCGCTGGTTCCCGGTCGAGCCGGGGTGTGTGGTGCTCATCGAGGGGCTGCACTGGATGCTCTCGCCGCTTCCCGGCGGTGCCGCACCCCTGCGTCGGTTCATCCAGGGGGTGCTCGACGACGCCGGGCAGAGCGCCTGGCTGCTGGTCGCTGAAGAGAGTGTCTGGGACAGCGCCCGGCTTCGCTGCCCGCTGTCTGCGGCGTTCTCCGAAGAGATCACCGTGCCGCCCATGGCCTCCGCCCAGCTCCAGGTCGCGATGCTCACCCGGCATGCCATGAGCGGGTATGCGATCCAGTTCGAGGCCCGCGAGGATCTCGGCTGGCAGCTCCGTTACCTGCTCCGGCGCACCAACGATGCCCGACGGCGCACCCAGGAGGCGTGGTTCGACACCCTACACATGGCCTGCAACGGTCAGCCCCTCGAAGCGCTCCCGCTGTGGCTTGCAGCGATCCAGCGGGTGGATGAAGACGCCGGCGTCATCTTGATGGGACCAGTCCCCCGTCCGGCCCGAGGACGCCTCTCCCGGCTGCCTGAGGATGACCTGCTCCTGCTGCGAGCGACCCTTCGGCAGGGCTGGATCGATCCAGACACCTGCACCGCGCTGTTCCGGGTCGACAGCCAGACCGCCCGCGCACGCCTGGCCGGGCTCGCAGGCATGGGACTTCTCCAGGAAGCGGATGGTTGCTACACCATCTCCAGTCACCTCCATGGCCCGCTGTGCACCGTGCTCTCTGAGCGGAGGTGGCTGTGATGATTCCGACTCTCCTGCTGTCCCTGTCCGTGGCTCAAGCCGACATTCCGCCGGATCCCCACACCGATGAGCCCACCGAAGCCCACGCCGACCCGCCTGCTGTCGTGGAGTCCGTCGTCCCTCCGGATGCTCCGGTTGTACCGATCAACGTCAGCATCGAGATGCCCCCGCAGATCCCAGCGACGGTGGGGCTGATTCCGAGCGCGGATTTGCCGATGCGCGGTCCGTGGAGTGCGCTGCTGTTGCTGCTCATCACCGGTGGGCTGCTGGCGACTGCGGGCGGAATTCGACGCCTGCGCACGCTCCTTAGCCCCTCCGGGATGCTGCCATCCGCGCTGCTCGCCCTGAACCGAGCGGCCAGCACCGTCGCGACCTTCGCCTTCTTCGGTGCGATCATCGCCCTTGTTCCGCCATCTTACGCCCCTGCGCTGCCCTGGATGATCCTGGCGGCGGCGGTCGCCCTGGGTTGGTCGGCGCGGGATGTCCTGCCCGACCTGATCGGCGGACTGGTCATTCGGGTCGATGGACGGGTGAAGGTCGGCCAGCGCCTCATTGGTGCTGACGAGCCGGGGCAGGGAGTGGTCACTGACATGGGGCTGCTGACCGCCACCCTCGTCGACGGCGAGGCCACCTGGAGCGTGCCCAACCGTCGCCTGCTGAGCGCGCCGCTGCGGGTGGAGGATGCCCGCTGTCCGGAGGTCTCGGTGTGGCTGTCCCTGCCGGCGGAGATCGCCCCGGCGACCATGCGCGCGGCACTGTCCGAGGCCGCTCTGACGACCCCCTGGGGTGCGCCGGGAGTGCGTCCGGAGCTGCAACAGGACCCGTCAGCACCGGGGCGCTGGCGAGTCGTGATGCGGGTGCTCGACAGCGCCGCCATTGAGGGCTTCCAGGGCTCACTTCGAGAGCGCGTCCTGGAGCACCTCGCGGCGGACTGACTTCTATCTGAGCCTACTCGTCGTTGCGTGCGGAGACGAAGAAGTCGACGCGTCGGTTCTGCGACCATGCGGATGCATTGTTTCCGGAGACAACCGGCTTCTCTTCGCCGTATCCGACAGCCTGGA
>JBLHNG010000786.1:0-4179 GCA_047621685.1 Myxococcota bacterium | reverse complement strand
TATTCCGGCCACTGGTCAGTCCGCCGATCGAGGTCTGATCCGGGGGGGGCAGCGGGCTGCAATTCGGTAGGATCGACACCCTTAAGTCAGGCTGAATCAGGTCGTCGGGAGACATCATGAGCGTACTGTCGGGTCCGACACCCTGGCGGATGCTCGCCGAGCAGCTCTGGCCCGGTCAGCAGCACTCCGTGCTCCTCCGGCAGCGGCTGGACCGGTGTTTGGTGCGCCTTCGCCTCAAGCTTCGCCGGGCGGGCCTTCGCTCGGATCTGGTCCATGCCTCTGGGAGCGGGGACTATGAGCTGCTGCTATACCCGGGCGACTCCCTGGTCGAAGAAGCGTGAGCCATGGTGGATGAGATCACCCAGTTTGCCGAGCGTGTTGCCCTCAGCCCAGCCCAACTTGCGGAGCTGTCGGGGCTGGTCGATGAGGTGGTGTACCAGCTCGCGAGCTGTCGGACTGGCTGGAGGGAGCCCGACTGCGACAGCGCGCGCTGTCGGTGGTGGCGCAGGCCCGCGCGCTGCGTCCCCGGATTGCAGCGCTGCGCCAGGAGGAAGCCGCCGCCCGGCAGCAGCTCCAGGAAGCCGAGCGCCTCACCATCGAGGAGGTCCAGCTCCTCCACGCCGCGTTCACCCACCAGCCGGATCCCCCCGAGGCCCATCAGGCGCTCGTCGAGCACTACCGGGCCCGCCATGAAGAGGCCGAGCGGACCGGGCAGCTCTCCGCCGCCGCGCTGGAGCAGCAGCTGCGCCGCCACGATCGGACCGATGCCCACACCGCATACCTCTCTGGCGAGGTCTTCATCTCCCTCGACACCGAGCCGCCCAATGCGGTGGTCACCCTGCATCGGGGGGAGGAGGTGGATCGTCGAATTGTCTACCGGCTGGAGCGAACGGTCCGCGCACCGGTTGTGGATCTGAGGCTCCCACATGTCCGGTGGCTGATCGAGGTCTCAGCCTCCAACCATCACACCGCGCGCATCCCGCTCTGGCTGGAGCGTGCCGGTCGCTGGGAGAGTCGGAGCAGGGTGCGCCTGCCGGGCAGCGTCGGGGAGGCGGACTGTCTGATCAGTGCCGGGGCGTTCACCTGCGGTGGCGATCCGGATGCCTACAGTGCCCTGCCGCAGCGTCGGGTGTGGCTGCCCGACTTCGTGATGAAGAAGCGACCGGTGACCAACCGGGAGTTCATCGCCTTCCTCGACGACCTCGTGACGATGGGTGCAGAGGAGGACTCGCTGCGGTGGGTGCTCCGGGAGCGGGCTGGACAGCGCGGTGAGCCCGGTGCCCTGCTGTATGGCTGTCGCCCTGACGGTGGCTTCACGCTCCAGGAGGATGCGGACGGACACCTCTGGCTGCCCGGCTGGCCGGTGCTCTGTGTCGACTGGCATGGCACGCAGGCCTACGCCGACTGGCTGGCGAAGCGGACTGCGCTGCCGTGGCGGCTGCCGAGCGAGCTGGAGTGGGAGAAAGCGGCCGGACGCGGGGACGGGCGGCAGTTTCCATGGGGGGACCACCTCGATCCGACGTGGTGCGGGGTGCGCCGGAGTCGCCGCCCTGGATGACCTCCATGCCGTCGCTGGTCATGGTGACCTCGACATCGCCGACCGACATCGCGACCTTCTCGTCTCCGAGATCCGCGAGCAGATCGTCAAAGCTCCCCTCGGTGTCCGCGGAGAGGATCGTGAGGACCTCGCTGAGTGCATCCGCACCGGTCTCGTCTGAGCGGTCCTGGGCCACTGCGGGGAGGGAGAGTCCCAGTCCGAGGGCTGCCACACCAATCCATCGAATGAAAGTGTTCATAATGGTCTTCCTTGCTGTCTGTTTCGTGGACCGGGATCGGCCTCACCGCTGGAATGTAGGGGGAGGGCTCTGGCGTGCCATCCATCGGATCTCAGACCATGCCGACTTCAGACCTGTGCTTGCACCTCGGACATCTGCGGGTGTCGGAAATCGGCACGCCGCGGGGCCGGGTCAGCAGGCTATAGCGGTAGTGACGCTGAACACCTCATCAGGCGGACGTGGCCTTGCTCTCCCTCTTCTCCCGCACCCTTCAGGTCGCTGTCCTCGCCTCAGGCTCCAGGGGAAATTGCACCTACATCGGTGATGGTCACGCAGGTGTCCTCGTGGACTGCGGAGTCTCGACCAAGCAGATCCTCGCCCGCATGGAGGCCCTCGATCTCGCCAATGAGCCCATCGACGCCGTCCTGGTCACCCACGAGCACTCCGACCATGTCGGGGCCGCTCGGATCCTGAGCAACAAGATCATGAAGCGGACCGGTCGGCGGATCCCGTTCTACATGACCCGGGGCACCGCCAAGGGGCTGTACTCCAAGGTCATCCCCGAGGGCATCGAGACCATCGAGCCCGGCGAGCGCTTCCAGGTCCGCCACCTCACCGTCGATCCGTTCCCTGTCCCCCACGACACGAAGGAGCCGGTCGGCTATCGGGTCCGGTCCGGCGGGGTGTGGGCCGGAGTGGTCACCGACCTCGGTCGCTCGACCAACCTCGTCGAGCGCAAGCTGCGCAGCATGTCCGTCGCGGTCATCGAGTTCAACCACGATGTTGAGATGTTGCTGGGCGGCACCTACCCCTGGCCAGTCAAGCAGCGCATTCGCTCCTCACACGGCCACCTCTCCAACGCCCAGGCCGCCGATCTGCTTGATGCTGCGCTGCCCGACAGTCGCATCCAGCACCTCGTTCTCGCCCACCTCTCCGAGCGCAACAACAGCCCCGCCCTGGCGTTTGCGCGTGCTGCGGAGGTGCTCAAGAAGCACGGCGCGGTCGGTGAGATCACGCTGCGTCTTGGTGATCAGAAGATCCCGCTCCCGCCCTCAAAGGTTGCGGTGAACGACTGGTAGTGAAACGGTGCCGCTTCGCCGAAGGCGTTGCAAGCCGTTTCAGGACTGGCCGATCCGATTCCCATCGTGCAACCACAGCTTGTGGGCTGACCTGCTTGCGTTGAGTGCCCGCTCCAGCGGCCGCCTTACGTCGGCTCACTTCCAGGAGTGCCCGCCTTGCGGCCGCTCCCCTGCACTGCCCACCCGCAGAAGCACCGCACGTCAGCTCACTCAGCGACCCGTCCTGCAGACCTCAGAGCGCCCAGTGGCTCACGACAGCCCTGACCGGGTGCCCACATCAGGCAACTCCAAACTCAATCCCCACCGCCCGAGCCGTCGCAATCAGCTCATGCTCCGGCCCCACCTGTCTCGGCGCCTTCGCAACCTCCTCCAGCGGGATGTGCGTGATGCTGCCGTTCTCCAGGCGCACAAGATTTCCCCAGCCGCCCGCGGCAACGAGGTCAACCGCTGCACAGCCGAATCGGGTCGCCAGGACCCGGTCAAACGGAGTCGGACTGCCGCCGCGCTGAAGGTGACCGAGCACCGTCACCCGAGACTCAATGGGCATGCGCTCAGAGAGGAGGCGGGCGAGGGTCTGGGCCGCTCCGCCAGCCTGAATGTGCCCCTGTCCATGCTCAACGGCAGACGGCAGGCTCTTGCCCTCCCTGGGGCGAGCACCCTCGGCGACCACGATGAGGGTGAAGTGGCGTCCTCGGCTCCGGCGCTTGCGGATCTTGTCGGCGAATCGGTCGGGGTCGTAGGGCAGCTCAGGGATGGCAATGCAGTCCGCCCCACCCGCCACACCGGCGTACAGCGCGATCCAGCCCGCGGTCCGGCCCATGACCTCCAGCAGCATCACCCGATCGTGGGACTCCGCAGTGGTGTGCAGTCGGTCGAGTGCCTCAGTCGCGACCTCGACAGCGGACCAGAACCCGAAGGTGAAGTCGGTGCTCTCCAGGTCGTTGTCGATGGTCTTGGGCACACCGATGACCGGAATGCCATGGTCTCGCATCAGCTGCCAGCCGATGGCCTGGGTGCCGTCACCGCCGATGACGATGAGCCCCTCCAGCCCCTCTTCCCGCACCCGCGCCGCCAGCTCCGCCCCGCGATCGACCACCGAGCCGTCGGGCATACACCAGGCGAACGGGTTGCCACGGTTGGTGGTGCCGAGCATGGTGCCGCCCCGATGCAGCAGCCCCTGGCAGCTTCGGGGAGTGAGATCGACGAGCCGGGCGGGGCTCTCAAGGAGGCCGTTGAACGCATCCTCGATGCCGACCACCTGCCAGTGCAGCTTCCCGACGGCATGCTTGACCACCGCACGGATGACCGCGTTGAGTCCCGGGGCA
>JBLHNG010000785.1:0-4181 GCA_047621685.1 Myxococcota bacterium | reverse complement strand
TTCACCTCCGCTATGCTCCATCGAGTCAGGAGGTTGAAGATGATGTGGTTGATGCTTTGGGCCTGCAGCGGTGGCGATGACGGTTCAGACAGCGGTGAGGCGGAATCTGAGGCGGTCTGCGTGTCGGTGGCAGTGGCCTCGTATGAGGTCGTGCTATCCCTGCTGAACGCGGACGGGAAGACAACAGCCGCCCTGCTCCAGCATGAGGGATCAACGTTGTGCGAGGGGGATCAAGTGGTGTGGTGGTCGGACTACGGCTCTCAGGGCGACTGGTATCTGCAAGACAACTACGATGATGATGGTGTTTACGGAGGCTTCCTTATGGACTTAGGGGTCCCCTTCGACGATGAGGTCATCCTCGCTTTGGTTCCAGCAGGGAAAGAGCCTGCGACCTGGAACCCTTGCGACCCTGCCGTCCTACACACTTGCCTACATTCCAGCCTCGCAAGAGTTCGAGTGGAAGCAGTCCCGTCGGATGACTGATCAGTCCGGGTTGGGCTCGACCCGGACGATGGCGAGCCGGACCTCGACGCTGGGACCATCGGACGGAAGCCAGCGGACGCGGTGAGACAGGATGCTGACGAGATGGTCGTCGTAGCCGTTCTCCGTATCGGCGAAGCGCCCGTACAGCGCCGTGGTCGTCAGCCGTCCCACATCGCAGACGGTGTACTGGGCGAACCGCATCGACAGCCGCAGTTCCAGCACCTCGCGGGGCTGCGCATGCCAACAGGCGAGCCGTCGGGCATCCCCTCCGGCGGACTCATGGTAGTCCCCCACACCATCGAAGTAGACCGCCGACTGGTCATAGTTGACAACCTCCTTTGCCGGCATCATGTGGTTTTCGCCGTTTGAATAGAGGGAGCGGCCTGCTGCGCTCTCTCCTGTGAGGACATGCACTGTGCGGCTGGAGAACTCCTGCTCGCTGTCCCGGCTCTCCCACCGGCCATCGATCTCCCCGCGCTCGGTGAGGAGGATGTCGGCGTCGGTGATCGTGAAGCCCGCCGTCTTGAGCCCGTTGGTCATGTCGGTGTTGTCGTCGAGGTCTTGAAGCGCCCGAACTGTCAGATCGCCCTGGCGTTGAACGACGAAGATCGCGGAACCATCGAGGTGGTCGAACAGCCAGTTGCCTCCGTTGCTTTGGTGGGTTTCCGAGATGATGTGCCAGAGGTAGTCTGGGTCCGCCGCGACCGAGGTCACAATCACCTCGTCCCGCCACTCCTCGATGTCGTCGTGGTCGAGCCAGTCGTCAGCCACCCCGTTCGGATCGATGCCCCAGCTCTCCGGGAGCGTGTCGAAGTCCCCGCCAGAGCCGGAGGTGCCCGTGCCGATGGCCCCACCGGTCGAGGTCAGCACCCGTCGGAAGATGTCGGCGGGGTGCCCTTGAAGCAGGGCGACGGGGTAGACCTCGGAGCCGATCGCAGCGCTGGCGTCGGCGGTGCTGCGCTGCCCACCAGTCGCCAAGAGGCTGATGAGGTTGGCCCCGGTGCTTGAGAACTCCAGGTAGAACGGGTCCGCAGCCCCGGGGCCGGTCGGGACGACCTTGACCAGTCCGGCCGCTCCCTCCTGCTTCTCGAATGCGCTGAGATCGTCGGCCAGCTGGACGATGAGAGAGCCGTCGCCGGCTGTGTAGGCACTGAGCAGTGTCGCAGGAACGACCTCGCGCAGATTGTGAAACAGCGGCGTCTTCGAGTCCTCCGGGGCGTAGGAGGCCCCGAGGTCTGTGGTCAGCCGGGTCTGCATCGACATCGGCAGTGGCTCGAAGACCAGCACGAACTCATGCTTGCTGAGGTTCGGCCTCAGCACGTTCTTCAGCCGCCCGATGCCATCGCGCTCGAAGTCGACATCAGCCCAGCCCGGAAAGCCGATCATCATCTGGGCGTGGCTGCCGATGACCAGGTCCCCCAACAGGCCGCGCATGTCTCCGGCCAGGGTGACTCGCCACTCCGACATCGAGGAGCGGCCCGGGTAGGGCTCCACCGTCTGCTGGATGGCGTCGTAGCCAGCGATGTGGACCGCGCCTTTGGACAGGCCCTCGCTGCGGAAGGTCGCCGAGCTGCTCAGCGAGTCGCTCAGCTCGAAGAAGTCCAGCCGAAAGCGAGGGGCGATGGGGTTGGACTGGAGGGCAGTGAGGAAGTTGGCAGACCAAGGCATGCCTGGAGGGGTACGGGGAGGGCTGATCGGGGTGCAGCGGGCGGGCTGGTTTTATCGGTCCGGGTGAGATCCGCCGGACCGATACTTCCTCGTCCTCATCGGAATCCTCTCCAGGTGCCCTCCCCTCAGAATCGCCAGTCGCCATCGAAGCCCTCGACCAGCGTGTCGCCCTTGTCCAAGGTGGCGACCCCGGGCCGAGTGCTGCCGCGGACCATGGGACCGTCGCTGGGGTCGCCGACGAAGGTGGGGTCGTCGAGGGTGAGTCCGGCGTTGCCGTTGGTGTCGCCGTCGGGCGCGCGAATCCCGAGCATCTCCACTCCGGCGTCCGCGACCCCCCACACGATGTCGGGTGCGATCACCAGCTCCAGCGACATCGACCACAGGCGTCCCACGACGTTCTCGGTGATGTTGACGTTGGTGACCTCGGCGGGCTTCTTGAGTGCGGGAAAGCAGTAGGCGTAGGTCATCAGGATCGGCCCTGCGCTGCTGTGGAGGACCTCCTCGTTGAAGGTCGCACTGGTCGAGGGGACGAAGGTGTCGATGATGGCCTGCTCCTCCTGGTAGACCCGCTCAGAGGTCTCCAGCCGCACGACATCGCCCTTCACCAGCGACTGCGACCCGAACAGCGCGGTGAAGGGCTGGGAGCCGAAGTTCACCCCCATGCTGCCCCGAGCAAGTGGGCCGTTGACCACGATGGCGACCGCCTTGTCTGTCCGTGCGGTGAAGGCGATGGAGCCGCCCCGGTTGAGGTGGTTCTGGAGTGCGACCAGGCGGGCTGCGGTGCCTTCCCTGCCCCGGGCGGTGCTGGCCTTGATGCGCTGG
Source organism: Myxococcota bacterium (assembly GCA_047621685.1). Classification (GTDB taxonomy): domain Bacteria; phylum Myxococcota_A; class UBA796; order UBA796; family UBA796; genus JAQXDW01. The sequence goes on along the minus strand of JBLHNG010000785.1, from coordinate 1,208 downwards.
ATGGTGAGCACGATGCGGCGACCGGTGCCGGCGATGCAGCGGTGTCGGGCACCGTTGAGACTGCGGGCATCGGAGACGGTCCACTCGGGGGCCTCGGCGTAGGCGGAGAAGCACTGGCCGAGGTTCAGGGTGTAGGGCGTGGCGTCCGCCTCGTTGGGATACCAGATGAACGCAGCCGTTCCGATGGGCATCATGTACTCCCGAGGCGACCACTGCGGACGCGCTTGAACGTGGACTCAGTGTTCTCCAGCCGACGGGTGGTTCGCCGCATGGCGTCGGAGTCCGCGATGTCGGTGTTCACGGTGAAGTTCACGGTCTGTCCCCCACCACCCGACTCACGGTCTCGACCCGCCATCGCCCGCCGGGCACCACCACCCGCAGCCCGGTTCAAAGCCGCAATGGTCAACCCACCGGCCTCTGTGTTGGGCAGGAGCAGCCCCTGGAGCCTCCGGAGTCGAGGTCCGTCGAGCAGGGAATCCTGGGTGCTCTTGGCGGCGTTGGTCTGGTAGTGGTTGTCGCTGAGGGCGCTCTGGTTGCTGGCCTCCTCCATCAAGGCGTCGTTGCGCGCCTCGTAGATTGCGACGGTGGCGGCGATGTCAGCATCCGAAGCCGGCTTATCATCCCTGGAGAACGGGTTGAGGATGTCCGCGATGAGGTTGATGAAGTTGTCGATCAGTCCTTCCCACCACCGCCGCAGGGCATTGCCCAGCCCCTCCTCGAAGATCGCCCCGATGCCCTGGAAGATGGACCCGGCAATCTCGAAGGGCAGCAGGAGGATGGTCCGAGCCAGCCCCCGGACGATCTGGGGCGCGATCTTGATCAGCTCCGGGATGACCACGCTCCCCAACACCTCCGGCAGCACCTTCAGCCCTTCGAGCAGCCCGGCGAAGCTCGCCTCCAGCGACTCCGCCACCGCCGCCCCGGATGAGGACCCGAACTCCGCGATCGCCGCCTCAATCTCGGCCACCCGGTCGGTGTCTCCAGATTCCTTCGCGCTCGCCAGCTCGTCCTCCAGGGCGAGTCCCGCCGCCCCGATCTGACTGGCTGCACTGAGCAACGCCACAACCGCTTGCGTCACCGGCTCCGGGATCGACCCCGCTACTGCCAGCAGACCGCCACCATCACCATCACCGCCGGGCGCTCCGGAGCCACCCCCGCCACCAATGCCATCGAAGACCCCGGAGAGCGTGTCGCCGAAGCCGCTGACG
>JBLHNG010000784.1:0-4193 GCA_047621685.1 Myxococcota bacterium | reverse complement strand
ACCCGCATGCAGAACGCCACTCCATTCTCCGCGAGGTGACGGGGTTCCCATCCCAGGCGTTCTCCCAGTGCAATCCGAATCTGTGCATCGGCGAGATCGACCCCCAGCGTCAGCTCGGTCACCCCATGCCAGGGCTGGAGTCCTGGCCGCAGCCGGAGGAGGTAGCCCCGACCATCCGGGGTCACCAGGAAGCGCACCGAGATGAGCCCCGGCCACTTCAGTCGGCTGACCAGCGCCGCGCCGCTCTGCCGCAGCCGGATGGCGTGCTCCTCGATGAGTCCCGGGACAGGACTCTCGGCAAACGCCCGACGCCGACCCGGCTGCACGGAGGTCTCCCGCTCGCCGAGGGTCAGCGACTCTCCCTCGCCATTCCCGACCACCAGCACCTCGATCTCCCGGGCGTCGACCACCTCGCGCTCCAGGTAGATGCCGCCCTCTTCAAGGAGCGCAGGCAGCTCGGCGCTGGCCTGCTCGAGAGACTCCAGGCGGATGGAGGCGCGGCCAGAATCCTCGTCGATGGCCTTGGCGATGGAGGGGAAGCCAATGGAGTTCAGCCACCGCTCAGCCTCAGACAGCTCGGTGATGGCTTCGGAGCCGGGCACCACAAGGATGCCGACGTGCGCTGCCGCAAGTCGGATCTGCACCCGATCCGCTGCAACATTGAGCAGCTCATGGCCCGCCCCGACGATCTGAAGGCCAGTGCCCTTGAGCCGACCGGCCAGCTCTGCGCTCCGGGCCAGCCAGCCCCAGCCGGGGTGAACGATGTCGCAGCCGGCATCCAGCGACACCCCGACGATCTCGGAGGGCTGTGGCCAGAGCTGCCCCTCTCGGCGGGCAATGTACATCGCGTAGGCCGCGCGCAGAGGCCAGCGGGCCTCCTCGTCAGAATCGGAGGTGATCACTGCAGCCTCGATGTCTCCGTCTTCCAGTGCGCGAAGAATTCGGGCTGCCGGGACACCGCGGCAGGCGATGAGGAGTCGTCGGATGTCGGACATGAGTTGGTCTCCTCAGAGCGGCGGTGGGCCGAAAACCGCTCAGACGATACCAGAGCGACCAGGAGAGGATCGGTTGGAGCCACCAGAGATCGTCATTGTCGGCCCCGGTAGGCTGGGCAGAACCGTCGCAGGGGTGCTGCTCTCCGCAGGCCTCGCTGTGCAGCTGTGCGGGCGCGGGGAGGACATCCCGGTCGCCGCGATCACCTGGCTGTGTGTCCCAGACGCCGCCATTGCAGCCGCTGCCGCCAGGGTGCCGCCAGGGGGAGTGCTCCTGCACGCCTCCGGAGCGACCGATCTCGATGTGCTCCGACCACGCACTCCGGTGGGCTCTCTCCATCCGCTGATGACCTTCCCCGGCCCCGAGGTCGCCACCCCGGTCATGGCCGGCCTCCCAGCGGCTGTTGCCGGTGACCCTGCCGCCCGACGCGCCGCCGAGCGCCTCGCGGCAGTGATGGGCTGGCGAACATTCGAAGTGACCGGGGATCGCGCCCTGTACCACGCCGCCGCAGTCATCGCCGGGAACTACGCCACCACCCTGCTCGCCGTCGCCGCGGAGGTCCTTGCCGCAGCCGGGGTCGCCGCCGAAGAAGCCCCTGGACTCCTCGCCCCTCTCGCCCTGGCCTCGCTCAAGAACGCCGCCATCGCTCAGCCGGTCCGCGCTTTGACCGGGCCAGCCGCCCGGGGAGACGAAGCCGTCATCTCAAAACACCGGGCTGCACTCGCCTCGGTTCCAGGCAGCGCCAGTGCAGTCTACGACGCAATGCTCCTGGCAACTCAGGCGCTCCTTCGGGCAGAAAAAGACCAGAACTGAACAACCCGGCCTGTTCATCCGTAGATGTCAGTAATTGTCCCCTAAATCCGCAGGGTCGGCGGGGCCGGTTGCCGCTGGGATCAGCGGTGGTATATTTCTCATACAGCACCACACTCCACGGAGCGGAGATGCTCGACAGCTTCATCATCCAGCGCATCCGTCAGGAGCGAGAGTCCAGAGAGTCCGCGCGGATTCCGCTTCGGATCGAAGACAACCGTCCCCGCCGTCCCCGTCCAGATCGAGAGCCGGAGGAGGAGAAGCCAGAACGTGGCGTCGCCATCATCGACTTCACAATCTGAACTTCTCACCACCAAAGATCGAATATCTGTTCCCGAATTGAGCGCCCTGAATCAGGCCCCACAGACAATGTAAGGGGCCTGATAGACCGCTCTTCAGCCATCACCGCAGCGCATTGGCTTGCGGGGCTGCTGTGCCCGGAATAGAAAGACCCGGTTTGATGGACCTGCCGAAAGTCTGGTGGCCATCGCTTATCTTCAGGAGTTCCATCATGGCCCGCGTATGTGCCCTCACCGGCAAGCGTCCCAACACCGCAAACAAGGTCTCTCACTCCAACATCAAGACCAAGAAACGCCAGCTTCCCAACATCCAGACCCGTCGGCTCTGGTGGGAGAACGGCCAGCGCTTCGTCAAGCTGCGGGTGTCCACCCGTGCCCTGCGCACCCTGAACAAGAAGTCCCTCGACGAGTTCGCCGCAGAGGCCGGGATCGATCTCAACAAGTGTTGAGCTGAGATTCGTCCAACGTTGATAGTCAGAGTTGACAAAATTCAGCGTTGGAAGAAGAAGGAGTCGCCTCACAGCGACTCCTTTTTTTTTGCGACGCCATGTTTTGGCTCAAGTCCACGGACACCCGAGGACTACGCGCTCCAGACACGCGCTACGGACACACTCTCCGGAGCACCTCAAGAAGCTGCGTTTGATTAAACGGCTTCTTGAGGTAGGGATTGTTGCGCCTGGGGTTGTAGGCCTGCCCGCTGATCAGGATCGAGCGGCGAGCCAGCTCAGGCCAGCGCTCCTCAATGGTGTCGACCAGCTCCTCACCATGCATGCCTGGCAGCCGGATGTCGGTGATCACAGCATCAAAGCCCTGACGTGCGATGCGCTGGATGGCTTCCTCCGCAGAGTGCACCACCACGATGCTGTAGCCCCCTGACGACAGCATCCAGCGGACGGTGTCGCACAGCATGCGATCATCGTCCACGACCAGAACACAGCGCTCCTCGCGGGCCGGGATGATGCTCTGGGAGGGGGGCTTGATCGGGAAGGACAGCTGGTAGCGGGCGCCGATGTAGGGGCGGTTCTCTGCCTGCAGCCAGCCGCCATGCTCCCGGACGAGGACCCAGGTGATGGCCAGGGGCAGGCCGACGACCGGATCCGGCATCGCCCGCTGATCCGCAACGGCCACCTTGAGGGCATCCAGCTGCTCATTCGTGAGCCCCTTGCCCTCGTCCTCGATCAAGATCCGGGCCTCCCCTCCCCGGGCGACCGCAGAGATCGCAACGAGGCGCCCCTTCGGAGTGGCCTCGACGGCGAGGACGAGGAGGTTGGTGAGGGCCTGGCGAAGCTGACGGGGATCCGCATTGATGCGAAGGTTCGACGGCTCAACCTGCACAGCGATCTGCACCCGATCCTGACGACTCCCGAGATCCCCGATGGCCTCCTGAATGGCAGCGGAGAGCTGGATGTTCTGGTGCTGAGGCGCCTGTGGAGCAGCGACGGTCTGGAGGTTCTGGATGATGCTGTTGATGCGCTGGCATTGCCCCAGAAGAAGCGTACCGTACCGCTGGAGCTTGGCCTGAGTGATGTCCGGGTCGGCCATCAGCAACTGGATTCGCCCCTGAATCACTGCGAGAGGGTTGGAGATCCCGTAGGCCAGGTCTGCAGCAAGGTGGCCGATGTTCGCCAGCCCTCGCGACTTCTGCAGCTCTTCTTGAAGCTGGAAGAAGCGGGTGGCGTCTCGTAAGGTGAGCAGGATGATGCCGTCTGAGAACCGGCTGACGGAGAAGCGCATCCTGCGGCCGGTCTTGAGGACCACGACGCTGTCGCTGACACCCTCAAACCCAGACCAGAGCAGCCCAACCAGAGAAGATCCGCTCTCAGACTCCAGCAGCGTGGACAGCTCGGTGGAGATCAGCGCGGAAGCCGGAAACCCCAGGGCCATCTGCCCGGTGGTGTTAATCGCAAGGATCCGGGCACGGGCGTCGAGGGTGAGCACTGCATCGGTGCTGCGGTCATAGAGCGCCTGATAATACGCCTGGAGGAGCCCCCAGGCCTGCTCGGCATTCAGCAGACTGTTGTCTGCCGCCAGCAACATGAGCATGGAGCGAAGTGAGGAAGCATCCTCACTCATCAGCGCCTGTGCGATGCG
>JBLHNG010000783.1:0-4203 GCA_047621685.1 Myxococcota bacterium | reverse complement strand
TCCTGCACACCTCAGAGCGCCGGGTGGTTGTAAGGAGGTTGACTACTCCGCCCATCCACAGCCAGTGCTCCACATTTCATCACCATTGCTCGCGGCGTACTCCTCAAGCCACGTCTCCTGCCAGTCATTCGCCCGGTAGAGAAAGTCCGCAAGAACCTCATCCTCCTCAGCCGCAGAGATCATCGCCTCACCATCAAGGTCAATGAGCCCATCCGCTCGCCCAAGACCTGGCACCCGCTCCGAGAGCCGATCAACCTCCCCCTCCGCCCACCGATCCGACAAGTCACCCATCGGCAGGAGGTCAGCCTGATCAGACCACGCCTCAATAAAGGTGATCTCCCCCCCATCATTGAAGGTGAACTCCTCATAGATCGGGCAGGACTTCCCCCCGTGGTCGTCGTAGTAAAAAACGACATAGCACCGCCCAAACGGCTGCTCATCAAACGCGAGGCACTCCCGCTCTGGAACGATCGAGGGGTAGAGCTGCAGCAGGGTGTCCGTAGCGGTGATGTTCTCCAGGCCAAACGCCGTCAGCTTCAGCCACGGCGACCACTCCCAGCGCGCGACCAGCTCGGAGTAAGCGGGCGGAACCTCAAGATCCACGGTGTAGTCCATGGTGTCGAAGTACATGCTGGACTGCTCGATGTAGTACGCCTCGCTCTGGGTGGGGCTCAAGCAGGTGGAGCGGGCACCGTCGCCGTCACAGTCCGAATTCTCGGGTGTGGTGCAGCCGATGAGGAGGAGTGCAGAGAGAATTTGAGGGAGCATGAGAGTTCTCTAACCGGGGCTTCGCGTCGTCATGGCGCGGGGAGGATCTGCCAGGCATCCGCCACCAGGGCGCTCATCCAGACCTGCTCCCCATCGAGCGCGAGGGAGTCGATGGTGGTGTGGTTGGTCGGGGTGCAGACGCCATCACGGCAGATCGAGACGCGGCCATCTTCGAGACGCTCTGCCCACACCAGCACACCCTGACGCGTCCACATCGGAGGGAGGTGGGGGTACACCTGATCGGAGCCGAGGAGGGTCAGCGGTGCGAACCCGTCGGCGTCCTGCCCCGTGGTCGCGATGCGGACACCGCCGCCTTCCAGCCACGCCACCGCAGCGAGCTGTGCCCCGGTGCCGTCGTTGAACAGCGCCGGGTGCTCCAGGCGAGCGATCCCGGGGGCGGTGAGGGGAGGGTGCGCCTGCCAGTCGTCGTCCTGCACGGTCCACACGCCGATCTGTCGGGTGTCCCGTCCGTCGGACTCATCGGCGCTGTACCCCACCGCGACCAGTGCTGAGCCGCCCTGGAGCAGGAAGTCGGGGTGGAGGGGGTAGGACAGCTCGGGGCCGAGGGTGGTCTGCCAGGCGACCCCATCCCACACCGAAAGTCGGGGACGAACACCGGCAGCACCGGTCGCTCCGTCCTGGCCGGTGGTGTCGAGGAGCCAGTGTCTACCACGATCATCGACCGCGAGTGCTGGCTGCCAGAACGCCGAGCCCACCGGAGACCGCAGCGGGAGCGGGTGCCAGATGCCGTCCTCCTCAACCTCACAGCGCGCGGCCCACTCAGAGGCGCCCTCCGGATCGATCGTGACCTGAAGCTCTCGCCAGCACAGGAGGTTGCCAGACAGGACCGGGGCCTCGGCGTGCTGGGCGGTCGGGTCGGCGTGCTGCCTGTCCTGCCAGATGCCACGGTCTGCCCAGGCCAGTCGATCCCCGCTCGCGGTGAGCTGTCGGGGACCGGTCGGAGCGGCCCTGGGAAGCAACGACTGGATGGGCTGGCCGGTGGCGTGGGGCAGGTCGGTCTCCAGCAGGCCGGCGAGGGTGACGCTGAGGTCGGAGAGGGTGACCGGGGTGTCGTCGTCTCCAGCAGTGAGCCCCGGACCGAGCACCATCATCGGGATCTGCCGACAGCCGTTGCACTGATCACCGTGATTGTCCCAGGACTCCGAGCGATGCCGGCCATGGTCGGCGAGGATGATCAGCCAGGTGTTCTCCGCGTAGGGCGGGGTGGACTGGATGAAGTCCCACAGCCCCACGAGCGCGCCGTCGACATCGGCAATCGCTTCGGGGTAGTCCCCGCCTTCGTGGGCGATGAGGTCGATCTGGTGGAGGTTGGTGAGCAGGAGGTGGGTGTCGTTCTGGTCGAGGTAGACCTGGACCTGATCCAGCACCGCGGCATCTTCCATGAGCACCCCGTCTGCTGCCAGGAGGCTGTACTGCGGACGGGCGTGCTGGCTGGCTCCCGGGTATCGGCTGGACATGGACTCCTCGATCAGCACTGTGTTGACCAGCACCGCGAGCTGCTCGGTGGCGAGGTCGCGGGAGCCCTGGAGGGACTCGAACAGGGTCGGAGTGTCGCTGCGCCAGGCGCCGAGCTGACCAGGAGGGAAAGTCCCCAGCGGCTGACGGCGACCGGTGAGCAGCTCGGTGTGCGACTCGGTGGTGATCGGGATCCCGGTGTTGAGCGCCCCGGTGAGCCGCACCCCCTCTCTCTCGACCAGCGCCCTCAGCTCCGGGAGCAGGTCGTCGGGATCCGCCAGCGAGGCGTCGGTGGCCCACATCGTCTCGTCCACCCGGGCGCCATCGAGCACCACGATCACCGCACGCGAGACATCGTCTGCCGGGGCTGGGACCGGGACCGACTGGCAGCCGAACAGGAGGAGGAGCATGGGGGAGGATAGCGGGTCGCTTCGCATCTGCCCCATCATGCAGTCCGACCCTCCCAGGAAATCAACACCGAGAACGCTGCGCTGGCCAGCACTGGGATTCCCAGCGCCCGCTCAGCCTCTGCACGGGCCTCATCGGGACGATCGAGGCGGTGGAGGGCATCGACGATGAGCGCCCAGTTCGCTGGATCGGTGGCCTTGCGGAGTGCGGAGCGGGCGGAGGAGAGGGCGAGGGGGTGGTCGTGGCTGGCGAGGAATCGTACATAGAGCGCCTCCAGCTTCGGGCAGTCGGTGCGGTGTCGCATGACGGTGGCTGCCGCGAGTCCGACCTGGGCTGCGGAGGGATCAAAGATGGCAAGCTCCATCACGACCCGGGAGAGCTGCTGGATGATGTGCGGTGGGTGGCGCTGACCGTGCATCCAGGCCGACTTCAGCAAGGCTCCGCCGGGGTAGCCCATGCGCCTCAGCGCGGTGACCTCTGCGACCCGGGCCTCCAGCTCCACCAGCGAATGACCACCGGGGAGCGAGTCATAGTAGATCTCGGAGGCGAGCTGTGGGCAGGGGATCCCGGCATGGGTGAGGCGGGACAGGGCGGAGTCTGGTGTCGGGGACAGCACACTCCCCACAGGACGCCGGACGATGCGCTCTGCGGAGAGCCACCCGGTCTGCTCGGTGGGAGACAGGCGCGTGGCGAAGCGAGCGAGGTCGGGATCCTGGAGGGCGTGGCACCACAGGCGAGCCTCGATGTGCTCCGGACACCGAGACAGCGCCTCCTGGATGGCATCGACGGCCCCGGCATGATCGCACCGCTGGCGGTGGAGCCAGGCGAGGTCGCAGGCGGCATCGGCGGACATCCCCCGGATGCCGACATCGACTCGTCGGGTGATCGCCGAGATGGAGAAGCCCATGACGCTGCGCAGGGCGACGGCCTCTAAATTGTGCCTGGCGCGCTCCAGGGCAGCCCCTGCCTCAGCGGCATCCCCCATCGCGAGCAGGGCGCGTGCGGAGATCGCTGCGAGTCGGGGGCGGTCCTCAGACGGAGTCCGGCGGGGCAGGCAGGCGATGGCCATCCGAGACTGTCGATGCTTTCCGGAGAGGGCGGTGAGGAAGATCGTGGACCAGGGCTGCATGGGGCCTCCTGGTCCGTCATCAGAGCAAGTGCTGTGCCACTGTGATCTCAGGTAGTTACGGCAACCGACTAAACCCGGTGACGGACGTCCGTCACTCTTCGCCACCCAAAACCAGCAGCTTACGGGCCAGCAGGAGCGTCTTCGGCTCTCCCCAGAGCGAGTCCCGCAGCGAGCCGGAGGCTGCCCGAACCAGGGCGTCGCTGCCCAGCTGGAGGATCACCGCCCGGATCGGGACCTCGGCCGGAATGTGCTTCGCCCCGGCCGTCGACAGCCACGCCTCGACCCAGTCCAGCAGCGGCACCAGGATGTCATTGAGCCGCTGGTGGACCGGCCCCTGCCCGTCGAGGATTCCCCGGAGGACCATCGGGGCAAACGCCGGGCGATCCGAGATGAAGTCCAGCCAGCTCTGCATCAGGGCCAGG
>JBLHNG010000782.1:0-4203 GCA_047621685.1 Myxococcota bacterium | reverse complement strand
ATCGACGCTGTTGTCGGCGAGGGGAAGGTCGAGAAGGTCGCCCAGGTGAAGCGTCACAGTGGCCCCCGCCAGCTTGTGGCGTGCGACATCGAGCATGCCGGGATTCAGCTCGACGCACTGTAGCGCCCGCACGTGCGGCAACAGCACTTCGCTGAATTGGCCAGTCCCACAACCGGCGTCGAGGATCTCAAGGGTCTCGGCAGGAGCGAGCCGCGACAGCCAGTTCAGGGTCTGCTGCACCCCCACCGGTCGTCGCATGTGGTCATAGATCCGACTCACTTCGCTGTAGTTCTCGTAGCTGCTCATGGTGGCTCCCAGTGTGGCGTGCTGCTCGGGCGACCATACCCCCCCATCGGTCTGGCGTGGCTCATCAGCGCCCCGATGATGCAGGTTCAACACCGACCTCGTCTTCCGTGCCGAAGCTTTGAAAATGGTGGGTGTGTAACAGACTGTACCAGCCCCCTCTGAGGCGGGTGTGGCGTGGGCACGATCAGGGGATCCCGGTGGCTCATCCACCACTCACCCGACGAGGTTCCCATGATCTCTGCTCTCCTCCTCCTGGGGCACCAGCCCTTGCGGTGCCGCTGACCTAGACCACCAGCATCTCCGCACCCTCCGGTCTGTATGTCTACGAGAGCGGCCAGTACGACGTCCAGGTCACTGCTCCCCAGGACACCCACAACCGACACTGCACCGGCACCGGGCTAGCATCGTTCTATGAGTGCACCCTCTACTCCAGCTGGACACTTCGCATCGGGGGGAGGTCTCGATCGCCCTTCTGGGGCGTGTCCTGGCCTCGCAGACGTCGACGCTGCTGATCCTGGGCAACGCAGAGCACCTCCTGGAGGCGGTGGCCCAGGTGGCTCAGGAGGCTGCTGGCGGTTGCACCCGGGCTTCAGCTCCTGGTGACCTCGCTGGCGCCGCTGGGGCTGGTGGGGGAGTGGCTGCTTGAGGTCCCGCCGCTGTCGGTCGAAGAGGGGATCGCTCTGCCGCGGCCGGGAGTCGCCCGACGATGGATCCGACGGTGGCGACCCTGCTCGATGGGCTGCCGCTGGCCATTGAGCTTGCCGCAGCGACATCCTCAGCCGTCTCGACTAGCGCTTTGTCCTGCTTTGGGGACGCCAGGCACGCACCCCCCGGCACCTCACCCTCGACGCCAGTCTGTCCTGGGCATGGAACCTCCTGTCGCACGGAGAGCAGTCCGCGTTGGCGCAGCTCGCCGTGTTTCAGGGTGGGTTCTCGCTTTCCGCCGCCGGTGCGGTGCTGGAGCCTCTGGAGGGAACGGGCTGGATCGAGGACGTGCTGCATCAGCTCCTGGATCGATCGCTGCTGAGGATGAGCCTGCTGGAGGGAGCACACGCCCGCTACTCCCTGCTGGAGTCGGTTCGACTGTTTGCGCTGTCTGCCTGGGGCGAGCCGGCGGTGCTGGAGGCTGCCCTGGCGCGTCATCGTCGATGGTTCTGCCAGGTGGGTCGGCGCTGCATGGCCCAGAGTCGCGGACGGCTCGCCCGAGAGAGCCTGGCGGAGCTGGTGGTGGAAGCGGCCAACCTCCAGGCTGCCTGGGAGGGTGGCGTGGTGGCGGAGACGGTAGAGGCGGCCCTGGCGATGGACGGTCTCCTGGAGGTCCGCGGCTCGGGGGAGCGGCGGTGGCGGTTCCTGGAGCAGGCCATCCAGCGGGCTTGTGACGCCGGAGCCGTGCAGATCGAGTCGACCTTCTGGCGGCGCTATGGCACCAGCCTCCACAGCGCCGGGGAGCGGGAGCGGTCGCTGGAGGCGCTGGAGAAAGCCGAGGCGCTGCTGCACACTGATCCCGACGATGGCCTCCTCTTCGAGCTTGCCGCTGCGCGGGCGGAGTGGGAGCGGCGGAGTGGGAGCCTGGAGGCTGCGCAGAGCCGGCTCCAGCAGGCGCGGAAGTATGCCTGAGCACAGGGGATGAGCGGCGACTGGCCATTTCTCAGGCCGGTCTGACCCACATCTCCGGTTTTATGCGCGAAGCCAGCGCGAAGCCAGGAGGAGTCCCTGGCGGTCTTCGAGCGCGCGATCCGGGTGGCTGATCGGGGCTGATGACTACCGCAGCGCCATCCAGGCACTCCAGCAGCTCTCCTCTGCGCTGCACAATCAGGGCGACTACGAGCAGATGCTGGAGGCCATCCACCGGGCGCTCCAGCTGGTGGAATTCCTGCCGCAGAAGGTGGTCCAGGGTCTGCTTCAGAGCAACCTGGCCATCGCACTGACCCGGCAGAGGCGCTTCGCCGAGGCGCGGGAGCACTTCTCTCGATCGCTGCATCTGCTCCAGCAGAACGGCCAGCTCCAGCGCTATGCAGCGGTGCTCCACTACCGGGCGACGCTGTTCCTGCGCCAGGGGCTGTGGGCTGAGGCCCGCCGCGACTACCTTGAGGAGCTGTCGAGCATGCGCCGGAGCAGTGAGGAGCGCTCCCAGGCTCATGCCCTGGAGGGGCTGGCTCAGCTCTCCATTGAGGAGGGCGATCTGGCCGCCGCCGCTGCGTTCGCCGAGGAGGGGCTCGGGCTGGCGGAGGGCTGCGGAGACATCGTGCTCCTGGCGGATCTGCACCTCGCGCTCGGGCTGGCGCACTACCTGAGCGGGGCGCTGCCTGCTGCTGCAGTGTCGCTGGAGCAGGCTCGCGGTGTTGCCGGAGATTGGCTCCCGCCGGATCATCAGGGCCTGCTGAGCTGCCTCTCCAGAGCACTGGCACACTCCCGGGGGGAGCCATTTTCGGCAATTGATGATGCCAGTGACTTTGGCCGGATCCTGGCGGCACTGGAGTCTGGTGCGCTTGCGGCGCTTCAGTCCTGCATCGATCCGACGCAGACGCCTGACATCCTCCTGCGCCTCGCCGCCCGGGCGGTACGTCGCACTCTGCTCACCGCGCCTCCAGCAGCCACGAGGCCGCTCCAGCACAGCGCCACCTGAGCGGTTAGAACGTCCGTATGCTGATTCTCTCTCTGCTTTCCGCTGCCGGCGCCTCTGAGATGAACCTCGACTGGACAGGCAAGACCGTCCGGTACCACGCCGAGACCCTCATCCTGCACTTCAACCCGATCGAGCTGCTGGCGATCCAGAACATCAACGTCCGCTCAGTGGCAATCATGGCCGCCGCAGACATGACCTGCTCAGGTACGGAGCTGAACAAGGGCTGGAAGGTGGCCTGCACCATCGACACCATCGGGCTCCAGGGCGCACCTCAGCACGAGTCTGATGCCCCACAGGTCGATGAAGTGCTCGCGGAGTATGTCGGGCTGCTGACTGGCGCGGTCGTCGAGATTGAGATCGGGGCGGACGGTCGGTTGAAGGTGGTCGACCTGGAGGGGGTCGCCAAGGTCGATGAGCGCCAGCGGGAGATCCACGAGAAGCTCCGGCTCGTCATGCGCCGCATGGTTGCCCCCCTCGATCAGCTGTTGCCGAAGAAGGGCATTGCTGAGGCCGGGGACACCTGGAAGCACAAGAACAGCGCGGTCGCATTTGAGATATTTAGCAAGTTTGGCACCCTCGGCGGCAGCGTCCTGAAGAACGAGGTCATCGCGGATGCCGATGGAGAGGTCGCGATCCTGGGTGCCGGGCGCGGCAACATCGGGCTGAGCAACACCAGCTCCACCTACGGCTTCGACGATGGCGGCGATTCCTCCACCGCCACCACCACGCTCTACAACGTCGTCGCCCAGACCGGCGGGCGGTTTGATGTCAGCGGCGGACAGTGGGCGTATGTGGAGTCGACGGCTCAGGGGCTGCGCAACCAGGGGGTCGTGGACGACAACTTCACCCAGGCAGCGTGGATGGGGCGGATCAATGCGGATGGGAGCATTGAAGGTGCCGGGATCCTGGCTCCGACGGAGTAGCGAAACCGCTGTGAGGCTGGAGTCCTCGTTACTACACAGGAAGGTCCTTTGAGAGTGCGGTGTGTGGTGAGTGATTGGTGTCATGCTGGGGGTCACAGGGGGCGGCGAACGTAGTGAGTGCAGCCCCCTTGAACGCAGCGACATAAGCGGGCCGTCAGGCCTGCGTTGGAGCGGAGTGGCCAGAAAAAGAATGGCGCCGACGATGGCGAATCTCAACCATCCGGGGACGAAGAACCCGCCGTCATCCCATCGCCATGACGCTGAGAAGCCCGAAGGGCGAGCAGTACAGGTCGGCAACATCAAAAGCAGAGAGGGGCGAATCCTTGAAGGACGGTGGTGATTCCAACC
>JBLHNG010000781.1:0-4205 GCA_047621685.1 Myxococcota bacterium | reverse complement strand
GCCTGATCGACCTGTCGCAGATCCGTGACTCCGCCAGTGCGTGACCCGGTGACGATGAGGATGTCCGCGCCCCCACGCCAGGCGGTCTCCCGGGCGACCTCCCCCAGATCGGTCTGCCCAGCGGGTGCTGCGTGCTTGACGAGGATGTCCGCAGCGATCTGGATGCCCTCAGCCCCCAGCTCTCTGCGGTATCGCAGGGTCTCGTGTGCCCTCCCCTCGATGAGTCCCTGATCCGTCCAGGCTGCCCCCACATGGACATTGATCCGCACGAACTCAGCACCACAGGCCGCTGCTGCGCCCAGGGCCGACATCGCATCGTTGCGGAGGATGTTGACGCCGAGCTTCAACGAATCCCCGAAGCGAGCCCGGATCGCACTTCCAATGACCGCGATCATCGCTGGGACGTGCGGCTGGACCATTCCTCCCGAGAACGGTGCGTCGCCGAGGTTCTCAATGATGCAGGAAGAGACGCCGCCCTCGACCAGCGCCTCTGCATCGGCCAGGGCGCGCTCCTGGACCGCGCGGAAGCCGGGTGAGGACAGCGGTGCGGCAGGGAGCGGGAGGAGATGAAGGACGCCGGTGAGGTCGAATTGGTCAGTGGACATGAGCCACCAATATCTCGGGAATACACCCCTGCCCTCCGGGTTGGGATGGTGTGCGGCCCGGTAGTCAGGTGTCTCGGTGGCCTCGACGCTCTGTGGCGTCCGCTTGACTACCGGGCCGGTTCTTCTCGCTCAGAATGAGAAGCGATACACCGGCTTGAGCTGCCACAGCCCATCCGACAGGGGATCCGCGACAGCGACCTCACCGAGTCCCTCATAGGCCTCTGGTGTGCCGGCGACTCCGTAGACGTAGATCTGCCCGTCGTCTGAGATGGAGGCGTAGGCTGCGTTGAGGGGGGCCTCAGCGTCGATGGTGCTGAGCGAATTCGCCGCCGCGAAGATGTCGGGGTGCATCTCACCGATCCCGATGCGGATCACGCCGGGCAGCGGAAAGTCGTAGACGCCGCAGAGGTGGTCGCTCGCGGTCGGGGTGAGCTGCCACCACGACACGATGACATCGTTGGTCGGCTCAATCTTCTCGACCCCCTCCAGGGCCACTTCCTGAACGCAGAGCGACTCGTCCTCTCCATCCAGCAGCTCGATCAGCAGGCTGCTCTTCTCCGGCAGCGGAACCCCTTCGTAGAGGGTCATTGAGGCAGACAGTCGCCACCACATCGGCTCGACGAAGATGGCGGTGTCCGTATCTGCGGAGCCGGTATCTGACTCATTCGTTGTATCGGCCATGCCGGTGTCAGATGCTTCATCCGCACCGAGCGCCATGTCTTTGCTGCTGCTGCAGGAAGTGCAGCAGAAGAAGAGGGGGAGCAGAAGAATCGACTTTACGCGCATGGCGGACTCGTGTGGTCGCGCCTGACCTGATCGGACCGTAGCCTGACGAGGCTTGTTGATCAATCAAGCTGCCAGGTGTACGCCGGCCAGAGGGTAAATGCGCCGTCTCCCCAGATGGGCTCCGTCGGCTCAGGATCCTGCCAGGCGTAGCCATGGATGGTGGCTGATGCGTCGTCCCAGCCCTGATACCAGCCAAGAGTTGCATCTGAGTAGGGGGCGTCTTCTTCCAATTCTTCCGGCAGGGCACCGATCCCGAATCGGATCATGCCCGCCAGATCCTCACGCTCGCTGATGCTTGGATCACAGTCGGACTCCAGCAGCTCCAGGTTCACCTCATAGACCGCCAGACAGCTCAGACAGCCCTCGATCTCCGAGTCGGTCTCCACCCCGGTCAGGGTCTGAACCACAGAGCAGATGTGGTGCTTCTCTTTCTGCTTTCGCTCCCACTTCTCGCCATACAGCTCCCATATCTGGTAGCCGGAGAGGCGATCACCGCTGACGGTGAGGTTGGCGTGCTGGAAACCCCAGAAGACAGCATCCCCCTGTCCGCCGCAGGCAATGAACAGGGGGAGCATGATCATGGGTTTCAGTCCAACGGGTCTAGTTGAAGGTGAATCCAGCATATGTACCAGCGTAGTACCAGCCATCGGGGAGGGGGTCGCCGTTGGTGAGGCCGCTGAGATCAATGAGGGTCTCGGTGTCCACGCCACCCTTTTCGTTCATGGCATACGCAACGACGTAGTTGAACTCGCTGATCTCCTCAACACCAGTGACCTGGTGGAGAACAAAGCCCTCAGCCCAGGAGTCGTAGTAGCCGCTCAGATCATCGGCCCACTTGCCAGTGTCCGGACCGAGACCGAAGCCCCAGTCGTACTTCTGGAACCAGATGCCAGCCGGGTCGGCACCGAACTGGTTGGCGGGGTCAACGAGCTTGCAGCCTGCCGTGGTGGCATAGCTGGAGCCAGCGGGAATGTTCCAGCCGCCGTAGGTGGCGCCAGCATCAGCGTAGGTGACCAGGTCGTACTCGAGGCCAGAAGTCTCGACGTAGGCGATGCATGCCTCGGTGTCGGAGTTGCTGCCGTCCCAGTAGTCGGAGTGCATGACGATGGAGAAGTAGTTGCCGTAGTTGGCATCCACATTGGAGGTGATCTGACCGTCCTTGATGGCTGCGGTCCAGCTCGCCCTGAGACTGGTCAGCTCAAGGTAGTCGGGGTCGGCGTCGGTGTCGGCGTCGGTGTCGGTGTCGGTGTCGGCGTCAGCCTCCTCGTCGGCCTCTCCGGTGTCGCCTTTGTCACCGCAACCGATAAGGGGCAGGCCGAAAGCCAGGGCCAGGGCCAGAGTTCGTGTGCTCATAGTCTCCTCCAGGGTGAGCTTATGCTCATGATAACCCGTCCGATCCGCTCGGAACAGGCGGCAGGATAAAGGGAGTGTTCGGAATCGTCAAGCCTGCTAACGGCGTCTGGCACAAAAGTGTTTCCGTTGCAGGAAGCTGTACTTCGATACCGGATTCCCAGAGAACACCAGAGGACGCCAGGATTGGAAGAACGCTCGCCGTGTGCGGCTACTCTTCGAGTCTACTCTTCGAGTCGCTTTTGGGTCTGCTCTGCACGCTCGCCAGATGGGCTCAGCTCCAGGTATCGCTGCCAGAGATCAAAGGCCCAGGCAGTCTTGGGGCCGTAGTAGACCCGCCCCAGCTCGAACAGGACCCGCCCGTTCTGCTCCGCAAGCTGCCCGGCGCGCGCGAAGTGCTGGGTGGCATCGGTGCGGCGTCCGAGCGACTCGAAGTACCGACCGAGGTGGAGGTGGACGACCGGATCGAGAGAGCCTTCAGTGCGGAGGGTCCTGACGAGGCGCGCGGACTCACTTCGGGGACCGTGCTCGATCTGAGCGGCTCGGGCGCGCTCCGCGAGCATTCGCAGCTCGGGGTGACTGGACTGTGCCAGGAGAGTGCTCGCTCTTGCCAGCTCCTCTCCGGCTCGGGTGTCTTTCTGGTGGCCCCGGGCGAGCCCAGAGAGGTACCAGGCCAGACCCGAATCGTCAGGGTTGCTGCCGATGGAGGCGCTGTCGACGGAGGCGCTGTCGACGGAGGCGCTGTCGGAGGTGCTCTCTTTGAGCAGCTCCAGCGCGGCCCCTGCCCTGCCCTCTGCGACCGCCAGCCAGGCCTTCGCGAGGGTGGCGTCTTTGGAGACGGCTTCCCAGGCTGTGACCTGAGCCCGGGCCTCGTCGATGCGATCCAGCTCCAGAAGGGCCATGAGCGCGGCCCGCTGGCAGCTCTCGTCCGCTGGATGGCTGGCGACACACCGGCTCAGGCGGCCGAAGGCGTCGAGGGGATGGCCTCCGGTCAGCTCGCGACTGGCAATCTCATAGAGGTATCGTGGGTGGTAGCCGTCGGTGTCCAGGGCCTGCTGCCATGCGCGACGGGCGGCCGCTTCCCGATTCAGCTCCTCGTTCAGCTCAGCCTGGACGGAGAGGAGCCGGGCCCGATGTCGGGGAGAGAGACTGCGGCGCTCCTCCGTGAGCAGCGCACCGACCCGGCTCAGCCGATCCTCCGGTGGCTCCTCCACCCAGCGGTTTTCGTCTGCCGCGATCTGGAGGAGGACATCCGGCTCGGAGAGCAGCGGCGGGATCTCGGTCAGCTCGCCGGTCTGCTGGAAGATGAGCGGCAGGACGACGGCATAGCGCGCTCCCGTGGGGGGCTCGACAGCCCAGCTGGACTTTGCCAGCTCCCCCTCACCTCGGGCAAGGGCGACCCGGGCCTTGAGATAGCGGCCCTCGGCATGGGAGGGATCGGTGGTCTCGGATGCTGCTGCTGCC